>DASTFE010000335.1:0-18296 GCA_035708905.1 Acidimicrobiales bacterium | reverse complement strand
GTGGTCTTCATCCGCCGGCTGGCGGCCAGGTCGGCGGGGCCGAGCGACAGGCCCTGCATGCGGGGGCTGGCGGCGCAGATCTCCTCGACGTTGGCGACGCCGCGGGCGGTCTCGAGGATGGCGTGCACCAGCAGCGGCCGGTCGAGGCCGGCCTTGGCCTCGAGCTGGGCGACGAGGCGGTCGACGTAGTGGATGTCCTCGGGGCCCTCGACCTTGGGGATCATGACGACGTCGAGGCGGTCGCCGACCTCGGTGACCGCGGCGGTGAGGTCGTCCAGGGCCCACGGCGAGTCGAGGCTGTTCACCCGGGTCCACAGCTGGGCGCCGCAGGACGGGTCCCACGCCTTGCCGACCTCGATCAGGCCGGCGCGCGCCGCCTCCTTGTCGGCCGCCGGCACGCCGTCCTCGAGGTTGGCCAGCAGGATGTCGACCTTGGCCGCCATGTCGGGCACCTTGGCCACCATCTTCTGGTTGGACGCCGGGAAGAAGTGGATCATCCGTGACGGCGGGAACGGGATCTCGCGCACCGGCTCGGGCGCGCCGACCGCCAGGGGTCGGAAGAAGTCCTTCGGCGAGCGCATGCCCCCACCCTACGAAGCGGTGCCATCGCGGGACCAACGCCCGCCGGGCGGCCGCCCCGCCCCCGTCAGCAGCCGTGGAGGGTGATCGACGGGCCCGATCCGGACGTGGCGCGGTTGCCGGCCCCGTCGGTGGCGGTGACGTACCAGGTGACGGCCGCCGTGTTGGGGTACTGCAGCGTGCGGATCACGCCGGGGGCGACGCCGGCCTGCCACGTGTTGTTGGCCAGGCTCATCTTCACCGACCCGCTCGCCCCGCTGGTGCTCCAGTGGGCGGTGACGGTGGCGACGCCGGACGGGTCGGTGACCGACGCCGACACCCAGCTCACCGTCGGGCGGGTGCAGAACTCGCTGCCGCCCTCGTCGATGTCGGCGGGCGAGCGTGACAGCCCCGTGATCGCCGGCCCGGCCGTGTCGCGGGGCGGCGCCGTGGTGGTGGTCGCCCCCGACGGGGGCGGGCCTCCCGGAGTGGGCGCCCCCGGCGCCCCGGTCGTGCCCGGCGTGCCCGTGGTCCCCGAGCCGGTGCCCGGCTCGGCGCCCGGATCGGTGTCCGTCGTCGCCGTCGTGCTGGTGGACGCAGCCGGGTCGCCCGGTGGCGGCTTGGCTCCGCCGGTGCCGCCCGCGGTGCCGCCCGACGTCGCCGTCCCGCCGTCCGGCGGGGACGCCTCGCCGCCGGTCGCGACGTCGACCGCCGACCCGCCGTCGCCCCCGCCCGATCCGCCGGCCACGACCGTGGCGGCGCCGAGCACGAGCACCCCCGCCAACACGGCGAGCCCCGCCGCCACCGGCCGCTTCGGCCGCCCGAGCGGCAGCCGGAGGCGGCGGCTCGCCCCGACGGCGCCGCCGAGGGCCGAACCGGGCGACCCGGCGGGAGCGTCGCCCGCTCCGTGCAGCCGGGCGGCCTGCCGCGCCGATCCGCCGGCGGGCGTGCCGACCGCGTCGCCGACGGCACCCCCGACCCCGCCGATCTCCGCGCCGACCGCCCCGCCCGCGGGCGCCGCGCCCAACGCACCCTGCGGTGCCCCGGCGGGCCCGACGACGGCTGGCATCGTGGCGACGCCCGCGGCGCCCGCGGCGGCGCCGAGCCCGTACGTCGAGCGGCCCTCGGCCGTGGCGGCCAGGAGCGCGGCGCCGAGCGCAGCGGCGCCGGCGGGCTGCCGGACGACCTCGACCTGCTGACCGCTCGCCGCCGCGACGCGGCCGGCGAGGTCGCCGACCAGCGGCGAGCCGCCGGCCAGGAGGACGCGATCGGCGCTGAGGCCCCCGCCGGCGGAGGCCACCAGGTCGGCGGCGCGGTCGAGCGTCTCGGCGGTGGGCGGCTGGCCGAGGGCGCGGGCGCCCGCCACCGTGAGGGCCCCGGCCTCGCGGCGGACCACCGCCACCTCGAGGTCCGTAGCGTCGACGTGGACGACCACGAGCAGCCGGGTCGGCGCGTCGGTGGCGTCATGGCCGTACCAGGCCGCCGTGGCGACCGGGCGCGGCACCAGCAGCGGCGCGTCGAACGCCTCCGCCGCCGCCCGGGCCCTGGCCGCCAGCGCATCGGGTTCGAGCGTCGGCGGGTAGGTGACCGCCACCGCGTCCGGGGGCGCGTCGCCGGGCACGCACCGCCGGGCGACCGCCGAGAGCAGCGATGCGGTCCCGTCGACGTCCCCCGGCGGAGGTACGACGGCGCCCTCGTCGATCGGGCAGGCCTCGGCTCGCCCTTCCTCGGCACGGGCTGCGGCGCACGCCGCCGCAGCCAGGTCGATGCCCACTGACACACCCATGTTCCCCAGCCCTGCCTGTGTCGCGCCCTCGGCGGCGCCGCCCTCGCGCAGCCGGTCGCCGCCCGTCACCCGCTGCACGCTCACGCTAGGCCGCCGGCGTCGCCGGCGCACGCCGCAGACCCAGCCTGACCGGTCAGCGCGGCGGGCCGGGAGCGTCGCGGAGCGCGAGGGCGGCCTGCACGAGTGCCGCGTGGGTGAGCGCTTGCGGGAAGTTGCCGATCTGGGCTCCCGTGACCGGATCCACCTCCTCGGCGTAGAGGCCGAGCGGGCTGGCCCGGTCGAGCAGCGCCCGGAACAGCTCGTGCGCCTCGTCCAGCCGGCCGGTGCGGGCGAGGGCCTGCGCCAGCCAGAACGAGCAGGGCAGGAACGCCCCTTCGGTCCCGGGCAGCCCGTCGCGTCCCGGTGGGTAGCGATACATCAGTGGGCCGCCGGCCCCCAGCTCGGCCCGGATGGCGTCGATCGTGCCCCGGGTCCGGCAGGAGTCGAGGGGCTCGATGCCCAGCAGCGGCAGGACGAGCACGGCCGCGTCGAGATCGGCCGATCCGTAGCTGCGGGTGTACGTGCACCTGGCCGGGTCGAAACCTTCGGCCGTGCACTGCGTGGCGATGTCGTCCCGCGCCGCCGCCCACCGGCGCCGCTGTGCGCCCGAGACGCGATGGGTGTCGGCGATGCGAAGGGCCCGGTCGAGGGCCAGCCACCCCATGAGCTTGGAGTGCACGTGGTGGGCGGGGTCCCCTCGGACCTCCCAGATCCCCGCATCGGGCTCGCGCCACCGCCTGGCCACCAGGTCGGCGAAGCCGCGCATGGTCCGCCAGGTCTCGGAGTAGAGGCCGTGGCCCGCCTGGACCAGGACCCAGGCGGCGTCGAGCACCCAGCCGTAGCCGTCGAGCTGGTGCTGGTGGGCGGCGCCGTTGCCCACGCGCACCGGTGTGCTGCCGCCGTAGCCGGGCCAGTTGCGCAGCTCGCGCTCGCGCGGCACCCAGCGTCCGTCCAGGGTGAGCAGCGCCGGCAGCCGGGGCCGGGTCAGCCGGCTGGCGTGGAGCAGCCAGGCCAGGAAGCCCCGGGCCTCGTCGACCTTGCCGGCGGCGAGGAAGGCGGCGATGCCGATGCTGGCGTCACGGGGCCAGGCGTACCGGTAGTCCCAGTTGCGGATGCCGCCGGGGTGCTCGGGCAGGGACGTCGTGGGGGCGGCGACCGGCGCGCCGGAGGGCGAGTACGTCAGCAGGCGAAGCGTCAGCAGGCTGCGCACGACGGCGTCGCGGTAGGGGATCTGCTCGTCGATCTCCGCCGCCCACGTCGACCACCGAGCTTCGTCCTCGGCGACCACGCGGACGGCCGCCGCCGGGTCGACGTGGATCAGCGGTTCACGGTCGGCCACACCCAGCACGACCGTGAACGGGTGCTCCGGCGTCACCGTGAGGGAGGTGGATCGGTCGGTGTCGAGGTCGACGCCGGAAGTCCAGCCGAGCGACAGCGCCAGTGACCCCCAGTCGCACACGAGGCCGTCGCCGCGGCGCCGGGTCCGGGGCGGGCGGTGGTGCTCGCCCAGGCGGGGGACGAGCTCGACGCGCACGTCGACGGGCCCGCCCGTCGCCGTGACCCGGCGCACGAGCAGGGTGGCGGGGAGCAGGCGGCCTGCGACCTCGGCGACCATCGCGTCCGTCAGGTTCAGGCGGCGGTCGCCCACCGCCCAGGTCGTCTCGAGCGTGGCGGTGTGGGGCCGGTAGCGGCGGGCGACGACCGGGGCCGGCAGGTCGGGCCCGATCCGGAACGTCCCCGCCGCCGGCCCACCCACCAGTCGCCCGAAGACGGGCTCGCCGTCGAAGCGGGGCACGCAGAGCCAGTCGACGGCGCCGTCGCTGGAGACGAGAGCCGCGGTCCGGGTGTCGCCGACCAGGCCGTAGTCGTCGATCGGTGGTGCGATCGGCTGCGGCCGCGCTCGTGCCTCGGTCACATCAGCCGGCCGTCAACAGCAGGCCGAGCAGGATGCCGTAGACGATGTGCGCGACGGCCGCCACCTGGGGCGTCTCGGCGCCGTAGTTGAGCCCGAAGAGGCCAGGCGGCTCGAGCACGGCCGTGGAGCCGGGCCCGGCGCGGTGCGACGCCATGCGGGGGTGGACGCCGGCGAGCAGCGGGACGAGCACGGTGAGGGCGACGGCACCGTGGAGCGCCCCGAGCAGCCCGCCGATCCACCACGTCGCCTGGTCGAGCAACGCGAAGGCCGCGGCGTAGCCGAGCGCGAAGCCCTGGCCGATGGCGAGATGGACGAAGAACCCGGCGACGCGGGCGCGGTCGGGATCCTCGGTCACCATCGTGCCCAGCAGCAGCGGCAGGTCGAGGCGGGTACGGCCGCCCAACTGGGCGGCGATCATGACCACGGTGAGCGCGGCCGTGGCGATGAGGCCGAACAGCGCCCACCCGCTCCAGTCCACGTCAGGACGCCAGCTCGCCGAGCGCGACCGCAGGGTCGGCGAGACGAGCAGGGTCGACCGCACGCCGGGCGGTCACGATGGCCTTGAGGTCCTCGACCACGTCCCAGACGTTGACGTTCATGGCTGCGGTCACGATGCCGTCGCGGTGCCAGAAGGCGACGAACTCGCGGTCGGCGACGTCACCCCGCACGACGACCGCGTCGCCGGGCTCGTGGTTGCCGACGTACTCCATGCCGAGGTCGTACTGGTCGGAGAAGAAGTACGGCAGCCGCGCGTAGGTCTCGTCCCCACCGGCGGCGTTGACGCCGGCGGTGACGCCCTGGTTGAGGGCGTTGGCCCAGTGCTCGATCCGCAGGTGCACCCCGTAGAGCGGGTGCCGTGCGGAGGCCACGTCGCCCGCCGCGTACAGCGACGGCGCGCTGGAGCGCAGGTGCTCGTCGACCACGACGCCGTCGTCGACCTCCACGCCGGCCGAGGCCGCCAGACCGACGCGGGGAGCGACCCCGATGCCGACCACGACGACATCCGCGGGCTCGACCCGGCCGTCGCGCAGGACGACGTGGTCGACGCCGTCCTCGCCGCCCATGGCGGTGACCTGGCTCTCGAGGCGCAACTGCACACCGTGGTCGGCGTGCAGGCGCCGGAACACCTCGCCCATCTCGTCGCCCAGCACGCGGCGCAGCGGCGCGGGACCGGGATCGACGAGCACGACCTCGGCACCCATCTGCCGGGCCGACGCCGCCACCTCGGAGCCGATCCAACCGGCGCCGATCACCGCCACGCGGCCCGCACCCCGGATGGCGTCGCGCAGCCGGACGGCATCGGCGACCTCTCGCAGGTAGTGGACACCGTCGAGATCCCCGCCCGGGATGTCGAGGCGCCGGGGCTCGGCGCCGGTCGCCAGGACGACGGCGGTGAAGGGGAGGTACTCGTCGCCGTCGAGGCGAGCCCGCCGAGCGTCGAGGTCGAGCGCCTCGACGGTGCGACCGGTCAGCAGCTCGATGGCGTTGGCCCGGTAGAAGTCGTCGTCGTGGACCCGTGCCGTCTCCGGCGGCTCCTCCCCCCGCAGAACGGCCTTGGACAGCGGGGGCCGCTCGTACGGGAGCTGCTGCTCGTCGCCGACGAGGACGACACGACCGTCGAAGCCGGCACCACGGGCGCCCTCGGCCGCCTTGGCCCCGGCGAGGCCGGCACCGACGATCAGGAGCGTGCGGTCTGTCGTCACGGCCGTCCTCCTTGCTGGAGTCTCTAAAAGTGAACAAACCTCACGTTAGAGGTGGGATGGCATTTCGTCAAGAATCTTCTGTTTTAGAAGGGGTGTCGGCGCCGAGGTCACGCGGCGGCCGCCAGGTCGGCGGGGAGCACCTGCTCGGTGATGAGGTGCTCGAACCGGGCGGGGTCGCCGTCCACCCAGGCGCGGCACGACCGCAGGCCCTCGGTGTAGCAGTGGCTGTAGGCGCGCCACGTCGGGTCGGTGAGGAACGACACGGCCTTGCTCGCCCGGTTGCGGGGCAGCAGGGCCCACCGCTCGAGGTAGGCGACCACGTCGTCCTCGCCCGCCCCGCCGTCGTGGAGGCGGATGGCGGCGTTCGACCGCACCCACGCCAGCGCCTCGGCGGCCTCGGCCACCGCGGCGGCCACCTCCGCGTCGTAGCGGATGCCCAGTGGGGCCAGGTGCTCGGCGACGGCCGGCTCGGGCTGCGGGCCGAGCACCACCTCGACCCCCAGGTCGGCGAGGCCCTCGGCCAACGTGCACTGCGGGGTGCCGACGAGGAAGATCGTCTCCTCGAGCCAGCGGCGCCGGCGGACGAGGCCGACCTCCTTGCGGGAGTGCTCGGTGTGGTGGCCCGGGTAGGCCTCGTGGGCGACCAGCTGCCCGAGCGACAGCGACAGCACGGGCAGGTCGAGGTTGATCGCCACCCTGCTGCGGAGACCGCCCTCGTAGTAGTTGAAGCCCGACCACGGCTTGCCCGTCTCGAACACCCACTCGACGTGCTCGCCCTCCGGCAGGCCGAACAGCCGCTGCGTGCGCTCGCGCAGGTCGTCGGCCAGCGACCGGATCGCCGGTTCCAGCAGGTCGGGCGGCACGGCGTGGGCCTCGCGCCAGGCGATGTAGCGGTCGCGCAGCGGGCCGTCGCCCGGCAGCACGGCGTCGAGCCGGCGGTGGGCGGCGGCGAAGTCGTCCTCGGGCACGGGGGCGGGCCGGGCCCCGTAGCACAGCTCGACCTCGTCGAGGTAGGCGACCGCCTCGCCGGCCAGGCGGCGGGCGGTGGTGCGCAGTCCCAGCGCCTGGGCCCGCAGCCAGCGGCGGCGTCCCGCGTCGAGCGCTCCCGGCCCGGTGCCGGCGCCGTCGCCGGCGTCGAGGTCGGCCACGAGCCGCCCGGCCTCGGCCGCCAGCTCGGCCGGCGGCCGCGCCGGCTCGGCGTCCATCCGCGCCGCCAGCTCGGGCGGGCCGTAGTAGGCGTCGACGAAGCCGTCGACGTGGCGCCCGAGCCGCAGCCCGAGCGCGAGGTACCGCTCGACGACGTCGCTCACCTCGCGATCACCGCGATCACATTGCTCACCGCGCTCAGCCCAGCGTGGCGCGCAGGAAGTCGACCGTCTCGGCGAAGCAGGCCTGCGACGCCTCGGGGTCGTGCACCTCGGGCCGGGTGTCGTTGAAGAAGGCGTGGTCGGCACCGGGCACCACGTGCAGGCGCGCATCCTTGCCGAGCTCGTCGAACGTCTGCTGCAGGCGGGCCACCTGGTCGGGACCGAAGAACCCGTCGTTGCCGGCGTAGTGGCCCAGCACCTTGGCGTCGAGCTGCGACCAGTCGGGCTCGGCGTTCGGCCACGGGATCAGCCCGTACCACGGCACCACCGCCTTGACCTTGTCGGGCCGCCGCGCCGCCACCACCAGCGCCAGGCCGCCGCCCATGCAGAACCCGGTGACCCCCACCCGGTCGCTGCCGGCCACCTCGGCCACCTTGTCGACCGCGCCGCTCATGTCACGGGCCGCCTGCTCGACGTTGAGCGCCATCATCAGCTTGCCGGCCTCGTCGGGCTCGCTGGCAGTCTCGCCGTGGAAGAGGTCGGGCGCGAGGGCCACGAAGCCCTCGGCCGCGAACCGGTCGCACACGTCCTGGATGTGGGGCACGAGGCCCCACCACTCCTGGATCACCACCAGCGGCAGGCCGCCGCCCCCCTCCGGCACCGCGAGGTACCCCTGGGCCGTGCTGCCGTTGCTCGGGAACTCGACGATCTCACCCATGCGCCGACGCTACCCAAGCCGCAGGCCTCAGGCTCGGCCGACCCGGGCCAGGTAGCGGTCGAGGTCGGTGCGGATGTGGCGCACCAGCGCGCCCACCCGCTCGTCGCCGCCCGCGATCGTGGCGATCACCTCGTCGGTGAGGCCGGCGCGGGTGCGCGCCGGGTCGACCCAGCGGGCCGCCTCGTGCTCGTGGCTGACGACCACGTCGCCGTCCGCCACCCGCCCGCGGTACGACAGCTGCAGGCAGTCTCCGCCGTAGACCCACATGGGGTACGCGCCCACCAGCTCGAGCTCGCCCTCGATCTCGAGCCCCGTCTCCTCGGCCAGCTCACGGCGGGCGGCCACTTCGGGGAGCTCGCCCCGCTCGACCGCACCGCCGGGGAGGAACCACTGGCCCGACAGCGCGCCACCGGCGCGCTTCAGCAGCAGGATCTCGTCCCCACGTTCGGCGTAGACCACCGCCGACAGCGCGTAGAGCGGCACGTCGACCTGGGGATCGGGCACGCCCAGCACGTCGTCGCCCATGCGTCCGACGCTACTCGAGCCGCGGGCCGGCAGCGCCGCCGGCGATCGGCTCGGACAGCTCCACGCGGCGGGCGGTGAAGCGTCGGTCCCCCACGACGGCGTCGACGATCGCCCGAGAGCCGCCGAGGTAGGTCCACGTGAGGTCGATCTCCGAGGCCACCACCCAGGCCCGGTCGGCCGGCCACCACAGGTTGGGGCCGTCGAGCGCACCGTCGTCGAGGTCGAGCGTGCTGCCGCCCCACAGGGGCCACGGTGCTGGGACCGCCGCGGAGGCTGCAGCCACGACCGGGCCGCGGAACAGCAGGTACTCGCGCTCGGGCGTGGTCACGATGCCGCAGCGGCGGGTCACCGCCCGGATGCGCCGGGACCATCGCCTCCCGCGCCGGCGCAGGCGCCACAATGCGAGCCACTTGTGCACCCATGCGCGCCACCCGGACCGGCTGCCCACGACGTACCAAGTGTCCGCCGGCCGCCGGGCCTGGTACCACCGCCAGCGCACCCAGGCGGCCACGCCGGGCTCGTCCGGGCGGCCGGCCGCTCGTCCTGCCACCGATCCGTAGCCGACCCACAGGCAGAACCAGCAGTCGTCCGGCGTCGCGGTGGCGGGCACGAGGTGGTCCGCCAGCGCCCGCACGGCGGCGACGTCGAGCCCGCCCTCGTGGGGATCCCGATCCGGTGGGCCGGGGTCGTGCTCGATCCGGGCATACGCCTCGAACCCGGAGGGGACCACCGACCCGGTGTCGCCCTGGCCGAACGGGTGGAGCGAGTCCACGAGCCAGGCGGCCTCGCCGGTGGCCGGGCTCGGCTCGACGCCGGCCAAGGGCTGCGGCATCCGCGGCCTCAGCACCGTCGGGGTCGCGCCGTGTGAGCGGCGCTCGGGTAGCACGAGTGGTGCATGGCGGCGGTCGGGCGGCGTCTACCAGCCGCCAGGGGCGCGCAGCAGCTCGGGGGCCACCGGGCAATCGACGCGGCGGGGCTCGACGACCCGCTCGGCCGACCCGGCCGCGACGACCTCGATCGGCGGGGCGGCGGTGCCGTGGGCGGGCGCCGGCGACCGGGCGCGGGCCACCAGGGCGTCGAACAGGGGGCGGGGCAGGCGGCGGCCCACGTCGACGACCAACCAGACCGCCACGCCGGCCTCGCGGGCGGCGGCGATCTCGTCGCCCGTGCCGCCCTCGGCCACGAAGCCGTCGGGCCCGGCGGCTCCCGCCTCGACCAGCAGGACCCGGGGCTCGTCGCGCTCGGCGTGCAGCGCGCCGGGGCTGTGGGCGACCACCAGGTCGTCCCTCCACGCGTTCAGCTCACCCGCCAGCTCGGACCCGCCGGCCGGGTCGGGCACGACCGCCACCACCGCCCCACCGGGCAGGTCGAGGCTCAGCGCGGTGGTGGCCGGCTCGTCGCGCAGGTCGTGGGCGATCGCCCGGGCCTCGGACCGGACGTCACCGGCGGCCAGCAGCCGCGAGCACGCCCACCACAGGGCGCCCGCCGTCGGGTGGCGATCGATCAGGCGGCGGCACGACGTGACGAGGCCGGGCAGGTCGCCGGCGAACGACCCCAGCACGGCGGCGGCCTCGCGGGCGAGCAGGGCCTGGTCGACCTCGCGGGCCCGGGCCACGGCACGCAGCCGCTCGATCGGGTGCACCCGCCCGACGCTACCGGGCGGCCGGCGGCCCGGGCGGATCAGGCCGGGGTCACGGCCAGCCCGGCTTCCAGATCATGAGGTACAGCATGATCAGCAGCAGCACGGTCATGATCGCCTGGCCGTTGTTGACCTTCGAGTCGTCGTTCTGCCGCTGACCCGCCAGCACCAGGGCGTGGTACACGCCGTTCATCGCGATCCACACCACGAAGGCCAGCGAGATCCACGTCTGGTCGAACTCGAAGACGTCGTCGCTGGTGACGATGGCCAGGATGCCGAACAGCCCGGCCAGGATCAGGGCCGGGGCGTAGACCTGGCGGCCGGCGCGGTCGATCAGACCGAGGGTGCCGTCGCGGCCGCCCGGGAGCACGGCGATCACGGTCGGCGCGAACGCCACCACGACGGTGAGGATGTGCAGGAAGTAGACGATCCTGAACCCGGTGTCTTCGATCATGGCAGCGCAACCTAGTGGTGCGCGGCCCGCCGGCTGCGGTCCGCCGGGATCCGGCGGGATCTGATCGGCCAGAACCCGATCCACTACCTTTCTCGCCCGTGGCTACCGACCCCCCTGGTGACCTGGAGCTCGCGCCGCTGGACGGTGAGCCGCGCACGCTCGACGGCTGGCTGACCACCTTCCACCTCGCCGCCGTGATCCTCGACCCGTACACCTACGAGAGCGCGTGGCTGCTCGAGACCGCGGGGCGCATCCTCGACGACTTCCGGGGGGCCGACTGCCGCATCGCCTTCGTCGTCACGGCCGACGCCGACGACGCCCGCGAGTTCCTCGGCCCGTGGGCGCAGCGGATCCTCACCTTCGCCGACCCCGACCGCGACCTGGTGAAGGCGCTGGGCCTCAACGAGCTGCCGGCGTTCGTCCACCTGCGCCAGGACCGCTCGGTGGCCGCGGTGGCCGAGGGGTGGGACCCGCCCGAGTGGAAGGCGGTCGCCTCCGAGCTGGGCAAGGCCATGAGCTGGTCGCGGCCCAACATCCCGGGCCCGGGCGACCCCCGCCCCTACGCCGGCTCCCCCGCCCTCGGCACCTGACGGCGCCGACCGGCGGGGCCGCGATGCCGTGCGGGTCCCGAGGCAATGGCGACCGCTGCCTGGGTCTCGAGGCACTAGGGGTCGGGGGCCGACTGCTATCGCCTCGCGGGGTCCCGGCCGACCGCCATTGCCTCGGGACCACCCCACCGGCCGGACGCCGGCCGGACGCCGGCGGGGTCCGGCCGACCGCCATCGCCTCGGGACCACCCGCCGGCCGGGGAAGTCAGCGGCGGACGCCGCCCTCGGTCATGCCGAGCACGTCGAGGGCCACGTCGACCTCCTCGTCGGTGAGCAGGCCGCGCTCGACCACGATCTCGCGCACGCTGCGGCCGGTGCGCACGCTCTCCTTGACCACGTCGGCCGCGGCCTCGTAGCCGATGTACGGGTTGAGCGACGTGCCCAGCGACGGGCTCGACTCGGCGTAGGCCCGGCAGCGCTCGACGTCGGCCTCGATGCCGGCCACGCACCGGTCGGCGAACAGGCGGGTGACGTTGGCGAGCAGGCGGATCGACTCCAGCAGGTTGCGGGCGATGACGGGCAGGTAGACGTTCAGCTCGAAGTTGCCCTGCGAGCCGGCGAAGGCCACGGCGGCGTCGTTGCCGATGACCTGCACCGATACCTGGGTCAGCGCCTCGACCATCACCGGGTTGACCTTGCCGGGCATGATCGACGAGCCAGGCTGCAGGTCGGGCAGCCGGATCTCGGCCAGCCCGGTACGGGGGCCGCTGGCCATCCACCGCAGGTCGTTGCCGATCTTGATGAGCGCCACGGCCAGCGTGCGCAGTGCGCCGGACAGGGTCACGAGCGCGTCGCGGGCGCCGTGGGCCGCGAAGTGATCGGAGGCCTCGGTCAGCGGCAGCTCGAGGTCGCGCGCCAGGCGGGTGACGACGGCGGCGGCGAACCCCGGCGGGCAGTTGAGCCCGGTTCCCACGGCCGTGCCGCCGATCGGCAGCTCGCCGACCGCGGACAGGGTGGCGCGGATGGCGTCGGCGGCGTTGTCGACCTGGGCGGCGTACCCGCCGAGCTCCTGACCGAGGGTGACCGGCGTGGCGTCCATGAGGTGGGTGCGGCCGGACTTCACCACGGTGGCCATCTCCTGGGCCTTGGCCCGGAACGCCCCCCGCAGGTACTCGAGCGCGGGCAGCAGCGCGACGCTGACCTGCTCGGCCGCCGCCACGTGGATGGCGGACGGGAACACGTCGTTGGACGACTGCGAGGCGTTGACCTCGTCGTTGGGGTGCACCGGGCGCCCGAGCCGCTCGGAGGCGAGCTGGGCGACGACCTCGTTGGCGTTCATGTTCGAGCTGGTGCCCGACCCGGTCTGGAACACGTCCACGGGGAAGTGGTCGTCGTGGCCGCCCTCGGCCACCTCGGCGGCGGCCGCCACGATGGCCTCGGCCACGTCGGGCTCGATCACGCCCAGCTCGGCGTTGGCCATGGCGGCCGCGCCCTTGATGCGGGCCAGCGCGGCGATCAGCGACCGCTCGAGCCGCACGCCGGAGACGGGGAAGTTCTCGACGGCCCGCTGGGTCTGCGCCGCCCACCGTGCCGCGGCGGGCACCCGCACCTCGCCCATCGTGTCGTGCTCGATGCGGAACTCGTCGTCGCCCAGGTCGGTGGTCACGTAGCCGACGGTACCCAGCCGACCGGGCGATGTCCCCGAACGTGCCCCGCGGACCACGGCCCGCCTACGTTTCCCGGCGGTATGACCGAGTTCGCGTTCACCGAGCTGTTGCCCCTCGGCCCCGACGAGACGACCTACCGGCTCGTGTCGTCCGAGGGCGTCGGCTCGTTCACGGCCGGGGGCCACCGGTTCCTCACGGTCGAGCCCGAGGCCCTCACCCGCCTCTCCGCGCTGGCCATGCACGAGATCGCCCACTACCTCCGGACCGGTCACCTGGCCCAGCTCCGCGCCATCCTCGACGATCCCGAGGCGTCGGCCAACGACCGGTTCGTCGCGCTCGACCTGCTGAGGAACGCCTGCATCTCGGCCGGCGGCGTGCTGCCGATGTGCCAGGACACGGGGACGGCCATCGTCAAGGGCAGCAAGGGCCAGTTCGTCTTCACCGGCGGGGGCGACGAGGAGGCCATCGCCCGGGGCATCCACGAGACCTACCAGCGCGACAACCTGCGCTACAGCCAGATGGCCCCGTTGACCACGTGGGACGAGGTCAACACCGGCACCAACCTGCCGGCGGAGATCAAGATCGCCGCGGTCGACGGCGACGCCTACAAGCTGCTCTACATGGCCAAGGGCGGCGGCTCGGCCAACAAGAGCTACCTGTTCCAGGAGACCAAGGCGTTGCTCAACCCGCACAGCCTGCGCCGGTTCCTCGACGAGAAGCTGCGCGCGCTCGGCACCGCCGCCTGCCCGCCGTACCACCTGGCCGTGGTCGTCGGCGGCACGTCGGCCGAGATGGCGGTCGAGACGGCCAAGTTGGCGTCGACCCGCTACCTCGACTCGCTGCCCACCGCGGGCACCGAGCTGGGCCACGGGTTCCGCGACGTCGAGCTCGAGGCCGAGATCCTGGCCCAGGTGCAGCAGTTCGGGATCGGCGCCCAGTTCGGCGGCAAGTACTTCTGCCACGACGTGCGGGTCGTCCGCCTGCCCCGCCACGGCGCGTCGTGCCCCGTGGCGCTGGCCGTGTCGTGCTCGGCCGACCGGCAGGCCCTGGCCAAGATCACGCACGACGGCGTGTACCTCGAGCAGCTCGAGCACGACCCCGCCCGCTTCCTGCCCGAGGTCGACGACGCGGCGTTGGGGCCCGACGTGGTGCGGATCGACCTGTCGCAGCCGATGGACGTCATCCGCGCCGAGCTGAGCCGCTACCCGGTGAAGACCCGGCTGTCGCTGTCGGGCCCGATGGTGGTGGCCCGCGACATCGCCCACGCCAAGATCAAGGAGCGGCTCGACGCGGGCGAGGGCATGCCCGCCTACCTGCGCGACCACTGCGTCTACTACGCCGGGCCGGCGAAGACGCCGGAGGGCATGGCCTCGGGGTCGTTCGGCCCCACCACCGCGGGCCGCATGGACGCCTACGTCGACGAGTTCCAGGAGGCCGGGGGCAGCCTGGTCATGCTGGCCAAGGGCAACCGCAGCCAGCGGGTGACCGACGCCTGCAAGGCGCACGGCGGGTTCTACCTCGGCTCGATCGGCGGCCCGGCGGCCCGGCTGGCGCAGGACTGCATCCGCAAGGTCGAGGTGCTCGAGTACCCCGAGCTGGGCATGGAGGCCGTCTGGCGCATCGAGGTCGAGGACTTCCCCGCTTTCGTGGTGGTCGACGACAAGGGCAACGACTTCTTCGCCGAGGTCAGCCGGCCGGTGGACATCCGCACCTGACCCGCCCGGTGTCACATCCCGGCCGGCCCGATCGTCCTCTGGGCATGGGACACGACCGGGACGACCGCGTCGACATCGAGCCTCGGGCCGCCGCGCTGCTCGGCGACGCCTGGCGCGAGCACCGCCGCTACGTGCTCGACGTGGCGCTGCGCATGCTCGGCGACCTGGGCGACGCCGAGGACGTCGTGCAGGAGGCGTTCACCCGGCTGCTGCGCCAGGACGTCGACGAGATCGACGACGTGCGGGCCTGGCTGGTCACGGTGACCAGCCGCCTGTGCCTCGACCAGCTCAGGTCGGCGCGGCGCCGGCGGCAGGGCCCCCTCGACGAGCCGGCGCCGGCACCGGCCCGCGACGCGCCGGCGGCCGCGACGCCCGACCGGGGAGTCGACCCGGCCGACCGGGTGACGCTCGACGACAGCGTGCGCCTGGCCCTGCAGGTCGTGCTCGAGCGCTTGAGCCCGGCCGAGCGCACCGCGTTCGTGCTGCACGACGTGTTCCAGATCTCGTTCGACGACATCGCCGGCATCGTCGGGCGCTCGCCTGCCGCCTGCCGCCAGCTCGCCAGCCGCGCCCGCCGCCACGTCCGCAGCGACGCCGGCCCGGCCCGCTTCGCCGTCGAGTCGGCCGAGCAGCGCCGGGTCACCGAGCGGTTCGTGGCCGCGGTCACGACCGGCGACCTCGACGCCCTGCTGGCGGTGCTCGACCCGGACGTGGCCGGCGACGCCGATCTGGGCGGGCGCGCCGGAGCGGTCGGCGGGTTCGTGGGCCGCGCCCGCGTCGCCCGGGGGGCGCTGCGGTTCCTCGGCCCCGACGCCGGCGTGACGCTGCTGCCCGTGCCCACGCCGCACCAGCCGAGCATCCTCGCCCTGCGGGACGGCCAGGTGGCGGCCGTCCTGAGCCTCACCATCCGGGACGGCGTCATCGAGCACATCCACGCGCTCGCCGACCCCGTCCGGCTGGCGCCCGTCACCGCCGCGCTGCACGGCTGATCCCAGCCGGCGCCTCAGCCGTCACTCGGCCTGCAGCGCCGCCGCGACCTCGGTGCGGGCCGCGCGGCAGGCGGGCCAGACAGCGGCCATCAGCGCCACGGCCAGCGACACCGCGCCCCAGGCGAGCAGCGCCCACCAGTCGGGTGCCAGCGGGGTGGCCCAGCCGATCAGCAGGGGCGCCACCCGGTGGAGCGCCCACAGCATCACCAGGCCCCCGGTGGCCGACAGCCCCAGCGCCAGCACGGCGACCAGTCCCGCCTCGGCCAGCACCATGCGCCGCAGGGTCGCCGGCTCCATGCCCACGGCCCCGAGCGTCGCCATCTCGCGCCGGCGCTGGACGCCCACCAGCAGCAGCGTCGACAGCACGGCGACGAAGGCGACCGCGGTGAGGCTGCGCTGGAGCGTCCAGAACGGCGCCAACTCGCGGGCCACGCCACGGGCCGACCGCGCCGCCACCTCGCCGGGCAGCAGCACCTCGACCTGCGTGTCGGGCAGCCCGCCCCGATCGGACACCGCGGCGACGTGGTCGACGACCGCCCGCTCGAGCGCGGCGAGCGACCTGCCCGGCGCGGGCTCGACGACCACCACCCGGGGCGGAGGCACCTCGTAGTGCCGGGTGTAGAGGTCCCAGGGGATCTGCACCGCCCGGGTGGCACCACCGTCGACCACCGCCTGCACCGGCACCTCCACCACGCCGCCGGGCGCAGGCAGGCGCACGGCGTCGCCGGGCCGCAGGCCGGTGTCGCGGGCGAGTGCCGTGTTGATCCACGCCGCGCCGCGGTCGAACGCCTCGCCGTCGATGGCGCCGCGCACGGTCGACTGGTCGAGCCACGGGTCCTGCGCGGCGGTCACCCACATCAGCTCGCCGGGCCGGGTGCCGGTCAGCACCTGGGCGCCGCGGCGGGCGACGGGCTGGGCACCGGGCACGTTGTCGAGCGCGGCCAGCAGCTCGGGCGACATCCCGGTGTCGAGGCTGGCGTTCGCCCCCTCGCCGACGACCGTCACCTGCACGCCCTCGAGGTTGCCGACCACGTCGGCGGTGATGGCCGACCGGGCGCCGTTGACGTAGCTGGCGGTCAGGAAGGCGGTGGTCGAGGCCGCGCCCACCGCCACCACCATCACGCCCGTGCGGCGGGGGTCGCCCCGCAGGTTGGCCACGGCGAGGCGCCCGGCGGCCGTGCGCCCGGCGACCCGCCCGAGCGGGCGCAGGGCGAGCGGTGCGAGCAGGGCGCCGACCATGATCAGCGTGAGGGTGGTCGCCGCGAACCCCAGAGCGCCCGCCGGCACCTGCCAGCGGTCGATGCCGCCGTCGCGGGTGCCGAGCTCGATGGCCACCAGGCCGGCGGCAGTGCCGGCCCCCCACGCCCCCGCCCGCCGCAGCAGTGCCGGGGCCGCGGCCTCGGCGCGCCGGTCGCGGTGGGACAGCTCGGCCGCCACGTCGGCCCGCAGGGCGCGCCGCACGGGGAACCAGGCGGCGGCCACCGACACCACCAAACCGAGCACCACGGCCGCGGCGAGCGCCGACCAGCTCACGTGCACCGCCAGCGGGATGCCGGCGCGCCGCTCGGTGTAGGACGACAGGCTGGCCACGATCGGGGCTGCCACTGCGGCACCCGCGGCGGCACCGACCGCCCCACCCAGCGCTCCGACTGCGGCCGCCTCGGCCAGCACCGCGGCGGCGAGCGTGCGGGGCCGCCCACCGAGGGCGCTGACCACCGCCAGGTCGAGCCGCCGCTCCTCGATCGACAGGGCCGCGGTGTTGTGGACGAGCATCCCGCCGATGCCGAGGGCCAGCACCGCGATCAGGGTGAACATCGGTAGCGCGTCGGCCAGTGCGACGGCGACCTCGGGTGGCCCCTGGCGGGCGTCGAGCACGTCGTTCTGCTGGCCGGCCACCGCGGCCAGGCGGGCGCGCAACGCGCCGAGGTCGGCGCCCGGCTCGGCGGCGACGTAGACCGCGTCGAGCCGGTCGTCCCGCTCGAAGAGGCGTTGGGCGGTGGCGAGGCCGAACACCACGACGCGGCCCTCGCCGAGGCCGCCGAGGTCGTCGAGCACGGGCGTGCCCGCCACCGCGACGCTGTCGCCCTGGGTGCGGACGCGGGCGTCCGGGTCGACCCCCGGCCCGACGGCCAGGGGCCGGTCGCCCCGGTCGGCGACGGCGGCGCCGGTGCAGCCGAGGTCGCCGATCAGCGCCTCGACGCGGCAGTCGACCCCAAGCACCGTCACCGGCTGCTCGACGACCCCGGTGCCGCCACCGCGCTCGACCTCGGCGAGCGACACGGCCTGCACGACCGGGACCGCGGCGGCGACACCCTCGACGCGGGCGACGGCGTCGGCGACCGACGGTTCGAGGCCGCCGCGCCGCACCGGGCCGACCACGCGCAGGTCGGCCGGCCCGCCCAGCGCGCGACCGTACGCCTCGACCGACGAGGCGGCGCTCGCCCGCACGACGAGCACGCTGACGGCCATGGCGCTGCCCGCGGCGACCGCCACCACCGCGAGGACGGCACGCAGTGGGCGCAGGCGGAGCCGTCGCAGGGCGAGCAGCCGGGCGAGCCGCACGCCGGCGCCTCAGCCCCGGCCGGCCGCCGGGGCCGGCCCGGCGGGGACGTCCGCGCCCGCAGCATCGCCGGCACCGGCGGCATCACCTGCGCCGACCGCATCGGCGGCGCCGGCCGCGCCGTCCACCAGGCGCCCGTCGAGCAGGCGCACCACGCGGTCGCTGCGGGCGGC
>DASTFE010000334.1:0-6895 GCA_035708905.1 Acidimicrobiales bacterium | reverse complement strand
GAGGAGGTAGCCCTCGGCGTTCTCGTCCATCGAGGGATGGGCGAACGTCCCGTCGGTGACCGGGTAGACGAGCAGCTGGAAGGCGCGGTCGACCGGGGTGTCGCGCAGCTCGATGGCGACGATGGCGGCCAGGTTGCCGCCCGCGGAGTCGCCGGCCACGGCCAGCCGGGCCGGATCGACGTCGAGCTCGGCGGCGCTGTCGGCCACCCACCGCACGGCGGCCAGCGCGTCGTCGACGGCCGCCGGGAACGGGTGCTCGGGGGCCCGCCGGTAGTCGACCGACACGACGGTGACGCCGCTGCCGTTGGCGACCGCCCGGACGGTGCCGTCATGGGTCTCGAGGTCGCCGATCACCCAGCCGCCGCCGTGGAAGTAGACGAGCACGGGCCGGGGACCGGGCTCGTCGGTGGGCACGTACACCCGCACCGGCACGTCGCCCGCCGGGCCCGGGACGACCCTGTCGGTGACCGACACCACCTCGGGCCGGCTGGCCAGCGCGTTGAGGGCGGTGTAGCTCTCGCGCATCTCCTCGGGCGAGGGATCATCGGGCGGCGGTCCCCCGGCGGCCTCGATGAAGTCGAGGATCGATCGGACCTCGGGCGTGACCGGCATGGCTCCTCCAGCAGCTGACAGCGTCGTCATCATCGCGCGACGGGTGACGCCCGCCACGCGGGTCGGGCGCGCCGCTCAGGCGTGCCCGTAGAACAGCCGCTCGACGACGCGCCGGGCCCGCCGGGTGACGCGGCGGTAGTCCTCGCGCAGGTCGCTCGGCGTCGTGCCGAGCGAGCGGGCCAGGTGCAGCAGGTCGTCCGGCCGGCCCGGCAGCGCGTCGGCCGAGGTGGGGGCGGAGCCCACCAGCCACCAGCGGTTCCGCGCCCGCTCGCAGAACCGGTAGGCCGCGGCCAGCACGGCGGCGTCGTCCTCGTCGACCACCCCTGCGGCCTCCAGCGCGGCCAGCCCGCCCATCGTCGAGGGCGCCCGGGTCCCGGTGCGGAGCTGCAGGAGCTGGACCGTCCACTCGACGTCCGACAGCGATCCCCGCCCGAGCTTCAGGTGGAACTCGGGGTCCTCGCCCGGGGGGATGCGCTCGCGCTCGACCCGGGCCTTCATGCGGCGCACCTCGCGCTCGTCCACTGCGGTGAACGGGCGGCCCCACACGGCCCCGTCGAGCAGGTCGAGGAACCGCCGGCCCAGCTGCTCGTCGCCCGCCACCGGCCGGGCCCGGGTGAAGGCCTGGCGCTCCCACGTCTGCGCCCACCGGTCGAGGTACGCGGCGTAGCCCTCGAGCGTGCGCGACAGCAGGCCGTGGCGGCCCTCGGGCCGCAGCGTGGCGTCGACCTCGTAGATCCGGTTGGCGGGCGTGTCCCCGGCCAGGAAGCGCACCACGCCCGCGGCCACCCGCAAACCCTCGTCGTGGTCGGCCACCCGGGCCCGGTCGTCGCCCGCGGCGCCGTGGACGAACAGCACGTCGAGGTCGCTGGCGTAGGACAGCTCGGCGCCCGCGAACCGGCCGAGCGCCACAACCGCGAACGGCACCTGGGGATCGAGCTGGGCCAGCGCCGTCTCGACGGACGCCTCGGCCAGGGCGGTCAGGTCGGAGCCGACCGTGCCGACGTCCGCGTGGTCGAACACGTCTCGCGCCGCGATGCCGACGAGGTGCCGGTGCCGCCAGCGGCGCAGCGCCCGCTGGCGCTCGCCCACCGCAGGCCGCCACCCGACGGTGCTGGCCGCGGAGCCGACCAGCGCGTCGCGGCCCTGGGTCCGCAGCCGGTGCTCGTCGGCGAGGCGCTCGATCAGATCCGGGTTGGCCGCCAGGATGTCGCCCAGCAGCGCGCTGGTCCCCAGCAGCTCGCAGAGGTGGCGCGCCACGTCCGGGCTGTCGCGGAAGGCGTGGGCCAGCGCCATGGTGGCCGCCTCGCCCGCCGCCAGCTTGCGCAGGCCCAGCAGGCCGAGGTCGGGATCGGGCGAGGTCGACAGCCAGTCGAGCACCAGGGGCAGCAGCTGCTGCATCATCCGCGACGAGCGGGTGAGCCCCCGGGTCAGCTCGCGCACCGCAGCCCGCGTGCGCTCGACGTCGGCGAACCCGAAGCTGGCCAGCGCCCCCGCGGCCGCCTCGGGCGACAGCCGTCCCGCGCCCGCCAGCGAGTCGAGCAGGGGGCGGAAGTACAGCCGCTCGTGCACCCGCCGCACCAGGTTCCGCTGCCGGGCCAGGTCGGCGTCGAACGCCTCGGTCTCGCTGGCCTGCGGGCTGCCGCGGTAGCCGAGCACCCGGGCGATGCGCCGCCGGTGGTCGCGGTCGGCCGGCACGGTGTGGGTCTGCTGCTCCTCCTCGATCTGCAGGGCGTGCTCGACCCGGCGCAGGAACCGGTAGGCGCCGGTCAGGCCGGCCGCGTCGTCGCCGGCGACGTAGCCGGCGTCGGCCATCTCGGCCAGCGCGGTGAGCGTGGTCGGCGAGCGCAGCGCGGGGTCGGGGCCGCCGTGGACCAGCTGCAGCGTCTGCACGGCGAACTCGATGTCGCGGATGCCGCCCGGGCCACGTTTGATCTCGCGCTCGGCGGCCCCGTGGCGCCGGACCTCGGCCTCGGCGCGCGCCTTGAGCGACCGCAGCGACCGCAGGTCGTCGGCGGTGAGGGGCCGGCCCCAGAGGGCGGCCGCCGCCGCCTCGGCCCAGGCGCGGCCGACATCGGGGTCGCCGGCCACGGGCACCGCCTTGAGCAGCGCCTGGAACTCCCACGGCTGCGCCCACCGCTCCCAGTAGGAGCGGTAGCCGTCGACCGACCGGGTGAGGGCGCCGTCACGTCCCTCGGGGCGCAGGTTGGCGTCGACCCGGAAGCAGCGGCGGGCGACATCCATGACGGCCCGGGCGGACCGGGCATCGCCGTCGACGAACATCACGTCGACGTCGCTGGCGTAGTTGAGCTCGCGGCCGCCGAGCTTGCCCATCCCGACGACCGCCATGCCCTCGGCCCCCGCCAGCATCACCGCGGCGCGCAGCACGGCGGCGGCCAGGTCGGCCAGCGCCGCGGTGGTCTCCTCCACCGTCGCCCGGCCCAGCAGGTCGCGGGCGGTGATGTGGAGCTGGGCCAGCCGCTTGGCCCGCGCCAGCTCGTCGGGGTCGGCGGCGCCGGCGACCGCGGCGGTCAGGCCGGCCCCGTCGTCGGCCGGCGTCGCCCCGTCGACGTCGGCGAGCACGTCGAGCGCGGCGGGCTCGGTCTCGATCAGCCGGGTGGCGCTGCGGCTGGCGGCCACCACGGCGACGACGGCCTCGGCCAGGGCGGGCGAGGCCGCCAGGCGCTCGGCCACCCCGCCGTCGAGCCGGTGGAGGGCGGCACGCACGGCTGCCGGATGGGCGCTGCGCTCGACCAGGTCGGCGAGATCCACGGGTCGAGTCTGCCGCCTCCGGGCCCGGCCCGTAGCCTGATCGCCGTGGCCCGCATCCGTGTCGCGCTCTGCCAGATCGACCCGACGGTCGGCGACCTCGACGGCAACGTCGAGCGGATCGTCGCCGCGCTCTCCGACGCCGAGGCGCAGGGCTGCGACCTGGCCGTGTTCCCCGAGCTGGCCATCACCGGCTACCCGCCCGAGGACCTGTTGCTCAAGCCCGGGTTCATCGGCGACAACCGGCGGGCGCTCGACCGGGTCGCCCAGGCCAGCGGCACCTGCGCCGCGGTGGTGGGCTTCGTCGACGCCGGGCGCGACCTGCACAACGCGGCCGCCGTGTGCGCCTACGGTCGCGTCCAGGCGACGTACCGCAAGCGGAACCTGCCGAACTACGCCGTGTTCGACGAGCAGCGCTACTTCGCCCCCGGCACGGGCCCGTCGCCGCTCGTCGAGGTCGCCGGCGTCCACGTCGGCGTCTCGATCTGCGAGGACGCCTTCGACCCCATGGGGCCGATCGCCGCCCAGGCGGCCGGCGGTGCCGAGCTGGTCGTCAACATCAACGCATCGCCCTACTACGCCAACCGGCTGGCCGAGCGCGAGCGCATGCTGGCGACCCGGGCCACCGACGCCTCGTGCGCGCTGGTGTACGTCAACCAGGTCGGCGGCCAGGACGAGCTCGTCTTCGACGGCGCGTCGATGGTGTTCGACGCCCACGGCGACCTGCTCGCCCGCGCCCGGCAGTTCGTGGGCGAGACGCTGGTGTGCGACATCGAGGTGCTGGCCGTGTTCCGCAAGCGGCTGCTCGATCCCCGCGGCCGCGCCACCGAGGCGCCGCTGCCCGTCGTCGACATCTCGTCGGCCCCGCGGGTCGACGACCCGGGCGACATCCGCCGTCCCGCGGTCGCCGACCCGCTCCCGCCCGTGCGCGAGGTGTACGAGGCGCTCGTGACGGGCACCCGCGACTACGTCCGCAAGAACGGCTTCACGGACGCGGCCATCGCCCTGTCGGGCGGCGTCGACTCGTCGCTGGTGGCGGTGATCGCCGCCGACGCCCTCGGCCCCGAGCACGTCCACGGCGTGCTCATGCCGTCGCGCTACTCGTCCGACCACTCGCTCGCCGACGCCGAGAAGCTGGCGACCGAGCTCGGCATCGAGCGCCGGGTGATCCCCATCGAGCCGGCGCACGTGGCGTTCCTCGAGATGCTCGCCCCCAGCTTCGAGGGCTTCGAGCCCGACGTGACCGAAGAGAACCTCCAGTCGCGCATCCGGGGGATGGTGATGATGGCGCTGTCCAACAAGTTCCCCGGGTGGATGGTGCTGACCACCGGCAACAAGAGCGAGATGGCGGTCGGCTACTCGACGCTCTACGGCGACACGGCCGGCGGTTTCGCCGTCATCAAGGACGTGCCCAAGCTGCTGGTCTACGAGCTGTGCCGCGACCGCAACACCCGGGCAGGGCGCCCCCTGGTGCCCGAGAGCGTGTTGACCAAGCCGCCGTCGGCCGAGCTGCGCCCCGACCAGCGCGACGATCAGTCTCTGCCGCCCTACGAGGTGCTCGACCCGATCCTCGAGGCCTACGTCGAGCACGACCGCAGCCGTGCCGAGCTGATGGAGATGGGGCACGACCCGGCCCTGGTCGAGCGGGTCACCCGCCTGGTCGACACCGCCGAGTACAAGCGGCGCCAGACGCCGCCCGGCGTGCGGGTCACGCCCAAGGCCTTCGGCAAGGACCGCCGCGTGCCGATCACCAACCGCTACCGGGGCTGACGCGCGCCCCGGCCGAAGGGTGTGCCGGCTTGCGCGCCGGGTGGCGCCAGCGGCGAAGCTGTCGCCGTGCCCCCGACGTCGACCGAACCACCGCCGCTGGTCACGCCCATCGAGGCGGTGCTGTTCGACCTGACCGGCGTGCTCACCAGCTCGCCGTGGCCGGCCATCACGGCGGCGGCCCAGGGCGACCTCGAGCTGCTCGTCGGGCCGTACCACGAGGACACCGACCACCCGTGGCACCGCCTCGAGCGCGGCGAGATCACCATCGTCGAGTGGATCCGCGAGGTGCAGGAGGCGGCCGCCGGGTCGGGCCGCACCCTCGACCTGTCGCCGATGGAGCGCCTGCTGTCGACGCTGACCGTGCACGACGACGTGGTGGCCCACATCCGGGTGCTGCGCGCCGAGGGCTACCGCACCGCGCTCGTCACCAACAACGTGCGCGAGGGGTCGTCGGCCTGGCGGGCCATGATCCCCTGCGACGAGCTGTTCGACGCGGTGGTCGACAGCTCGGCCGTGGGCATGCGCAAGCCCGACCCCGCCATCTTCGCCCACGCGCTCGACCTGCTCGGCGGCGTGCCGCCCACCGGGGCCGTGTTCCTCGACGACGTCGAGGGCAACCTGGTGGGGGCCCGCCGGGCGGGGCTGCACACGATCCTGGTCGACGACCCGCCCGCGCCCGCCCTCGCCGAGCTCGACCGCCTCCTGGGGCGGGGCGCGCCGGCGGACTGATCCACCCGCACCACGTATGTCCGAGGCCGCGGTCCCGCTCCCCGCGCCCGGGGCCCCGCCGGTCCCGCCGGTCCCCCGCTGGCGTGCCGACGTGGCGCTGGTCGTCGCCGCCTTCTTCTTCGGGACCACCTTCGTCGTGGTGGGCGACGCCGTCGAGGACGCCGAGCCGGTGCCGTTCATCGCCGTGCGGTTCCTCGTCGGCGGGGCCGTGCTGGGGCTGCTCGCCCGGGGCCGGCGCGGCAGCCCGGGCGAGCTGCGGCACGGCCTGGCGGCCGGCGCCGCGCTGCTGGTGGGCTTCGTGCTCCAGACGATCGGCCTGCAGCACACGACGCCCGCCACCTCCGCGTTCATCACCTACCTGCTCGTGGTGTTCGTGCCGCTGCTGTCCTTCCTGGTGCTGCGGCGGCGCCCCCACCCGCTGACGCTGGCCGGCCTCGCCCTGGCGGTGGCGGGGCTGGTGCTGCTCACCGGCGGCGCCGGCAC
This sequence comes from Acidimicrobiales bacterium, assembly GCA_035708905.1. GTDB lineage: Bacteria > Actinomycetota > Acidimicrobiia > Acidimicrobiales > VFJN01 > ZC4RG19. The sequence goes on along the minus strand of DASTFE010000334.1, from coordinate 535 downwards.
CGCGCTGGGGCGGGGCGAAGTGCTCACCTTGGGGTGCGCCGTGGCGTTCGCGGCGCACATCGTCATCCTCGGCGAGACCGCGGGCCGCCACGACGCCATCCGGCTCACCTGGGTGCAGGTCACCGCCGTCGGGGTGGCCTGCCTGGCCGCGAGCCTGGTCGGCGGCGACCTCGACATGGGCCTCGACGCCTACCTGGCGGCGGTGTTCACCGGCGTCTTCGCCACCGCGCTGGCCTTCTTCGCCATGGTGTGGGCCCAGCGGGTCGTCAGCCCATCGCGGGCGGCGCTCATCCTGCTGCTCGAGCCGGTGTTCGCCGCCCTGCTCGCCTGGGCGACCGGCGACACGCTCACCGCCCGCACCGTGGCAGGCGGCGTACTGATCCTGGTCGCCGTGGTGATCGCCGAGGTGCTGCCCCCGTACCTGGATGCCCGCCGCAGCGCGGAGGCGGGGCGGCGGGCCGCCGGCGAGCACGGGACATACTGAGGCACGACCGACCGCGCCCGCCGGCGCACACGCAGGGGACGACCATGGCCG
>DASTFE010000333.1:0-6473 GCA_035708905.1 Acidimicrobiales bacterium | reverse complement strand
GGTGCGAGCCCAGGAAGCCCGCTCCCCCGGTGACCACGACTCGACCCATGAGAGCGTTCCCCTCCCTGCGCCCGCGCCGCTGGTCAGCGACCGATGCCGGTGTACACGAAACCCCGGCGCTCGAGCGCCGGCTTGTCGAGCAGGTTGCGGGCGTCGACCACCCGCGGGTGGCGCATGAGCCCGGCGACCTTGTCGAAGTCGAGCCACCGGAACTCGTCCCACTCGGTGAGCACCACCAGCACGTCGGCGTCGTCGCAGACCGAGTAGGGGTCGCCGGCCGGCTCGATGCCCTGCACCGGGCCCTTGACCGCCGGGTCGTAGGCCCGGACGTCGGCACCCTGCTCGGCCAGCAGCGCCACCACCCGCAGGGCCGGTGAGTCGCGCGTGTCGTCGGTGCGGGCCTTGAACGTGAGCCCCCACACGCCGACCTGCACACCCGCCAGCGACCCGCCGACCAGGTCGCGCACCTTGGCCACCACCCGCTGGAACTGGTCCTCGTTGACGGCGATGACGCCCCGCAGCAGGTCGAAGCTGTAGCCGGCGCTGTCCGCGATCTGCACGAGGGCCCGCGAATCCTTGGGGAAGCAACTGCCGCCGAAGCCCGGGCCGGGCTTGAGGAACTCGTGGCCGATGCGCTTGTCGTAGCCCATGCCCAGCACGACGTCCTTGACGTCGGCGCCCACGGCCTCGCACACGGCGGCCACCGCGTTGACGAAGCTGATCTTGGTGGCCAGGAAGGCGTTGGACGCGTACTTGATGGTCTCGGCCGAGGCCGGGTCGGTGACGATGATGGGGGCGGTCACGCCGATGTACAGCGACGCCACCCGCACGGCGGCCGACTGGTCGTCGCTGCCGATGACGATGCGGTCGGGGTTGAGGAAGTCGTGCACGGCCGAGCCCTCGCGGAGGAACTCGGGGTTCGACACGACCACGACGTCGTCGCGGCCCAGCACCCGCTCGACGGCGTGGGTCGACCCGACCGGCACCGTCGACTTGTTGACCACGACCGCCTCGGACGGCAGGACCGGGCCGATCTGGCGGGCGGCCGCCTGGATGTAGGAGAGGTCGGCCGAGCCGTCGTCGCCCTGAGGGGTGGGGACGCAGAGGTAGGCGAACTCGGACTGGCGGGCCGCGGCCGCGGCGCCGACCACGAAGCTGAGCCGCCCCTCCTCCATGCCCTCGCGGACCAGGGCCTCGAGGCCGGACTCGACGATGGGGATCTCGCCGCGCTGCAGGCGGGCGACCCGGCCCTCGTCGATGTCGGCGCAGATCACGTCGTGCCCGAGCGACGAGAAGCAGGCCGCCGTGGTGAGGCCGACGTACCCCGCCCCGATCACCGCGATCTGTGCCATTGCTGACCTCCTGGCGGCCGGTGAGGTCACCGGCGGATGCGTGCCGACCCGACCATCCGTTCGGACAGGCCACGCTAGTGGCTCGGCGCGCACGCGGCGCCATCCCGGGCGGTGTGGCCGCCGGGCGGTCGGCTACCCTCTCCCGCGATCGTCGCGGCCCGGCTGCGAGGGTCTCGGGGCGGGTCGCGGGGCCGCCCCATCCGCTGCACCCACGCGTCAGAGAGGTTTCGCCGTGCGCAACTCCCTCGGGGCCGTCCAGTCGCTGCTCGTGCTCGGCGGGTCGTCCGACATCGGCGCCGCCGTCGCCGAGCGGCTGGTGGCGGGCGGGTGCCGTCGTGTCGTGCTCGCCGGGCGTCACCCCGAGGCGATGGCGCCGGTGGCCGACCGCCTGCGCGGGGCGGGGGCGGCCGTGGCGACCACCGCCTGGGACGCCACCGACATCGGCAGCCACGCCGACGCGGTCAAGGCCGCCTGGGACGCGCTGCCCGACGGGCCCGCGCGCCGCGACGTCGACTGCGTGCTGCTCGCCGCCGGCGTGCTCGGCGACCAGGCGCACCTCGAGGAGGACCCGGCCGCGGCCGCCGACCTCGTCGTGGCCAACTACGCCGGGCCCGTCTCGACGCTGCTGCACGTGAGCCGCCGCCTCGAGGAGCAGGGCCACGGCACGATCGTCGTGCTCAGCTCGGTGGCGGGCGAGCGGGTGCGGCAGTCGAACTTCGTCTACGGGTCGTCCAAGGCCGGCCTCGACGGCTTCTGCCAGGGGTTGGGCGACTCGCTCGAGGGCACCGGCGTCGACGTGATGGTGGTGCGCCCCGGCTTCGTCCACACGTCGATGACCGAGGGCCGCGAGGCGCCGCCGCTGGCCACGACGCCCGAGGCCGTGGCCGAGGCCGTGGCCGACGGCCTGGCGTCGGGCAGGCACACGGTGTGGGTGCCGGGTACGTTCCGGTACGTCATGTCCGCCTTCCGCCACCTGCCCCGGCCCCTGTGGCGCAAGCTGTCCTCCCGGATGTGAGGCGGCGCTCACGATGAGCACCGTGTCCGCGTCGTCCGAACCGGTGTCCACCGGCGGCGCGCCGGGCGACGGCTCGGGCGCGCCCCCGGCGAAGGAGATGTCGCTGGCGGTCGGGCTGGTCCGGCTGGCCCGCCCCAAGCAGTGGGCCAAGAACGTCCTCGTGTTCGCCGCCCCGGCGGCCGCAGGGGTGCTCGACAACCGCGAGTGGGCGCTCGACGCTGCGGCGGCGTTCGTCGTCTTCTGCCTGGCCGCCGCGGGCACGTACTACGTCAACGACGCCCGTGACGCCGAGGCCGACCGGCGGCACCCCCGCAAGCGCCACCGGCCGGTCGCCTCGGGCGTGGTGCCCGCCTCGCTGGCCTACGCCGTCGGCGCCCTGCTGCTGGCGGCCGCCGTCGGCTTGTCCCTGCTGGTCAACACCAACCTGGCCCTCACGGTCGGCGGCTACATCGTGCTGACCACCGCCTACTCGTCGTGGCTCAAGCACGTGGCGGTCGTCGACCTGGTCACGGTGGCCGCCGGGTTCGTGCTGCGGGCCGTCGCCGGGGCCGCCGCCACCGAGGTGCCGATCTCCGACTGGTTCTTCATCGTGACCAGCTTCGGGGCGCTGTTCATGATCTCGGGCAAGCGGGCCGCCGAGGCCCGCGAGATGGGCGACGACGCCACCGACTTCCGCTCGGTGCTCGGCGCCTACAGCCCGACGTACACCGCCTACCTGCGGGCAGTCACGTCGGGCGCGGTGCTCGTCGCCTACTGCCTGTGGGCGTTCGAGAAGGCCGACACGGTGGGCGACGCGGTCACCGTCCCCTGGTACCAGCTGTCGATCCTGCCGTTCGCCATGGCGGTGCTGCGCTACGCCCTGGTGCTCGACCAGGGCCGGGGCTCGGCGCCCGAGGAGATCGTGCTGGGCGACCGTCCCCTGCAGCTCATCGGCCTGGCCTGGGCCGTCGTCTTCGCCATCGGGGTGTACACGGCATGACCGATCCCGTCGAGGAGCCTCGCGACACCGACGACCGCGAGATCGTCACCGGCTGGGGGCGCAACCCGCGCTCGATGTCGCACGTGGTCCGGCCCGCCCACGCCGACGACCTCGCTCTGGCGGTCAAAGCGTCGGGCCCCCGCGGCGCCATCGTCCGGGGTCTCGGACGGTCCTACGGCGACCAGGCCATGAACGCCGGCGGGCTGGTGGTGTGCGCGACCGAGGTGTCGGGGCTGCTCGAGCTCGACCACCGGGCCGGCACCGCCCGCGTGCTGGCCGGCACCTCGCTCAGCACCCTGCTGCGCGAGATCGTGCCCCAGGGCTGGTTCGTCCAGGTCACCCCCGGCACCCGCAACGTCACGGTGGGCGGGGCGATCGCCAACGACGTCCACGGCAAGGGGCACCACGCCACCGGCACGTTCGGCGCCCACGTGCGATCGATGGTGCTGGCGCTGCCCGACGGCACCCTGCGCACGCTGACGCCCACCGACACGCCCCGCGAGTTCTGGGCGACCTGCGGCGGCATGGGCCTGACCGGCACGGTCGTCGAGGCCACCATCGGCCTCCGGCGCATCGAGACGAGCCTGCTCAAGGTCGACAGCGACCGCGCGCCCGATCTCGACACCCTGCTCGACCTGCTGCTCGAGGGTGGCCGGCGGTACCGCTACTCGGTCGCCTGGATCGATTGCCTGGCGCGGGGCCGGTCGCTCGGACGGGCCGTGCTCGACCAGGGCGACTTCGCCACCGTCGACGACCTGCCCGCCCGTGACCGCCGGCGCCGCGATCCCCTCGCCTACCGCCTGCCGCCCACGGTGCCGGCACCGCCCGTCGCCCCCAACGCGCTGATCAACCGGGCCTCGATCGCCGCGTTCAACGAGGTCTGGTACCGCAAGGCGCCCCGCCGGCGCCGCGGCCACCTGCAGTCGATCGACAGGTTCTGGTACCCGCTCGACATGGTCGGGGGCTGGAACCGCATGTACGGCCGCCGGGGGTTCCTGCAGTGGCAGTGCCTCGTGCCGTTCGGGGCCGAGGACGCCCTGCGCCACATCGTCGAGGCCATCGCCGAGCACCCGGCCCCCAGCTTCCTGTCGGTGCTCAAGTACTTCGGCGAGGCCAACCCGGGCCCGCTGTCGTTCCCCGGCCCCGGCTGGACGCTCGCCGTCGACGTGCCCACCGACGTCGGCGAGCTGGCCGCGCTGCTGAACGGCCTCGACGAGCAGGTGCTGCACGTCGGTGGCCGCCTCTACCTGGCCAAGGACAGCCGCATGCGCCCCGATCACCTGCCGCTCATGTACCCCCGGCTCGACGAGTGGCGCGAGGTGCGCGACAGCCTCGATCCCGAGCGGCGCCTCAACAGCGACCTGGCCCGCCGGCTCGACCTGCTGGGGTGACCAGGGCGGCGGCCCGGTGCCGCCGGCCGGTCAGGCCGTGAGGCGGGTCACCAGGCGGTCGAGGCTCTCGCGGTGGTGCGGCAGCAGGGGGAAGCCCGCCAGCCGCAGCGCGGCGTTGTCGAGCACCGAGTTGGCGGGCCGGGGTGCCGGCCGGGGCGGGTCGAGCTCGGCGGTCGTGATGGGCCGGACCTTGGCCGGGTCGTGGCCGGCGGCGGCCAGGATCGCCCGCACGAACTCGTACCAGCTCACGGCGCCCTGGTTGGTCATGTGGAACGTGCCGGGCACCCGGCCGGCCGCCAGGCGGCGGATCCCCACGGCCAGGTCGGCGGTGAAGCTGGGGTGGCCCCGCTGGTCGTCGACGAAGGCCAGCTCGGGCCGGTCGGCCAGCCCCAGCACGGTCTTGACCATGTTGCTGCCGTGCTCGCCGCACACCCACGACGTGCGCACCACCGACGCCCCGGGGGCGTGGGCCGCCACCTCGAGCTCGCCGCCCAGCTTGGACGCGCCGTAGACCGAGCGGGGGGCGGGGCGGTCCCACTCGAGGTAGGGCCCGTCCTTGGTGCCGTCGAACACGTAGTCGGTCGACACGCAACACAGGTACGCCCCCACCCGGCGGCTGGCGTCGGCCACCCAGCGGGTGCCGAGGGCGTTCACGCGGTAGGCGCGGTCGGGGTCGCCCTCGCAGGCGTCGACGGCGGTCCACGCTCCGGCGTGCAGCACGACGTCGGGGGCGACGCCGGTGACGGCCTGGTACACCGCGTCGCGGTCGCCGACGTCGAGGTCGGCCCGGGTGGCCGCCACCACCTCGTCACCCTGGGCCTCACAGTGGATCTGCAGGTCGCGCCCGAGCTGGCCGCCCGCGCCGGTGACGAGGACCTTCATGGTCGTGGCGCCCGGCTCAGGCCAGGCCCGCCCGCTCCTTGAGCGGGCGCCACCACCACTCGTTGGTGCGGTACCACGCCACCGTCTGCTCGAGCGCCTCGTCGAGCGAGCGCTGCCGGCGCCACCCGAGGGCCGTCACCTTGTCGACGTTCACCGAGTAGCGCCGGTCGTGGCCCAGCCGGTCCTCGACGTAGGTCACCATCTCGTCGCCGACACCGAACATCGCCAGCAGCTTGTCGACCAGCACCCGGTTGGGGGTCTCGTTGCCGGCCCCGATGTTGTAGATCTCGCCGGGCGCCCCCTTGTCGAGCACCAGGGCGACGCCCGCGCAGTGGTCGTCGACGTAGATCCAGTCGCGCTCGTTGAGGCCGTCGCCGTACAGCGGGACCGGCCGCCCGTCCATCAGGTTGGTGGTGAACAGGGGTATGATCTTCTCGGGGAACTGGTAGGGCCCGAAGTTGTTGGTGCACCGGGTGACCGTGACCGGCAGGCCGTACGTCGAGTGGTACGAGAGGGCGATCAGGTCGGAGCCGGCCTTGGACGCCGAGTAGGGCGACCGGGGCTCGAGCGGGTCGGTCTCGCGCGACGAGCCCTGCTCGACCGAGCCGTACACCTCGTCGGTGCCGATGTGGACGACGCGGGGCACCTCGAGCCGGCGGGCCGTGTCCATCACCACGTTGGTGCCGAAGCAGTTGGTGTTGACGAAGTCGTCCGGACCGGCGATCGAGCGGTCGACGTGGCTCTCGGCCGCGAAGTGCACCACGGCGTCGTGGCCCGCCATGGCCTCTTCGAGGGTGCCCGGATCGCAGATGTTGCCCTTCACGAAGCTGTAGCGGGGGTCGTCGTCGACGTCG
>DASTFE010000332.1:0-2471 GCA_035708905.1 Acidimicrobiales bacterium | reverse complement strand
GCCTGCCCGAGGCGCACACCGACTTCATCTTCGCGGTGCTCGGCGAGGAGCTCGGCCTGGTCGGCACCCTGCTCGTGCTCGCGCTGTTCCTCACCATCGCCTACGCCGGGATCCGGGTCGCCACGCGCACCACCGACCCGTTCGTGCGCTACATGGCCGCCGGCATCACGATCTGGCTGACGGTGCAGATGATGATCAACGTGGGCATGGTGCTCGCGCTGCTGCCGGTCATCGGCATCCCGCTACCGCTCGTGTCCTACGGTGGGTCTGCGCTGCTGCCGTCGCTGGTGGCACTCGGGCTGCTGGTGTCCTTCGCCCGCTCCGAGCCCGGGGCCGCGGCAGCGCTCAAGGCCAAGCGGCGGCGTCGTACCGCGGGGGTGACCGCCAACGGCGGACTGTCGAGACGAGGAAAGTAGAAAACTCTGATGCGCGTTCTCCTGGCCGGGGGTGGTACGGCGGGGCACACCTCGCCGCTCCTGGCGACTGCCGATGCCCTGCGACGGGCCGACCCGTCGGTGGAGGTCACCGCCCTCGGGACCCCGCGCGGGCTCGAGGTGCGGGTGGTGCCCGAGGCCGGCTACCCGCTCGAGCTGATCCCGCCGGTCCCGCTGCCCCGCAAGCCCTCGGGTGACCTGCTCCGGGTGCCCGGCCGGCTCAGGATCGCGGTGAGCGCCGCGCTCGACGTGGTCGACCGGGTCCGTCCCGACGTGGTGGTCGGCTTCGGCGGCTACGTGTCGGTGCCGGCGTACCTCGCCGCCCGCCGCCGCAGGCTGCCCCTGGTCGTGCACGAGGGCAACGCGCTGCCGGGCATCGCCAACAAGCTCGGGGCCCGGATGACCCCGCACGTCGCCACCAGCTTCCCCGAGACCCCGCTGCGGCACGCCAGCTACCTCGGCCTGCCGATCCGCCGGATGATCTCCACCCTCGACCGGCCGGCGATGCGCACCGAGGCGCGGGCCACCTTCGGGCTGGACCCCGACCGTCCGACCCTGCTGGTCACCGGCGGCTCCCAGGGCGCCCGCCGCCTCAACCAGTCCGTCTCCGCCGGGCAGCGCGCGCTCGCCGACGCCGGCGTCCAGGTGCTGCACGTGGCCGGGCCGGCCGGTGAGGTGAGCGTCGAGCGCCGCGACGGCGACCCGGCGTACGTCGTGGTGCCCTACGTCGACCGGATGGACCTCGCGTACGCCGCCGCCGACCTCGTGGTCTGCCGCGCGGGCGCCAACACGGTCACCGAGGTGGCGGCCGTGGGCCTGCCGGCGGTGTTCGTGCCGCTGCCGATCGGCAACGGGGAGCAGGACCTCAACGCCCGACCCGTCGTCGACGCCGGCGGCGGGCTGCTGGTGCAGGACGGCGCGTTCACCCCCGAGTGGGTGCGGGCGACCCTGCCCGCGCTGCTCGGCGACCGGGCGCGGCTGGAGACGATGTCGGCCGCGGCCTCGGACCTGATCCCGCGCGACGCCGACGAGCGGCTCGCGGCGATGGTGACGGCGGCGGTCCGGTGATCGTCCCCGTCCCCGCCGAGCTGCTGCCCGCCGATCGGCTCGGCCGCGTCCACTTCGTCGGCATCGGTGGCGCCGGCCTGTCCGGCATCGCCCGGATCATGCTGGCCCGCGGCATCACCGTGAGCGGCTCCGACGCCAAGGAGTCGCGCACGATCGAGGCGCTGCGCGCCCTCGGCGCCCGCTGCGACATCGGCCACGACGCCTCCCACGTGCGCGACGTCGACACGCTCGTGGTGTCGACCGCCGTCCGCGAGGACAACCCCGAGGTCGTCGAGGCGCGCCGGCAGGGGCTGCGGCTGCTGCCGCGCTCGGCGGCGCTGGAGTCGGTGATGCAGGGCCGCCGCGTGGTCGCGGTGGCCGGCACGCACGGCAAGACCACCACCACGTCGCTGCTGACCGTGGCGCTCCAGCACTGCGCGGCCGACCCGTCGTTCGCGATCGGCGGGGAGCTGAACGAGTCCGGCTCCAACGCCCACGACGGGAGCGGCGACCTGTTCGTCGCCGAGGCCGACGAGAGCGACGGCGCGTTCCTGGTCTACTCGCCCTACGCCGCGCTGGTGACCAACGTGGAGGCCGACCACCTCGACAACTGGGGCACGGAGAAGGCCTACCACGCCGCCTTCACCGACTTCCTCGACCGGATCTCGCCCGAGGGGTTCCTGGTCGCCTGCGTCGACGACGACGGCGCCGCGGACCTGGTGCGCCAGGCCCGCGAGCGCGGGATGACCGCGGTCGGCGTGGGCGAGTCGGCCGAGGCGGACCTCCGCGCCGAGAGCCTGGTCTTCGCCGGCTCCACCTCGACCTTCACCGTGGTCGACCGCGGCCGGCGGCTGGGGGAGGTCTCCCTGCAGATCCCGGGGCGGCACTACGTGCTCGACGCGCTGGCGGCGCTCGCGGCGGGGCTGCGGCTGGGGTTCTCCTTCACCGACCTGCGCCGCGGCCTGGAGGCGTTCAGCGGCACCCGCCGCC
>DASTFE010000331.1:0-11487 GCA_035708905.1 Acidimicrobiales bacterium | reverse complement strand
CGACTTGGCGATGCCGCTCTCGACGGGCTCGCCCCGCACCTGGCCGATGACCCGGGGCCGGCCCACGAACACGGCGACCACTCGGGGAGCGTCGGCGGCGCCGGGGCCGGAGGTCGATGCCATCAGCTATATATACGACCGGTCGTTCAATTTGTCTACCCTCCATCGGACCGGCGGGCCCGCCGCCGGACGGCGCAAACCGACCGCATCCGCTGCTCGCCGGGCCCTAGCGTCGGCGCCATGGAGCGCACCGATCCCGACCACACCGGCGACGAGCCCACCCTGCTGACCCAGTTCCTCGACTACCACCGGGCCACCCTCGTCCAGAAGGCCAGCGGGCTCGACCGGTCGCAGATGGCGCTGCGCGTCGGCGCCTCCGAGCTCACCCTCGCCGGCCTGGTCAAGCACGCCGCCCTCGTCGAGGACCACTGGTTCGGCGTCGTGCTCTACGATCGGCCGGCCGCCGAGCCGTGGGCGAGCGCACCGTTCGACGACGACCGCGACTGGGAGTTCCACTCGGCGCTGGACGACGACCCCGCCGAGCTGATCGCCGGCTACGTCGAGACCTGCGAGCGCAGCCGCGCCCACACGGCGGCGGCCCTGGCCGAGGGCGGCCTCGACGCCGTGGCCGCCCGACCGGTCAGGAACGGCGAGCGCGTCAACCTGCGCTGGATCCTCCTCCACATGCTCGAGGAGACCGCCCGCCACAACGGTCACGCCGACCTGCTGCGCGAGGCCGCCGACGGCTCGACCGGCGAGTAGGCGCCCGAGCCGCCCCCGCCACGCCCGGTCAGCGCCGGTCGTAGCTGATGCCCGAGGCCTCGGCGTCCCACGTCGCCGGCGTGGCCCCCTCGGCCCGCAGGTCTCGCTTGAGCACGCGGCCCACCGGGCTGCGTGGCAGCTCCGAGCGGAACTCGATGAAGCGGGGCAGCGCGAACCACGGCAGCTCGTCGATGCACCAGCGGAACAGCTCCTCCTCGGTGAGCGACGCCCCCTCCGCCAGCGTGGCCGTGACCTTGAGGTCGTCCTCGGTGAGGTCGCTGGGCACGGCATGCACCGCCACGTCGGCCAGCGCACCGTGGCCCATGAGGATGCGCTCGACCTCGAAGCTCGAGATGTTCTCGCCCCGGCGCCGCAGGTAGTCGGCCTTGCGGTCGACGAAGTACAGGTAGCCCTCGGCGTCGACCCGGCCGATGTCGCCCGTGTGGTACCACCAGTTGCGGCTGGCCGCGACCGTCGCCTCGGGCCGGCCCCAGTAGCCCTCGAACATCGTGTGGGGCCGCTTGGGGCGCACCACGATCTCGCCGTCGGTGCCCCTCGGCTGCTCGTTGTCGTCGTCGTCGAAGATCCGCACGTCGAAGTACTCGTCGTTGACGACGCCGGCAGCGTTGGGCTTGTTGCGCACCCCCGGCGGCTGCCACGACACCAGGCTGGCCTCGGTGGTGCCGTAGGCGCCGCTGAAGGTCTCGACCCCGAACCGCTCGCGGATGATCGAGTCGACCTCGACGGGCAGCGGCGCGGCGCCGACCAGCCGCAGCGACGTGTTGGCCTCGGCCGCCCCCGACCGGGGCATCTCGGGGCGGTCGACGTCGTGGGCGAGCAGGTAGGCCATGGTGCCGAGCGTCGAGGTCACCGTGGCGCCCACCCGGTTCATCTCGGGCCAGAAGTTCGACACCGAGAACCGGCGGTAGATCGCCGACCGGCCGCCGTAGACCAGCGGGCCGAGCACGGCGGTGACGATGGCGTTGAAGTGGAACAGCGGCAGCGGGGTCCACACCACGTCGTCGGCCGTGCGCCGCCAGCAGATGCCGATCTGGCGGGCCAGGCTCTCGTGGTAGTTGTGGCTAAGCATGCAGCCCTTGGACGGCCCGGTCGTGCCGCCCGTGTAGACGAACGTGGCCAGGTCGGCCGGGTGGACGGTCGCCGCCGGCGGGCGGTCGTCCGCCCCGAGCACCGTCGCCCACGGATGGGTGGTCACACCCGGGATGCGGTCGGCGTCGCCGATCACGATGACGTGGCCGAGATCGGGCGTGTCGCCTGCCACCCGCGCTGCCCGGTCGGCAAGGTCGGCGGCCACCACGAGGGCCCGCGACCCGGAGTCGGTGAGCTGGTGGCGCAGGTAGTCGCCCTTGTAGGCGGTGTTGATCGGCACGGCCACCGCCCCGCCCCGCACGATGCCCCACCAGGCCAGCAGCGCCTCGACCGAGTTCTCGACCAGGGTGGCCACCCGGTCGCCCGGGCGCACGCCCAGGTCGGCGAGCGCGCCGGCGACCCGGTTGGCGGTCGCGGCTACCTCGGCCGCCGTCACCTTCGTGCCACAGACGTCGAGGTACTCGCCGTCGGGGTCGTCCTCGAGGCGCTGCTCGAGCAACGCCACGACCGTCCGCTTCGACCCGCCGATCCACACCCCGTCAGCCATCACACCCATGTCGCCTCGCGGCCCGTCACACCGCCTCGGCGACGGTCTTGGTCTCGAGGTACTCCTCGAACCCGGCGACGCCCATCTCGCGGCCGATGCCGCTCTGCTTGTAGCCGCCGAACGGCACGTCCGGCCCGTAGAACAGCCCGCCGTTCACCGCCACGGTGCCAGCTCGCCCCCGGTCTCGGCGCTCACGTCCCAACCCCCTCACCCGGCTACGGTGCGTTGAACCATAGCTCGCTCTGCCGAACGGCGGTTCGAAGCAGCGTGGACAGGGATGGGGGATGGTCGATGGGGTTCGACAGCAAGGTCGCGGTGGTCACCGGCTCGGGCCAGGGCATCGGCGAGGCCTACGCCAAGGGCCTGGCCGCCCGGGGCGCCCGGGTGGTCGTGGCCGACCTGAACGAGCAGCAGGCGCAGCGGGTGGCCGGCGAGATCGCCGTCGCCGGCGGCACCGCCCTGGCCGTGCCGGTCGACGTCGCCGACCCCGCCAGCGCCGACGCCATGGCCGCCACGGTCGTCGACGAGCTGGGCGGCATCGACTACCTGGTGAACAACGCCGCCATCTACGCCGGCATGCGGGTCGAGTCGCTGCTGGAGGTCGACCTCGACTACTACACCCGCTTCCTGGCGGTGAACATGAACGGCGCCCTGGTCGTCACCCGGGCGTGCCACCGTTCGATGGCCGAGCGGGGCGGCGGGGCGATCGTGAACCAGTCGTCGACCGCGGCGTGGATGGCGGGCGGCTTCTACTCGGTGGCCAAGGCCGCGCTCAACAGCCTGACCGTCAATCTGGCGGCCGAGCTCGCCCCGCGGAACATCCGGGTCAACGCCATCGCCCCGGGCCCCACCGACACCGGCGCCACCCGCGAGATCGTCCCCGAGGCCTTCCTCCAACCGCTGGTCGACTCGCTGATGATCAAGCGGCTGGGGCACCCCGACGACCACGTCGGTCCCCTCCTGTTCCTGCTGTCGGACGAGGCCCGCTGGGTGACCGGCCACATCTTCGCCGTCGACGGCGGCCAGGTCGTCCGCATCTGACCCCAGCGATCTGACACACTGTCAGACATGGTCGATGACCTCGCCGACGACCTGGCCGACGACTCCACCGACGGCCCTGGCGGAGCCGCGGCGGCGGACGTGGCCGACACGGCCGCGACCGACCTGCGGACCATCCCGGCGGTGCTCGAGCGGGCGGCTGCGCGCTTCGGCGAGCGCGAGGGGTTGGTCGACGGCGATCGCCGCCTGACCTTCGCCGACCTGGCGGCCGCCGCCGACGACGCGGCGCGTGCCTACGTGGCCAGCGGCATCGAACCGGGCGATCGCATCGCCATCTGGGCCCCCAACATGGGCGACTGGGTCGTCGCCGCACTGGGCGCCCTGCGGGCGGGGGCCGTCGTCGCCACCGTGAACTCGCGGTTCAAGGGCGGCGAGGCCGCCCACGTCCTCAGCACCGCCGGCGCCCGGCTGCTGGTGACGGTCACCGACTTCCTCGACACCGACTACGTGGCGGTGCTCGACCGGCACGGCCGGCCCGCCTGCGTCGAGCAGGTGGTGGTGCTGTCGGGCCCCGTGCCCGACGGCGCGGTCGGGTGGGCCGACTTCCTCGCCCGGGGCGCGTCGGTCGAGCCCGCCGTCACGGCCCGGCGGGCGGCCGAGATCGCCCCCGACGCCGTCAGCACGATCATCTTCACCTCGGGCACCACCGGCGCGCCCAAGGGGGCGATGCTGCGCCACGGCGCCGCGGTGCGGGCCTACGACGCGTGGGCGTCGGTGGTGGGCCTGGCCGAGGGCGACCGGTACCTCATCATCAACCCGTTCTTCCACACCTTCGGGTTCAACGCCGGCATCCTCGCCTGCCTGATCAAGGGCGCCACGATCGTGCCTCACCCGGTGTTCGACGTGCCGAGCGTGATGCAACGGGTCGACGAGGAGCGCATCACCATGCTGCCCGGCGCCCCGGCCATCTACCAGACCATCCTCGACCACCCCGACCTCGGGCGCTACGACCTGTCGAGCCTGCGATTGGCCGTCACCGGGGCGGCCACCGTGCCGGTGGAGATGATCCGGCGGATGGCGTCCGAGCTGACGTTCCGCACCATCGTCACCGGCTACGGGCTCACCGAGTCCACCGGCATCGCCACCATGTGCCGCCACACCGACGACCCGGAGACCATCGCCAACACCGCCGGCCGCCCCATCCCCGGCGTCGAGGTGGTGGTCGTCGACCGCGACGGCACGCGCCTGGGCGCCGGACGACCCGGCGAGGTGCTGGTGCGGGGCTACAACGTGATGGCGGGCTACATCGGCGACGAGGCGGCCACCGCCGAGGCCATCGACGCCGACGGCTGGCTCCACACCGGCGACATCGGCGTGTTCGACGAGGCCGGCAACCTCAAGATCACCGACCGCACCAAGGACATGTTCATCGTGGGCGGGTTCAACGCCTATCCCGCCGAGATCGAGAACATCCTGATGACGCACCCGGCGGTGGGCCAGGTGGCCGTCGTGGGCGTGCCCGACCAGCGGCTCGGCGAGGTCGCGAAGGCGTTCGTCGTGCCCCGGGCCGGCGCGACGGTCGACGAAGCCGAGGTGATCGCCTGGTCCCGCGAGCACATGGCCAACTACAAGGTGCCGCGCTCGGTCGAGGTGGTCGACACCCTGCCGCTGAACGCCACCGGCAAGGTGCTGAAGTACGTCCTGCGCGAGCGGGGCTGAGCGGTCGGGGCGGGCGGCAGGCGCCCTCGCCCGCCTCGAACTCGCCCGTAAACGCATCCGCGACCGCTGCCTCCACGACCCCCACTGGGCCACCTGAACCCGTCAGGTCAGGTGTGCTCGCTCACCAGCACGGCACGCGTGCCCGGCGCCAAGGCCTGGAAGACGTGGGCCACGTCGCCGGGATAGGCGATGTAGTCGCCGGGTCCCAGCTCGACCGGATCGTCGACGGGCCCTGCCAGCGCCCGGCCGGCGCTGATCACGACGTGCTCGACGACTCCCGGCATGTGGGGCTCCGACTCGCGGGCCGGGCCCGGCTCGGCGGCGATGCGGTAGATGTCCCGCCGGGCGTTGGGCGGGCACGAGGCCACGAGCGTCGCCTGGTAGTCCGCCCGCTCGGAGGCGATCACCGGGCCCTCGCCCGAGCGGATCACCTGCACGCGCGGCCGGGGCGGGTCGAGCAACCGCGAGATGGGCACGTCGAGCGCGACGCACAGCGCCCACAACGTCTCCACGCTGGGGTTCCCCACGCCCGACTCGAGCTGCGACAGCGTCGACTTGGCGATCCCGGCACGGCGCGCCACCTCGGTCAGCGACAATCCCGCCCGGCTGCGCTCCTGCCGCAGCGACGAGGCGATGACGTCCAGCGGGGCCTTGCCCTCCTGTGCCATTGTTCGCTCCAACGGTCGATATGTTCGGCTTGACGAACGGCGCGCCTCTGTTCACTATAGAACGCGATGCGTTCGATGTACCGAACCCTCGATCGCGCCGTGGTGCGGGACATCGCTCTCGTATGCCTGGCAGACACCCTCGTCGGGCTCTCGTACGGGGCGATCGCCGTCGGCTCGGGCTTCGACCCCTGGGTGCCCATCGCGATGTCGCTCCTCGTCCTGGCGGGCGCCTCGCAGTTCCTGTTCGTCGGGATGGTCGCCGCCGGCGCCAGCCCACTGGCCGCGGCGGCCGCCGGGTTGCTCGTCAACGCCCGGCACCTGCCGTTCGGCCTGGCGGTCGGCGAGGCCGTCGGCCCCGGGTGGCGGCGGGTCGTCGGCAGCCACCTCATGAACGACGAGACCGTCGCGTTCGCACTCGGCCAGCGCGAGCGCGAGGCGCAGCGGGCCGCCTACTGGGTCTGCGGCGTCGCCATCCTCGTCGCCTGGAACGCCGGCGTCCTGATCGGTGCCCTCGCCGGCACCGCCATCGGCGACACCGACGCCCTCGGGCTCGACGCCGCCTTCCCGGCCGTGCTGCTGGCCCTCGTGCTGCCGTCGCTGCGCGACCGAGGCACCCGCCACGCTGCGCTCGCCGGCGCGGCCATCGCGCTGGCCGCCACTCCCGTAGCGCCCGCCGGCCTGCCCGTCCTGCTGGCCCTGGCCGGGCTGCTGCTCGCCGGCCTCCCCCGGGTGTCCCGGTGCTGACCATCGCCGTCACCATGCTGGCGGCTGGCACGTTCGCGCTGCGGTTCGCCGGACCGGCACTGCGCAGCAGAGTCGAACTGCCCGCGGCAGTCGAGGCGCTGCTGGCCACCGCCGCGGTCGTGTTGCTGACCGCCCTCGTGGCCACGGCGTCGTTGACCCGTGACGACGGCTTCGCCGGCATCGCCCGGCCAGCCGGAGTGCTCGTCGGGGGCGTGCTCGCCTGGCGGCGGGTGCCGTTCGTCGTGGTCGTGCTCGCCGCCGCCACCACCGCCGCCGGGCTGCGGCTGCTCGGCGCGCCGTGATCCGCGCCGATCGCCGCCCGGCGCCCCCGGCCTCGCCGCCTGCGGCGCGCTCGCGGCCCCCGGCTGCCGCTGCCCGCCGGCGATCGGCGGACCCCTAGCATCGGCCCGATGGCCCCGACCGCCGTCGTCTTCGACTGGTACGCGACGCTCGCCGCCCCGAACGTCGACGACTTCTGGACCCGGCTGCCGGACATCGTCACCGCCGCCGGAGGCCTCCCCGACGCGGCGGCGCTGGCGGAGTGGGAGGGTGCTCACCCGGTCGAGCACCGCGAGCACTCCGCCAGCGAGACGAGCTACCGGACGTGGCAGCGGTCGCGCCTCGCCGCGCTGTTCACGCGGTGCGGCGTCGCCGAGCCGCACCGGTCCGCGCTGCTCGACGAGATCGACGAGGTGCGCTACAGCCGGGTGTTCGGGGTGTTCCCCGACGTGGTGCCGGCCATCACGGCGCTGAGGGCACGAGGCGTGACCGTGGGGCTGTGCTCGAACTGGGACTGGGACCTCGACCGCCACCTCCGCCACAACGGCCTCGACGGCCTGCTCGACTTCGTCGTCTGCTCCGCGCCCCTCGGCTACCGCAAGCCCCACCCGGCGATCTTCGACGAGGTGGTCCGGCGGGCCGGTGCCTTCCCGGAAGAGGTCGTGTTCGTGGGCGACAGCTGGCACGACGACGTCGCCGGCGCGCAGCGTGCCGGGCTGACACCCGTGCACATCGTGCGCTCGGGGTCGTGCGCCGTCGACCGCCACGACGGCGTTGCCTGCCTCACCACGCTGGACGACATCGGGAGGCTGGACCTGTGATCTCCGTCGACGACTACCTGTGGTTCGTGGACGAGGCGCTCGACGGCATGGTGGCGATCGTCACCGAGCTGGGCGACGACCTCGCCAACCAGCGGCCCGACATCCCCGGCGCCAACTCGCCGTACGCCGTGCTGCACCACTGCCTCGGCGTGATGGCCCACTGGGGCGGGCACGTCGTGGCCGGCCGCACGGTCGAGCGCGACCGCGACGCCGAGTTCCGGGCCAGCGGCCCGGTGAGCGAGCTGGCCGAGCGCACACGGCGTACCCGCCGGCAGCTCGCGGACGACCTCGCCGCGCTCGACGCCGGCGCTCCGCCCCGAGGCACGACCGACCCCGACGACGACGGCCTGCCGCTCGTGCGCACGCAGGGCGGGGCGGTCGTCCACATCTACGAGGAGCTGGCCCAGCACCGCGGCCAGATGGAGGTCACCCGCGACCTGTTGCGGGTGCCGTGGGCCCGCCGCCGCTGAGCGCCGGCAACACCTTGTCGACGAACAGCTCGAAGCTCGACCAGCTCAGCTCCGGATCGAGGCCGCCGATGAGCGGCTTGAAGAGCACGGTGCTGCCCTCGGCGGCCAGCCGCCTGGCCACCTCGACGCACTCGTCGGGGGTCAGCACGGCGTAGAACCCGTCCCGCCGAGCCTGCTCGGGGTCGGCGACCCGCTCGTAGAGATGGCCGTCGAAGCCGGCGGCCCAGGCGCTGTACCGGTCGAGCTCGTGCAGGGCGTGGGGCGCGATGCGGGCCCAGGCGGCTTCGGGGTCGTCTGCGACGTGCACGGCCATCGGTTGCGGGGGCACGAGCACGGGGCCGGGCGGCCGCCCGAGCGCCGCGCACGCCTCGCGGTAGACGGCACCGAGGCCCCGCTCGGGGCCGCCGAGCGCGAAGCCGTCGCCCACCCGTGCCGCCCGGCGGGCCGCGACGGCGCTGGCGCCGCCGATGAGCACCATCGGCCGCGGGCGCTGCACCGGCCCCGGTGTGACCCGCACCGTGCGCCCCGCCCGCTCGAACGGTTCGCCGGTGAGCGCCTGCATGAACACCGCCAGCTTCTCGTCGAACAGGCGCCCGCGACCGGCGAAGGGCACGTCGAACAGCGCGAACTCGGCCTCGACGTAGCCGGGCACCAGCGTGACCACGAGCCGGCCGCCCGAGATCTGGTCGACCACCTGGCACTGCTCGGCGGCGGCGATCGGGTCGTGCAGCGTGAGCGGCAGGGCGTTCACGCTGATCATCGCCCGGCGCGTCCGGGCGGCGAACGCCCCGGCCAGCACGAGCGGGCTGGGCAGGTAGCCGTCGTCCTCACCGTGGTGCTCGGACACCACGAGGGCGGTGACCCCGTGCTCGTCCAGCCACGCCGCCTGCTCGAGAGCGGCGGCGTAGAGGGCGGGCGCGGGCGTGCCGAAGGCGGGAGCACGCATGTCGTAGTGGACGGTCCAGCTCGTCATCGGCGACGCAGGTTACGCCGTGCTGAACGACCGTTCATCGGCGGGCCGGCGAACGACCGGGCTCGGCACTGCGAGCCGCCCCATCACGCGGGCTGGAAGGCCTGCCGGAACTGCTCGAAGAGCGGCTGGCTGTCGTCCCAGAGGCGCTCTGGCGTGCGGAGCATCAGGGCGTAGCCCCGGCCGTTGGCGACGAGGCCCAGGTTGCCCGTGTGCACGGTCTCGCCGCCGCTGCTGTGGGTGAACTCCCACAGCGCGGCGTCGTAGTCGCGGTAGTCGACCGGTGCGATGCCGATCTCCTGGTAGCTGGCGTTGCGGGAGGCGAAGCTCCCGGCCTGCTCGCGCCAGTCGGCAACGACGTCGGCCTTCGGCGAGTCGGTCCACTCGATCCGCAGGAAGGACCCGGTGCCGGAGTCGACGAGGTCGATGCGGTACGGGACGTCGGTCCGTCGCACCTCCCAGCCCGGCGGCAGGCCGATGGTGTAGGCGCCCTCCGGGTCGGCGAAGGGTGTCCATCCGTCCGGCAGGCCCTCGGCGGCGGTCGTCGTCGTGGGCGCGTCGGTCGTCGTGGGGGTGTCGGTGGTCGGTGGCACCGTGCTGGCGGCGTCGCCCTCGCCGTCGTCGCCCGCCGCAGCCCGCTCGTCGGGTTGCGTGGTCGGCGTCGAGCCGTCGCCGGCGCCCTCACCGCCACCGCCGTCGGTGTCGCGCAGCGCGGCCGCGGTGACCGCCAGCACCAGCGCGGCGGCAGCCACCCCGGCGACGACCAGCCGGCGGGAGCCCCGGGCGGGGCGGTCGAGCTCGGGCGCCGGGGGCACGCCGGGATCGTCGGCACCACCAGGTGCGGCGGGGTCTTCGACCGACGCAGGCGCGCCGGTTCCACCGGTCGCGGCGGGGTCTTCGACCGACGCAGGCGCATCGGCCCCACCGGACGCGCCCGACGCGGCGGGCTCGCCGACCGCCGGCGCGCCGGGTTCGCCTGGCGTGACGTGCCCCCGGTCGTGCACGGCCGTGCGCTCGGCCGATGATGCGGGCACCGCCGGGACAGCGGGCTCGGGGGAAGGCGCCGGGGCCGGCGGCGACTCGGTCGCTGCCAGCGGCGGCACCACGCCGGTGGCGGCGCCCGGCGTGGCGGCGGACGACCGGGCGACGCGCGTCAGGACGGCCCGCACGTCGGCGGCCGGCGGGCGGCCCGCCGGATCCTTGGTGAGCAGCCGGGTCACGAGCGGGGTGAGGGGGCCGGAGCGGGCCGGTGGCCGGGGCTCGGCGTGCACGACGGCGGTGGCGGTCGCGAGCGGCGTGGCGGCCAGGAACGGCGGCTCGCCCTCGACGGCGAAGTAGAGCAGGGCACCGAGCGCCCAGAGATCGGTGGCCGGGGTGATGTCGCCGGCGTTGGCCTGCTCGGGCGCCATGTACGACGGCGACCCGACGATCAGTCCGGTGGCCGTGACCCGCGACTCGTCGCGGATCGACGCCACGCCGAAGTCGGTCAGCTTGGTGCGGTCGCCGTCGCGGAGCAGGACGTTGGCCGGCTTGACGTCTCGGTGCACGACACCGACCCGGTGGGCCGCCTCGAGCGCCGTCAGCACCCCCAGGCCGATGGCCGCGGCCCGCTCGTGGGTGAGCGGGCCGTCGTCGGCGACGATCTGGGCGACGCTCGGGCCCTCGACGAGCTCCATCACCAGCCAGATGGCGCCGGCCTCCTCGACCACGTCGTAGACGTTGACGACGTTCGGGTCGTTCAGCCGGGCCGCCGCCCGGGCCTCGCGCAGGGCGCGGGTGCGCACCTGCTCGGTGTCCTCGGTGCCGGCCAGCAGCTGCACGCGCTTGATGGCGACCTCGCGCCGCAGGCGGGTGTCGACCGCCCGGTAGACGGTCGATCGTCCCTGGCCGAGCGTGTCACCGAGTTCGTAGCGGTCGGCCAGGCGCTCCATGCGCCGCCCAGTATGGCCGTCCCGCGGCGGCGTCCCGACCGCTCAGGCCGTCCAGGCGATCACCTCGCCCGCCACCTCGATCATGCGGTCGAGCTGGCCCGCATCGGTCGCCAGGCCCACGACCCCCGTGTCGCCGCCGAGGACGAGCCGGCGCAGGCGCTCGCGGTGGCGGTCGGGGTCGAGCGGATCGGCATCCGGCGACCATGCCTCCACGGGCACGTCCACGCCCAGGCGCCGGGCGCACTCGAGCGCCTCGCCGACAGGATCACCGGCCGGGTGCTCGCCAGCCGCACCCCGGCCAGCCACACCGCGGCCAGCCTCCCGCCTGCCCCCCGTGCCCTCGGCGGCCGGGCCGTCGACCACCGCCAGCACGGGCCGGTCGGGGGCGCGGAGCCGGGCGACCGTCGCGCAGGCCACGGCGAACCCGTCGCTGCCGGCGGAGGCCGGCACGTGCACCGAGCCCACGC
>DASTFE010000330.1:0-7227 GCA_035708905.1 Acidimicrobiales bacterium | reverse complement strand
CCTCGGTGGCGAGCACCAGGCCGAGCACGTGGCGGGCCTGCCCCTCGTCGACGAGGTCGTCGACCGCCCTGGCCACAGCGATGGCCGCCTCGGCCCGGGGGCCCGCCTCGGCGCTGCGCCCCACCCGCACCAGCGCGTGGGCATGGGACTGCACCACCCGGGCGCGCGCCGGGCTGGGCGGCGCGGGCGGCACCAGCGCGACCGCCAGCTCGTAGGCGGCGAGGGCGTCGGCGGCCCGCCCGGTCCGGTGCAAGTACCAGCCCCGCCGCTCGTGGAGCAGCCCGGCCCGCACCGGGTCGCCCTCGGCCTCCGGCGTGGCCAGCGCCTCATCGATCAGCGTCAGCGCCCGCACCATGGCCCCGCAGCGGCTGGCCGCGTCCGCAGCCCGGGCCAGCAGCTCGCACCGGTCGCACGCCGCCGCGACCTCGGGGTCGACCGCCCGGTCCCACAGCCGGACGCTCCACTCGAGGTAGCGGTGCGCCTCGGGCACGGCGAACGCGGCCTCGGCCGAGCGGCCGGCGCGCGCCGCGGCGCCGAGGGCGGCGTCGAAGTCGCCGGCCCCCTCGTGGTGGTGGGCGAGCCGGGCCCAGCCGTCGTCGTCCCACGGCACCGCCCGGTCGGCCTGGCGGCGGGTGAGGGCGTCGGCGTAGCCCCGGTGGATGCGGTGCAGCTCGCCGGGCAGCGTGTCGGCCAGCACCGCCTCGTGCACCAGGGCGTGCCAGAACCGGTAGCCACCCCGGCGCTGGTCGGCCACGAGCAGGCGATGGTCGACGCAGGCGCGCAGCGCGTCCTCGAGCGTCGCCGGCGGCAGGCCGACCACCTCGGCCAGCAGGTCGTGCTCGACCTCGCGCCCGCCGATCGCGCAGGCCCGGAGCACGGCAGAGGTCCCGGCCGGCAGGCGCTCGACCCGGCTGATCACCGCGTCGCGCAGGTACGGCGGCATCGGCGCGGCCGGGTCGTCGGTCAGCGCCGCGGCCAGCTCCTCGACGAACAGCGGGTTCCCGTCGGAGCGCTCGACCACGCTGGCGACGAGCTCGGCCGGCGGCGGCTCGGGCAGCAGCGCCGCCAGCAGCTCGGCCACCTCGCCGGCGCCCAGCCGGTCGAGCACCAGGTGGCGTGCGCCGCGCCGGGTCAGCTCGGCCGTGAGGGCGCGCAGCGGGTGGCGGGGCGGCACGTCCTCGCTGCGGTAGGTGCCGATCGTGAGCACGGGCAGCGACCGGGTGCTGCTGGCTAGCAAGGAGACCAGCTCGAGCGTCGACCGGTCGGCCCAGTGGAGGTCCTCGACCACCAGCACGAGCGGCGCACCGTCGACCAGCCGTTCGATGACGGTGAGCAGCAGCTCGAACAGCCGGGCCTGGCCGAGCTGGCTGGGGCCAGGCGCGCCCGCCTCCGCGTCGGCGCCGCGCCCCAGCAGCGACCGCAGCGGCGCCAGCGCCGCCGCGCCGTCGCCGCCGGCCAGCTCGCGGTCGAGCGTGCGCAGGACGTCGACCATCGGGCCGTACGGCCGGCCGCCCTCCTCGAGGTCGAGGCACTGGCCGACCAGCACCCGCGCGCCGTGGCGGCGGGCGTGGGCCGATGCCTCGCCGACGAGGCGCGACTTGCCGACGCCGGCCTCGCCGCCGACCAGTGCCACGGCACCCTGGCCGGCGGCGGCGCGCCCGAAGGCCTCGACCAGCCCGTCGAGCTCTGCGGTCCTGCCGACGAACGCCGCCGCAGCCATGTGTGCCCGCACCCTCCGATCATCGCGCCCCGCCGGCACGGGCGTTACCGTGCGCTCGTGGTCTGGTTGTTCGCCGTCGTCGCCGCCGTGCTCGTCTTCGCCATCGCCGCCGTCGCGGTGGGCCGCGAGGCGTTCCGGCTCGGCCACCAGCCGCCCGCGACCATCCTCGACCTCGACGAGGCGGTCGCCCAGGTCGCCGACGACCTGCCGCTCGTCGCGCAGGCCCGGCTGTCCTACGACGACGTGCGGACGCTCATCACCGCGGCCCTCGACCACTTCCAGTCGTCGGGGGTGCTGGCCGGCCCCGGCCGCGACGTCACGCTGCCCGGTGGCGACACCCCCGAGGTGGTGCTGGCCGACGACGAGGCCGTCGCCGTCGTGCTCGGCCGGGCCGAGGCCGTCGGCCTCGACGTGTCCGACGACGAGGTGTACGCGGTCATCGCCGCGCTGCACACCTACCTGGCCGACATCGGGGCGGTCGGCCCGCCGGCCTCGGGCTGATCCCCCGCAGGCCTGCCCGCCGCTCCGACGGCTCCGGCCGAGTCGGCCGGATCGCGGGTGTTGCCCAGCCAGCTCCGGTGCAGCGAGGCGTACGTGCCGCCGGCCGCCACCAGCTCGGCGTGCGTGCCCTGCTCGACCAGCCGGCCGCCCGCGAACACCAGCACGAGGTCGGCGCTCTCGGCCGTCGTCAGGCGGTGGGCGATCGACACCATCGTGCGGCCCTCGGACAGCCGGTCGAGCGCCTGGGCCAGCGCCCGCTCTGTCTCCGCGTCGACCGCGCTCGTGGCCTCGTCCAGCACCAGCAGGCCGGGGTCGCCGAGCTGGGCGCGGGCGAGCGCCACGAGCTGGCGCTCGCCGACCGACAGGTTGGTGCCCCGCTCGCCGACCGGGGTGGCGACGCCGAGGGGCAGCTCGTCGAGCCACCAGCCGAGCCCCAGGGTGTCGAACGCGGCCCGCACGTCGCCATCGCCCTGCTCGCTGTCGCCGCCGCCCTTGCCGCTGTCGCTGCCGCCCGTGCCGCTGTCGCTGCCGGTCCCGTGGCGAGCAACGCCGTGAGCGGCGCTGTCGCGGTCGTGGCCGGTGCCGTTGCCGCTCGGCTGCTCCGGCCGGCCCACCCGGACGTTGTCGGCGATCGTGGCGTCGAACAGGAACCCGTCCTGGGGCACCAGCCGGACGGCACGGCGGCGCTCCGCCGGTGCGACCGCCCGCAGGTCGACGCCGCCCAGGCGGACGGTGCCGGCGGTCGGGTCGGCCAGGCGGCAGAGCAGCTTCGCGAAGGTCGTCTTGCCCGACCCCGTCTCGCCCACGATCGCGATCGACCACCCGGCCGGCAGGCGCACGTCGACGTCGCGCAGCACCGGCACGCCGTCGCGGTACGCGAAGCTCAGTCCCTCCACCGCCACGTCGAGCGGCCCGGCGGGCAGCGACCGTCCCTCGACGGGCTCGGGCACGTCGAGCGGCGTGGCCAGCACCCCCAGGACCTTCCGCCAGCCGGCGATCGCCGTCTGGGTCTGGTCGACGATCTCGGTGAGCTCGGCCACCGGCGTGAGCAGCAGGCCGATCAGGAACGTGAACGCCACGACCTCGCCCACCTCGAGCCCCCAGCCCGGCCCCCACACGACCCCCGTGGTGACGACCCCGGCCAGGGCCAGTGCGCCGAACATGTCGCCGAGCGGGAACATCAGGGCGAAGTAGCGGGCCGCCCGCACGTAGGCGCGGTACTGGCGGTCGATCGCGCCCCGCAGCCGGGCCCTGGCCCGGTCCTCGAGCCCGTAGGCCTGGATGAGCGGGGCGCCGGCGATGGTCTCCGACACCTCGGACAGCGACTCGCCGACGGCCGTCCGCACCCGGTCCTGCGCCGCGAGCTGGCGGCGCTGGAGCATCGGCATCAGGACGACCAGCGGGGCGAAGGCGACGAAGGCCACCGCGGCGAGGCGCCACTCGTACACGGCCATCACCGCGAAGGTGGCGACGATCATCACCGAGTTGACGATCCACGCCACCGCCCCCCACTCCATGAACAGCGCGAGGGTCTCGATGTCGCTGGTCACCCGGGCCACCAGCGCGCCCCGGCGCTGCTCGTTGTGCTCGGCCATCGACAGCCGGTGGATGTGGTCGAACGCCCGCACCCGCAGGGCCATCAGGCTGGCCTCGGCGGTGCGGACGAGCCGCAGGTAGGTGCCCCGGGCCACCAGGTAGAGCGCCACGACCACCACGGCCGCCACCGCGCAGGCCGGGTAGACGAACCCGGCGCGGAAGCCGGCCGGGCCGAGCACGCCCCGGTCGAGGATCTGCTGGATCAGCACCGGTACCGCCAGCTTCCCGGCCGCGGTGGCCGCCGCCATGACCGCCGTCACCGCGATGCCCTGGCGCAGCTCGGGAGTGACCGCCAACCCCCGGCGCAGCACCTCGACCGCCCCGGCGTCGAGCACGTGCACCTCGTCGGGCGACGGGGCGGCCAGCGCCGGCTCGGCGTCGAGCCCGCCCGCGACCACCGGCTCGGCGAGCGGGCCGCCGGTGCGGGTTTCGTCGTCGAGCGCTGCGCCGTTCTCGTCGCCCTGGGCCCGGCCGCCGCCGGCGGCGTGGTCGACCGGGGCGGTCACGCCCGGGCCTCCTCGTAGGCGCGGGCCAGGGTCGCGTAGGCGGGCACGGAGGCGACGAGGTCGTCGTGGGCGCCGGTGGCGGCGATCCGGCCCCGGTCGAGGAACAGCACGCGGTCGGCCAGCGCGATGGTCGACACCCGGTGCGCCACGATCAGCGTCGTCGCCTGCAGCGAGGCGCGCA
Organism: Acidimicrobiales bacterium; assembly: GCA_035708905.1. Taxonomy (GTDB): domain Bacteria; phylum Actinomycetota; class Acidimicrobiia; order Acidimicrobiales; family VFJN01; genus ZC4RG19. The sequence continues at coordinate 2,723 of DASTFE010000330.1, read as the reverse complement.
GGCCGTCGAGGATCTGTCGCTCGATCGTCGGGTCGACCGCTGAGGTGGCGTCGTCGAGCATCAGCAGGCCGGGACGGCGCAGCAGCGCCCGGGCCAGCGCCAACCGCTGGCGCTGGCCGCCCGACAGCGTCACCCCCCGCTCGCCCACGACCTGGTCGAGGCCACCGGGCAGCCGCGACACGAACCCCCATGCCCGGGCCCGCTCCAGCGCCCAGCGCACCTCGTCGTCGGGGGCGTCCTCGCCGAACGTCAGGTTCTCGCGCACGGTCGCGGCGAACAGGAACGCCTCCTGGAAGGCGAGCGCCACGTGCCGGCGCACCGACGCGGGCTCCGCGGCCCGCAGGTCGACGCCGCCGAGGACGACGCGGCCGGCGTCCGGGTCGTGCAGGTGGGCCAGCAGGTGGCACAGGCTGGACTTGCCCGCGCCCGTGGCGCCGACGAGCGCCACCACCTCGCCCGGCGCCAGCCCCAGGTCGACGCCGTCGAGCACCGGCGCCGCGCCGTAGCCGAACCGCACACCGGCCACCTCGACCGCCAGCGGGCCGGCCGGCAGCGGGGTGGCCGCCCCCTCCGGCGGCCGGGGGCGCGCCGGGGTGGCCAGCACGCGCTCGATCCGGTCGGCCGCCACCACTGCCCGGGGCATCTCCTCCAGCAGGAACCCGACCACCCGCATGGGGAAGCCGAGGATGGCGAACAGGGCCATGGCCTGCACCAGCCCGCCGGTCGACAGTTCACCGGTCGAGATGCGCCACGACCCGATGGCCAGCAGCGCGATCGTGCCCAGGGTGGGCAGGGCGTCGAGCCCGGGCTCGAACGCCGCCCGCAGCCGGCCCACCCGCAGGCGGGCGGTGCGCAGGTCGTCGGCGGCCCGGGCGAGGCGGGCCACCTCGCGGTCCTCGAGGCCCAGGGTCTTCACCACCAGGGCACCCTCGAACGATTCGTGGGCCACGGCCGAGACCTCGCCCAGGCGGTGCTGTGCTCCGGCGGCCGGCGCCTCGATCCGGCGGCTGTAGATCTGATTGATCACCGCGAGCGACGGGAACAGCCCGAGCCCGACCAGCATGAACAGCGGGTCGATGAGGGCGAGGCTGACGAGCGACAGGCCGATCAGCGCCACCACCCCGACGGTGAACGGCAGCGGCTGCAGCACCGTGACCGCCCGCTCGGCGTCGGCGTCGGCGTGGGCCAGCAGGCGGCCGGTCGGGTGGGCCCCGAAGTAGCTGAGCGGGACCCGCAGGTACGTGTCGGTGACCCGGCGGAACCACGTGCGCTGCATCCCGCGCACCGCCTTCATGCCGAAGTAGCGGCGGGCGATCACCCCGAGCGACCGCAGCGCCGCCACCCCGACGATCGCCGCGGCACCCGCGGCGATCGTGGCGCCGTCGACCCCGCCGCGGAACCCCGGGACCACCACCTCGTCGGTCACCCGGCCGAGCACCCACGACCCCGCGACCGCCATCCCGCCGAACACGACCGCCCCGGTGATCGACACCGCGAAGGGCGCCGGGTGGGCCCGGACGCTGAGCCACAGCAGGCGGAGACCGCGCCGCAGCAGCGACGGCGTCGCAGGGGCGGGGGCGTCCGGGCCGGCGAGATCGATCGCAGACATGTGGTGCGAGTCTGCCGGGGCCGGGGGCGGTTCCGGCAGGTTTACCGGCCGGTCCGCGCCCCGGTGTACCGTCCGGCGCATGGAGCGGCCGACCCGGTTCGAGCACACCAGGTACCTGGGGGACAAGCGCACGCAGGTCGTCTACGACCTCGACCACACCGACGACGCCGTCGAGGCCGCGGTGGCCGACCTCATGGAGGCCGAGACCTACATCGCCTTCGGGCCCGACACGCTGCCCGAGGCCCGCAACCGCGGCTACCGGTTGGCCCGCGCGTCGCGCCGCGCCCGCGAGGCAGCGGGCGTCGACGGCACCGACGGCACCGACGCCTGAGCGGCGGGCGCCGCCGCGGTGGAGCAACGGATCGACTCCGGCGGGCTGTCGCTCGCCGCCCACCTGGCCCGACCCCCGGGGAGGCCCAGCGGCCCACCGCCAGCCGTCGTGCTCTGCCACGGCTACCCGTCCACCGGCACGGCCGCCTCGGCGCCCGAGACCATGCCCGAGCTGGCCGACCGCATCGCCACCGAGATGGGGTGGGCCGCCCTCGCCTTCGCCTACCGGGGGTGCGGCACGTCGGAGGGGCAGTTCTCGCTCGCCGGCTGGCTCGACGACATCGCCGCCGCGGTCGCCTACATCCACAGCGCCGTCCGCCCGCTCGGCACGTGGCTCGCCGGGTTCGGCACGGGCGGGTCGCTCGCGGTGTGCGCCGCGGCGTCCGACCCCCGCATCCAGGGCGTGGCTGCGCTGGGGGCGCCCGGCGACTTCGACGACTGGGCCTCGCATCCCCGCCGTCTGCTCGAGCACGGTCGCGAGGTGGGCGTGATCACCGATCCGGACTTCCCGCCGTCGCTCGACGCCTGGTCGCGCGAGCTGCGGGACATCCGGGCCGTGGCGTGCGTGGCCGCCTACGCCCCCCGCCCGCTGCTCGTCGTCCACGGCAGCGAGGACGAGGTCGTGCCGTCGTTCGACGCCCGGGTGCTGGCCGACGCCCACGGCTCGGCCGAGCTGCGCTTCATCCACGGCGCGGGCCACACCCTGCGCCACGACCCCCGCACCGTGGCCGTCCTGCTCGGCTGGCTCGACCGCCAGCGCCACGCCCTCCACCGCTGATCCCGC
>DASTFE010000329.1:0-14816 GCA_035708905.1 Acidimicrobiales bacterium | reverse complement strand
GCTCGTGTACGCGGCGGGCGGCATCGTCCTGCTGCCCGCGCCCCTCTTCCCGTTCACGGCCATCGGCATCGCCGACCACCTGTCAGAGCGCAAGGCCGAGCGGGCGCGCCAGCAGCCGGCCGACAGCTGAGACCGACGGGCCCGCCGGCGGAGGCGGCGCTGGGGACCGGGCGCCGCCCCCACCGGGGGGAGGACCCTGCCGTCAGCCCGAGCCGCGCACGACCAGCTCGGTGCGCAGCACCACCCCGGTGGGCGGGGCGTCGTCGTCGAGCTGGGCGAGCAGCAGCCGGGCCATCTCGGTGCCGAGCTGCTCGATCGGCTGGCGCACGGTGGTGAGCGGCGGGTCGGAGGAGCGGGCGAGCTCGCTGTCGTCGAAGCCGACCACCGCCACGTCCTCCGGGACCCGCCGCCCGGCCTCGCGCAGGGCGTCGAGCGCACCGAGCGCCATGAGGTCCGATCCCACGAAGAGCGCGTCGAGGTCGGGACGGCGGGCCAGCAGCGCCCTGGTGGCATCGGCCCCGCCCGGGCGGGTGAAGTCGCCCTCGGCCACCAGCGAGGCGTCGGCGGACCGTCCGGCCTCGGCCAGCGCCTTCTCCCAGCCGGCCCGGCGGTCGGCGCCCGGCACCATGTCGGTGGGGCCGGCGACCGTGGCCACGACCCGGCATCCCCGGGCGATCAGGTGGGCGACGGCCAGGCGGGCGCCCCCCACGTTGTCGGCGTCGACGAAGCCGGCCTCGACGCCCTCGGGCGGCCGCCCGGCCATCACGGACGGGATGCCGGCCTCGGCGAGGTGCCCCGGCAGCGGATCGCCTGCCCGGGTCGAGAGCAGCAGCACGCCGTCGGCCCCGCCCCGCAGCAGGTGGCGCTCGACCCGGATGTGGTCGGCGTCGCTGTGCATCATGAGCAGCACGAGCTGGTAGCGGGTGGCGCCGAGCACGCCGGCGATGCCGAGGGTCGCGCGGGCGAAGAAGGGGTCGGCGAACAGGCGCACGCTCGGTTCGGACACCACCAGCGCGACGGTCTCGCTGCGCTGCCCGGCCAGCGACCGGGCGGCGCGGTTGGGGGAGTAGCCGAGCTCGTCGATGGCCAGCTCGACGGCACGCCGGGCGGCCACCGACACCAGCGGGCTGCCGTTGACCACCCGCGACACCGTGGCGCGCGACACCCCGGCGCGGGCCGCCACGTCCTCGAGCGTGCACTGGCCGCGGCCTGCCGGTGTCACGGTGCGGGCCCATCCCCGGGCGGTGAGGACGGGCCCGCACCGAGCCCGTTGGCGCACACGACGTCGCGGTACCAGAGCGCGCTGTCCTTGGGGACCCGTGCCTGGGTGGCGAAGTCGACGTGCACGATGCCGAACCGTTGCGTGTAGCCCTCGGCCCACTCGAAGTTGTCGAGCAGCGACCACACGAAGAAGCCCCGGACGTCGACCCCGGCGGCGAGGGCGTCGTGGCAGGCCCGTACGTGCGCCTCGAGGAACGCCCGGCGGTCGTGATCGGGCACCCGGCCGTCGCGCGGCGGGCGGTCGGGGAAGGCGGCGCCGCTCTCGTGGACGTAGAGGGGCGGCGCGTCGTAGTGGTCGCGCACCCGCACCAGCGTGTCGTAGAGGCCGTCAGGCTCGACCGCCCAGCCGTTGGACGTCGGCGGGTCGTCGGCGTCGGTGAACGCCACGTCGGGCGAGCCGGGCCAGGGCGAGGGCGAGGCCGAGGCGCCCGGCCGGTGGCGCACGTGGTGGCGCCGGTAGTAGTTGAGCCCGAGCGCGTCGATCGGCCGGCAGATCTTGGCCAGGTCGCGGTCGCGGACGTGGGCCAGGTCGCTGACCGGCGCCAGGTCGTCGACCACGTCGTCGGGGTAGCGGCCGAGTAGCACGGCGTCGTACCAGAGCCGGTTGGCGAGGCCGTCGACCCGGCGGGCGGCGTCGGCGTCGGCCTCGCTCGCGGTGGCCGGCACGACGGGGTAAGGGTTGAGCGTGATGCCGATCTCGGCCCGGTCGTCGGGCACGTGGGCGCGCAGCACGTCGACCGCCAGCCCGTGGCCGAGGAGCAGGTGGTGGGCGGCGGCGACGGCAGCGCCTGGATCGGTGCGGCCGGGGGCGTGGACGCCGGCCGCGTAGCCCAGCATGGCGGCGCACCACGGCTCGTTGACGGTCGACCAGCGGTCGACGCGGTCGCCGAGCGCCCGGCCGACGACGTCCGCGTAGTCGGCGAACCGCAGGGCGGTGTCGCGCCGGGGCCAGCCGCCCTCGTCCTCGAGCGCCTGGGGCAGGTCCCAGTGGTAGAGGGTCACGACGGGCTCGATGCCGTGGGCCAGCAGCTCGTCGACGAGGCCGCGGTAGAAGTCGAGGCCGGCGACGTTGGGCCGGCCGCGTCCGTCGGGCTGGACGCGGGGCCACGAGATGGAGAACCGGTAGGTGGGCAGCCCCAGCTGCGCCATCAGCGCGACGTCGTCGGCCATGCGGCGGCGGTGGTCGGCGGCGACCTCGCCCGTGTGGCCGCGCGCTCGCCCCGACGTGGCGAACGTGTCCCAGATCGACGGTCCCCGACCGTCGACGTCGACGCCGCCCTCGATCTGGTACGCGGACGTGGCCGCGCCCCACAGGAACCCGGGCGGGAACCGGCGCTCCCCAGCGGCGCCGGTGCCCGGGGCGGCGGCGGGCGCCCGGTCGTGGCACGTGTCGAGCTGTGTCACCCGTCCCCTCCGTCGCCTGCCCGTCGGTTGCTCCCGTGGTGATGGGAGCGCTCCCACCCGGCCGAGAGGAGGAAGGCACGGCCGGGGCTGTGGGAGCGCTCTCATGAGACCAGACGGTCTCGCGGTGCGTCAAGTCGCCGGCAGCGGGCGCACGACTCGTCGCCCGTCCTTGGACGTGGACGGTTTCCTGGGACGCTCGTGGTTGCCGGGCAACCAGCGGCGTCCGAGGAACCCGAGGACTGCCGCCGGGTCGGGAGGTGCTTGCATCGCACGGCCGCCGGTCATCCGCCGGGCGTGTCCACCGGCGGCGGCGTGCGCCACCATTCGTCACTGCGGTAGCGCTCGTCGAGGCGGGGGTCGTCGGGATCGAGACCCCGGCGCGTCAGCTCGGCGAACCACAGGTCGCGCTTGGACGGCGGCGTGGCGGCCCCGCACCAGGGGCAGTAGGCGAGCACGTCGCCGCACTGCGACCCGGTGCCCGCCAGCGAGTACTCGTCGAACACCATGTCGTAGAGCACGGCCCGGTCGGCGGCGACCAGCGCCGCGGGCTCGGCGGTCGCCTGGACGTGGGCGCGCATCACGTCGCAGCAGTGGGCTCGCATGGTGGCGCCCACGATCACGCCCGGCGGGCTGGTCGCGCCCCGGGAGAAGTCCCGGGCGTGCTCCCGGCGGGACACCGGGCGCGTCGCCGAGGCAGCGGCGTCGGACGGCACGCGCCAGGGGATCAGCCGGACGGCGCAGCGAGCTCGCGGTCGGCGGCCACCAGCGCCGCCAGCTGGGTGCGGCTGCGCAGCCCGAGCTTCCTGTAGATGCTCTGCAAGTGGTAGTCGACGGTCTTGGCGCTGATGAACAGCGCGCCCGCCGCCTCGCGGTTCGAGGCGCCCTGGCCGACCGCCAGCGCCACCCGCAGCTCGGCCTGGGAGAGCCGCGCGGCGAGCGAGACGCCGGCGCTGGCGGCCTCGCCGCGGGCCGCCGAGGCGCGATCGCTCCACATCCGGGCGCCGAGCCGGTCGAACACCGTGCGGGCCGCGGCCAGGTCGCGGGCGCCGTCGCGGGGCCGGCCGTCGCGGACCCGGCGCTCGCCGCGGGCGAGCAGCGTGCGCGCCTCCTCGAACGGGGCGCCGAGGCCGCGGAAGCCGGCGAGCGCGGCGCTGAGGTGCTCGTCCGGGTCGCCGCCCAGGCCCACCAGGGCGGCCGACCGGGCCGCCGCCGATCGGGCCCACACGCGCCCGGTGGCCGCCGCCCTCGCCTCGAGCCGGTCGAGGACGGCGCGGGCGTCGCTGGCCCGGCCGCAGCCGTGGTAGGCCTCGACGGCGTCGGCGTGCCACCACAGCACCCCCGGCTCGCGCACGTGCCCGGCCACTGCGTCGACCCGGTCGAAGTGGGCGGCCGCGTCCGCGTGCCGGCCGGCGGCCAGGTCGAGCAGGCCCAGGCCGCTCAGCGCCCAGGCCGTCAGCAGGTGGGTGCCGACCGGTGTCGCCAGGGCCACCGCCTCGCCGGCGTGACGGCGAGCGCCGTCCTCGTCGCCGAGCCCGGCCTCGATGCGGCTGACCTGGGCCAGCGCCGCCATGCGGAGCTGGGGACGGCTGGTGGCCTCCTGGAGCGCCAGCACGTCGGTCACGTCGGCCAGGCTCTGCGCCCACCGCCCGGCCCGCCAGCGGGCGTCGGCCCGCACCAGCCGGGCCAGCACCGTGCGGGCCACCATCCCCGAGGCCGCCGTGCGGTCGACCAGGTCGGTGAGCAGGCTGTCGGGGTGGTCGGTGACGCCGAGCGCCACCTGGGCGAAGGCGCACAGCGCCACGACGGCGGCGACGCCCTGGTCGTCGCGGTCGTCGAGGTTGGCCATGGCCATGCGGGCGATCGGCTCGATGGCGGCCTCGGCATCGCCGCCCCGGCCGGCGAAGAACGACGCCAGGGCCCGCACGGCGTGCGCGCCGAACAGGGTGGCCGTGTCGTGGGACCGCTCGGCGGTCGCCACGGCCGTGTCGGCGTCGGCGAGTGCGCCGTCGAAGTCGAGCGCCAGCAGCCGGGACACCGTGGCGTGCAGCCCGAGGAGGGCGCTCAGCGCCGCGTCGGCGGTGACCACGGCCCGGGCGTGGCCCTCCAGGCGCTCGGCGGACAGGAGGGCGCTCGTCAGCCAGGTCTCGGTCTGGCCCAGGATCACGGCCATGCGCGCCCGGCTGACCGGGTCGTCGGTGCGGTCGATGGCGGGGCGGAGCAGGGACGCGGCCCGCTCGTAGTCGCCGCCCGCCCAGCGGACGTCGGCGGCGCCGAGCAGGTGCCGGTCGCGGTCGGCGGGCGTGGTCGACAGGCGGGCGGCCTGCTCATAGGCCTCGGCCGCGGCGGCGAGCGCGCCGCGGCGGTAGGCCGAGGCGCCCGCGGCCGCCAGGCGCTCGGCGACCTCCCCGTCGGGCTCGGCCACGCTCTGGGCCAGGTGCCACACGGCGCGCTCGTGGTGGCCGGCGGCCGCGGTGGCCGCCGACAGCGCCCGGTGGACGGCGCGGCGCTCGGCCACCGGCAGGCCGTCGTGGGCCGCGCACCGCACCAGCGGGTGCCGCCAGCGCACCCGCCCACCCGAGAGGTCGACGACGCCGGCCCGCTCGGCCGCGTCGAGATCGCGGGGGGTGCCGCCCAGGTCGGCGACGGCGGCGGCGACGAGGCCGAGGTCGTCGTCCGGGGTGAGGGCGGCGGCCGCCAGGGCGCGCAGCGTGGCGGTGGGCAGGCCGGCCAACCCGCTGCGGTAGTCGTCGAGCAGCCGGCGGTCGACCGGCAGCGCGGCGGGGAGCGGCGCCTCGCCCCGGCGCTGGGCCGGGCTGAGGCCCCGGGCGCCCTCGATGAGGGCGAGCGGGTTGCCGTGGGTGAGGCGGCGGCACGCCTCGGCGACGTCGGGCGCGACCCCCTGGTCGCCCAGCAGGGCGACCGCCGCCTCGTGGTCGAGCCCGTCGAGGTGGATCGCGGCGAAGCGCGCCTGGTCGAGCGCGCACGGATGCCCCGACCGTACGGCGAACACGAACCCCACGCCATCGGCGTCGCATCGATGGGCCGCGAAGATCAGCGCCTCGAGGCTGGCCGGGTCGAGCCAGTGGGCGTCGTCGATCACGACCAGGGCGGGGGAGGGGTCGGCGCCGAGCGACAGCAGCGACAGGGTGGCCGCGTACACCGTGAGGGCCGGCGCCCGGGCGGGCCCGAGGCCGAGCGCGCCGGCCAGGGCGTCGGCCTGCACCGGGGTCAGGTCCTCGAGGCGGTCGAGCAGCGGGCGGAGGGCGGCGATGAGGCCGCTGAAGGCCAGGCCCCGCTCGAACTCGACGCCGGTCGCCCGCAGGACGGTGAAGCCGCGGTCGCGGGCGGTGGCGGCGACCCGGTCGAGCAGCACCGTCTTGCCGGCGCCGGCCTCGCCCCGGACGACGACCACGGAGGCCCGGTCGGTGGCGACGTCGTCGAGCAGGCGGTCGAGGGCCGCCAGCTCGGCGTCGCGGCCGTGCAGGGTTGCGGATGGTCGTGTCCCCAGGTCGGGCATGCGCGCTCCAGCTCGGTTGCCTCCCCCGACGCCGTCGAGCCTACTGACGTGTCAGCCAGGCACGCGCCACCGGCCGGAGCGTCCGCACGCGGGAACGTCGCCCGTCGGCCCAACGGTTGTATCGCAGAACCAATTGGTTGTACGGTCGAACTGATGTCGTCGACCGAAGTGCAGCCGCCGGCCGCCGCCGGCGAGAGCGATGCGGCTGCGCTGCAGCGCCACCTGGCCGGGTTCGTCCGGGCGTTCGGGCTGCACCGCCCCGACGAGACGCCGTGCGGCACGCCGGTGCCGGTCTCCGAGGCGCACGCGCTGTCGATCCTGGCCGAGCGGGGTCCGCTCACCCAGACCGACCTGGTCCACCACCTGGCGCTGGGCAAGTCGACGGTCAGCCGCCTGGTCGACCAGGTCGTCGCCCGGGGGTGGGCCGAGCGCACCACCAGCTCCGACGACGCCCGGTGCCGCCTGGTGGCGCTGACGCCGGCCGGGCGCGACGCCGCCGCGGGCCTGCAGCGGGCCCGGGCTGCGCGCTTCGCCCGGCTGCTCGATCGCATACCGCCCGCCGCGCGGCCGGCGGTGCTGGCCGCGCTCACCACCTTGACGGAGGCCGCCCGTGCTTCGTGACCGACCCAGCGCCCGCCGCCGCCGGCGGGCCCGCCGGGGCCTGGTCGCGATCGCCGCCACGGCCGCGATCGCGCTGGCCGTGCCGTCCGCCTGCGGGGGCGACGACGGGGCGGACGACGCCGCGGCCCTGGCCGACCGCCAGGCCGAGGTGGCCGAGCGGGGTGCATCGGTCATGCCGTTCGACCTCGACGCCACCACCCACGTCTTCGAGCCCCGCGACGACGGGCTGGTCCAGCGGGTCACCGCCGACGACCCCGACGACGCCGAGCAGGTGGCCCTCGTGCGCGAGCACCTCGCCGACGAGGCCGAGCGCTTCGCCGCCGGTGACCTCGACGACCCCGCCGCCATCCACGGCGACGAGATGCCGGGCCTGGCCGAGCTCGAGGCGGGCCACGCAGGCATCGACGTCCGCTACGCCGAGATCCCCGCCGGCGGTCGCATCAGCTACACCACCGACGACCGCGACCTGGTCGCTGCGCTCCACGCCTGGAGCGACGCCCAGGTCAGCGACCACGGCGCCCACGCCGAGCACGCGGACAGCGGCGACGGCGCGTGACCCTCGGGCCGGTCTCGCCACGGCGGAGGGCGGCAGCCACGGGCGGCCCGTCGGCGCTCACCGCAGGGGGCGGAAGAACGCGCGCACGTCGTCGGCGAGCAGGTCGGGCACCTCCATGGCGGGGAAGTGGCCGCCACGGTCGAACTCCGACCAGTGGGCGATGCGGCCGGCCGGGTCCATCAAGTGGCGGATGGTCGTGTCGCCGGCGAAGACGGCGACGCCCGTCGGCGGTCCCTCCGGTGCGCCCCCGTCCGGCGCCTCGCCTGCGTGGTCCGCGGCCATCGCCCGGAACGCCTGCATGCCCTCGTACACGGCGTGGGCCGAACCCGCGCCGGCCTCGCCGAACCAGAAGATGCTGGCGTTGGTCAGCAGCTGGTCGCGGTCCACGGCCCGATCGGGCAGCTCGACGGCCGGGTCGGTCCACTCGTGGAACTTCTCGACGATCCACGCGAGCTGCCCCACCGGCGAGTCGTTGAGGGAGTAGGCGAGGGTCTGCGGGCGCGTCGCCTGCAGGTGCAGGTAGCCGAGGCCGTCGACCTGGATCTCGTTGAAGCGCTCGGCGCGCGCCCGGTCGGCGGCGGACAGGCCGTCCAGGTCGATCGGCGGCCCGAACGGCATGGCCGCCACCGTGCCCGCCAGGTGCACGCCGACCACCCGCTCCGGTGCCACCATGGCGAGGATCCCGGCCACGCCGGCGCCGACGTCCGTGCCGTGCACGGCGAAGCGCTCGTAGCCCAGCCGGCCCATCAGCTCGGCCCACGCCTGGGCGACGCGGAAGAGGTTGCCCCAGCCGGGCCCGGCGAGCGGCGTCGAGAAGCCGTAGCCGGGCAGTGACGGGACGACGAGGTGGAAGGCGTCGTCCGGATCGCCGCCGTGGGCGCGCGGGTCGGTCAGTGGGCCGATCAGCCGCAGGAACTCGACCGGCGAGCTGGGCCAGCCGTGCGTGAGCACCAGCGGGCGGGCCCCCGGCTCGGGCGACCGGGCGTGCAGGAAGTGGATCGGTTGGCCGTCCACGGTCGTCACGAACTGGGGCACGGCGTTCAGCGCCGCCTCCTGTGCCCGCCAGTCGAAGCCGTCGGCCCAGTAGCCGGCGAGGTCGCGCAGGTAGTCGAGCGGGACGCCGCGCTGCCAGCCGCCGTCCGGCGACGCCTGGGGCCAGCGGGTGCGCGCCAGCCGGTCGCGGAGGTCGTCGACCGCCGCCCGGGGGACCGCGACGGTGAACGGGCGGATCGCCGTGTCGTCGCGGTCGCTGGCGATCTGGTGAGTGGATGTCTCGTTGCGCATGCCGCCGACCGTACGGAACCATGCGGAAAGAATCGTTCCGCATCAGGGAAGATCCTCGGAACCATGCTCGACACCTCGGCCCGCCTGCTCCGCCTGCTCTCCCTCCTCCAGGCGCGCCCCGGCTGGACCGGCCCGCAGCTCGCCGAGCGGCTGGCCGTCACCACTCGCACGGTGCGCAACGACGTCGAACGGCTGCGCCGGCTGGGCTACCCGGTGCACGGCACGCCCGGCGTCGCCGGCGGCTACCGGCTCGGTGCGGGCACGGCGCTGCCGCCGCTGATCCTCGACGACGACGAGGCGGTCGCGGTGGCGATCGGACTGCGATCCGCCGCCGACGGCAGCGTGGCCGGGCTGGACGAGGCCGCCCGCCGGGCGTCGGTCAAGCTCGACCAGGTGCTGCCGTCGCGGCTCCGTCACCGCGTCGAGGCGGTCCACGACGCCGTCGTGTCGCTGCCCCGGCCGGGTCCCGGCGCCGACCCGGCCGTGCTCACCGCGGTCGCGGCCGCGGTGCGGGCGAGCGAGCGGCTGCGGTTCGACTACGAGGCGTTCGACGGCACCGCGTCCGTCCGCACGGTCGAGCCCCACCGGCTGGTGCACACCCGGGGCCGTTGGTACCTGGTGGGCTGGGACGTCGATCGCGACGGCTGGCGCACCTTCCGGGCCGACCGGGTCCGGCCCCGGCTGACGCCCGGGCCACGGTTCACACCCCGCGGCGACCCGGAGGGCGGGCTCGCCGCCTTCGTGGCCCGGGGCCTGGGCACCGCGACGTGGCGGTACCGGGCGCGTGTGACGGTGCACGCGCCGGCCGAACGGGTCGCTGGGCGTCTGCCTCCCGCCGTAGTGGTCACGGCCATCGACGACCGCACGTGCGCCGTCGAAGTGGGCTCGGACTCACCCCGCGCGCTGGTGCAGTGGCTGGGGATGATCGACGAGGACTTCGAGGTCGACGATCCAGCCCTGGCCGACCACCTGCGCACGCTCGCCCGGCGCTACGCCCGGGCCGGAGGGGACGATCCGCCCGATGTTCGCTGAGCTGAACGGGTCGACGTCGCATGGTGCCCGCTCCGGTACCTTTCGAAGCGGTCCGTCGCAGCCCGCGACGGCACGATCGACAGGGAGCTCCGGCCATGCCGCTGCACACGACCCGCGCTGACCGCCCCCGGCACGACGCTGCGGTGCTGAGCGTCCGGCCGGAGTTCGCCACGCCGCAGATGGGCGACGTGCCCCGCGACCGCCTGCCCGACGGTGAGATGGCGCCCGCCACGGCCTACCAGATCGTCCACGACGAGCTGATGCTCGACGGCAACGCCCGCCTCAACCTGGCCACGTTCGTGTCGACCTGGATGGACGACCACGCCCAGCGGCTGATGGCCGAGTGCGTCGACAAGAACATGATCGACCGCGACGAGTACCCGCAGACCGCCGAGCTCGAGCGGCGCTGCGTGGCCATGCTGGCCCGCCTCTGGCACGCCCCCGAGAGCGGCGCCCCGGTGGGCTGCTCGACGACGGGATCGAGCGAGGCATGCATGCTGGCCGGCCTGGCGCTGCTGCGGCGCTGGCAGGGGCGCCGGAACGCCGGCGGCCTCCCCGCCGGCCGCCCCAACCTGGTGATGGGCGCCAACGTGCAGGTGTGCTGGGAGAAGTTCTGCCGCTACTGGGACGTCGAGCCCCGCCTGGTGCCCTGCAGCGCGGCGTCCACCCACCTGACGCCCGAGGGTGCGGTCGAGCACTGCGACGAGCAGACCATCGGCGTGGTGGCCGTGCTGGGGTCGACCTTCGACGGCAGCTACGAGCCGGTGGCCGGCATCGTCACTGCGCTCGACCGGCTGGCCACCGAGCGGGGCCTCGACGTGCCGGTGCACGTCGACGCCGCCTCCGGGGGGTTCGTCGCGCCGTTCCTCGACCCCGACCTCGAGTGGGACTTCCGGCTGCGGCGCGTGCAGTCGATCAACGCGTCGGGCCACAAGTACGGGCTCGTCTACCCGGGGGTGGGGTGGGCGCTGTGGCGCGACCGGTCGGCGCTGCCCGACGACCTGGTGTTCCACGTCGACTACCTCGGGGGTGACATGCCCACGTTCGCCCTCAACTTCTCGCGGCCGGGTGCCCAGGTGGTGGCGCAGTACTACACCATGCTGCGGCTGGGGTTCGACGGCTACCGCCGGGTCCAGCAGGCCTGCCGCGACACGGCCCGGTGGCTGGCCGACGAGGTGGCGAAGATGGCGCCGTTCGAGCTGGTGACCGACGGGTCGGCCCTGCCCGTGTTCGCGTTCCGCCGCGTGCCCCCGCTGGCCCGGGCACCGGTCGGGGGCAACGGGCGCCCCAGCGCACCCGGCACCTGGACCGTGTACGACGTCGCCGACGTGCTGCGGATGCGGGGCTGGCTCGTGCCCGCCTACCCGATGCCGCCGGCCATCGACGACGTGGCGGTGCTGCGGGTCGTGGTGCGCAACGGGTTCGGCCGCGACCTCGCCTCGCTGCTCGTCGACGACCTGGCCCGCGCGGTCGAGCGGCTCGACCGCGCCGGCCCCACCGGGGTCGAGCCCACCCCGTCGTTCCACCACTGAGAGCCCGAGCGACCAGGGCACTCGCCAGCCCAAGAGTCCGCGACCTGGCGGTGACCACCAGCTCCGCAGCGAGGGCTCCCCACGGCACTGACCACCGTGATGCCTGAGGACGTGCCTGTCCGCGCACGTTCCAAGGCCCCGGGGCCGGGCGAGGGGAGAGGGTTGCCGACGGTCCCTCGGGTGCGGGGAAGGGGGCTGACCCGGGGACCGTCGGCGCCGACCTCTGGGGGGAGGCCGGGACCGTGCGCCGGCGGGCAGCCCGCCGCCGGCGCGGCCGTCAGAACGCCAGCACGGGCGTGATCGTCACGTCGGGCGCCTCGCGGGCGGGATCGCGCCGGGCGAGCGCCGCCTCGATCGCCGGCGCCAGGCGCTCGAGCTTGGCCTTCTCGCGCTCGTCCTCGCCCTCGTGGAACTCGGGCATGATCTCGTGGGCGAACAGCTCGAGCGACTCGCAGATGTGCTCGTGGCGGTTCTTGCCGGCCTGCGACACGAAGATGACCTGGTCGACGCCGACCTCGGCGTACATGCGCAGCAGGCCGCGGACCTGGTCGGGCGTGCCGATCGCCCCCCGCAGCGACCCGATGCCCCGCTCGAAGAGCTGCGCGCCCAGCACCTGGCCGGTGCGGGCGGCGATGGGGCGGGCGAAGCCGTAGGCGTCGCGGTTGCGCTGGAACTCGTCCCAGACGCTGGTGCGGCCCGGTCTGTGGGCGCCGAAGGCGTAGAAGTGGCCGAGGCTGTAGCCGAAGAAGTGGGCGCCGTCGATGCCCCGGTCGATGGCCGTCTGCTCGTCCTCGTGGACCATCAGGGGCAGCACGACCGCGATGTTGGGGTTGACGGCGAAGCCGCCGGGCACGCACTCGTCCGACGCGATCGTGTCGTAGTAGTCGTCCACCCACATGCGGGCCTCGTCGGGCTCGACGAAGCTGAAGCTCAGCGCGCCGATGCCCTTGGTGGCCGCCAGGTGGATCGTCTGGCGGCGGCTGCACGCCACCCACAGCGGCGGGTGCGGCTTCTGCAGCGTCTTGGGCACCACCTCGCGGACCGGCATCTTCAGGTACTCGCCGTCGTAACCGGCGAAGGGCGACTCGACGAACATGCGGGTCACCGCGTCGAGCGTCTCGGTCCACTGGTCGCGCTTGGTCGCCCGGTCGATGCCGAACCCGCCCAGCTCGGCCTCGGAGGAGGCCTCGCCGGTGCCGAACTCCACCCGCCCGTCGGACACGAGGTCGAGGGTGGCGATGCGCTCGGCGATCCGGGCCGTGTGGTTGAAGTTCACCGGGAGCTGGACGATGCCGTGGCCGATGCGGATGCGCGAGGTGCGCTGGCTGGCGGCGCCGAGGAAGACCTCGGGCGCGGACGAGTGCGAGTACTCCTCGAGGAAGTGGTGCTCGACCTCCCACGCGTAGTCGTAGCCGAGCCGGTCGGCGAGCTCGATCTGGTCGAGGGCGTCCTTGTACAGCTTGTGCTCGTCGTCCTCACCCCAGGGGCGGGGGAGCTGGTGCTCGTAGAAGATGCCGAACTTCACGCTGGGCCTCCTCGGGCACGGCGGTCGGTCGTGGGATCGCTGCCACCGGGGTGCGGGTCGTCGTCGCCGGCGGCGGGCGGCGCGGCCGCCGGCAGGGCGTCGACGAGGTCGTCGAACGTGGCGAACAGCGGCGGCCGGCCGCTGCCGGCCCGGATGCGCAGCGCCAGGCGGCGGCTGGTGACGAGCAGCTCGCGGGCGTCGCGGCCCGGCCAGGGTCGGGGCAGCAGCTCGGCGGGCAGCAGCGGGTCGGCGTCGAAGCAGGCACGATAGGCGAGACCCATCGCCAGGGCCCCGGGCAGGAAGGCGGAGTCGGGCAGCGGCTCGCGGGTGCGCTGCATGGACTCGAGGCGGGGCAGCACGGGCGACCACCGGTCGACGAAGTCCTGGTAGCGCCGGGCCAGATCGGCCAGCGGCCAGAGCCGGGCGGCCAGCACCCGCGGCTCGCGCTCGCCGCCGACCACCAGCTCGTCGGTGACGGCCAGCGTGACGTGGTCGGCGACGCCCAGATCGCCCGCGGTGGCGAGCACGTCCTTGTCCCAGGGGTGCGGGCTCACGTACAGCCCGTTGTGCACGGCGGCACCGCCCAGCCGACCCAGGTGGTCGCGCAGGGCGTCGCGGGCGGTGCGGCGCGACTCGGGGACGGCGAAGCCGACGAGGTGCCAGCGCCCGTCCCACCGGCTGACCTCGGCGTCCTGGGCGTGGGCCCGCAGCGCCCGGGCGCCGAAGCCGGCGAGCGCCCGGAGGCCGTCATCGGTGGGCCGGTACACGGCCCGCTGGCCGACCCCGTCGCGCTGGAAGAGCCCTTCGGCGACGAGGCGGCGCAGGCATGATCGCACCTGCTCGGGGGCGCGGTGACACGCCTCGGCGACCGCGAACACGTCGGCCGCCGCGATGCTGCCGTCGTGGCGGGCGACGCCGAACACGAGCATGCGCGTCGGCAGGTCGCCGTCACCGATGACGTCGCCGCCGCTCACGTCGTGGCCGGTCACGTCGTCGTCGCTCGCGTCGTGGCCGGTCGCATGTCGACCGGTCGTTCCCCTCACGACCGGCAGTAGACACGACCGGTCAGACGCGTGTCAATGCCGGTGCACGCGGGGGAAGTCCCCCCGGCGCGGCTTAGCCGGGCGATAGGTTCCAGGGACCAGGGGGCGCGACCACGCGCCCGTACGTGGAGGTCACCCGCGGTGATCGAGGTGGACGACGAGAGCCGTCCCCGCACGGGGCGCCGGAAGCGATCGAGGTGGCCATGGCTGGCCGTGCCCGCGGGCGTGCTCGTGGTCGGCGTGGCGGTCGCCGTCGTCGTGCTGCGCGACCCGGCCCGGCCCGTGTCGGTCGAGGACGCCGTCGAGAGCTACCGCGACCGCGACGCCGGCGACACCGGCGACAGCGGCGGGCCCGCGACCGGCGACCCCCCGGCAGCGGGCGTGTACGTCTACACCACCACCGGGTCCGAGGGCGTCGATGCGCTCGACGGCACCACCCACACCTACCCCGCCACCTCGACGATCACCGTCACGAGGGGCGGGGACGGCTGCCTCACCACGCGGTGGGCCCCGCTCGAGCAGCGCTGGGACGAAGAGGTGCTGTGCCCCGACGACGACGGCGGCTGGTCGCGGGTCGCCACCACGGTGCACCACTCGTTCTTCAGCCAGGACGAGACCCGCGCCAGCAGCTGCGACGGGCCGGGCTTCGTGCCCGCGCCCGGGGGCGACGGTGGCCAGGACGACGGTGGCACCGGCGGCGAGCCGACCTGGACGTGCGAGAGCGAGGGCTCGGGCCGCAGCGGCGAGTCCCTGGCCCAGGGCACCGTCGGCGTCGTGGGCCGCGACACCGTCACGGTCGAGGGCGTGGATCGCCCGGCGCTGCACGTCCGCTACGAGGACGAGGTCAGTGGCGAGACGACGGGCACCGGCATCCTCGACCGCTGGTACGCCCTCGACCGCCTCCCGCTGCTGCTGCGCGAGGTCGGCAGCGCCTCGTCGTCGTCCGAGACCGTGATCGGCACCGTCGACTACCACGAGGACTACGAGCTGGTGCTCGCCTCGTGGGAGCCGCAGCGATGAG
>DASTFE010000328.1:0-5581 GCA_035708905.1 Acidimicrobiales bacterium | reverse complement strand
CCCGGGCGGCGGCGTGGCTGGTGCCCGACGTGCTCGACGCCCTGGGCCTCGCCGATGCCGGCAGCGAGGACGGCGACACGGCCGACGAGGGCGGCGGCTGACACCCGGCTGTGCCGGCCTGCCACGCTGGTGGCGTGCCCGGCATCCGTGTCCAGACCACCATCGAGGCGCCGCCGGAGGCGGTGTGGCGGCGGCTCGCCGACATCGCCGACCACGTGTCGTGGATGGCCGACGCCGCCGCCATCCGCTTCACCAGCGACCGGCGGGCAGGGGTGGGCACCACGTTCGAGTGCGAGACCCGGGTGGGGCCGCTGCGCACGCTCGACGTCATGGAGGTCACCGAGTGGCGCGACGGCGAGGCCATGGGGGTGCGCCACCGCGGCCTGGTGACGGGCACGGGGCGCTTCGTGCTCGAGCCCGCCGGCGCCGGACGCACCCGGCTGGTGTGGGCCGAGCACCTGCGCTTCCCGTGGTGGCTGGGCGGCCCGGTCGGCGGGCTGCTGGCCCGCCCCGTCCTGCGGGCCGTGTGGCGGGGCAACCTCCGCCGGTTCGCCGCCCGGGTGACGGCGGCGCCGGTACGGGGCGAGTGAGGCGGCGCGGCACCGGACGAGTGCCGTCCGTGCACCCGCATCCGACGACCGAGATCCGTGCGCCCGCATCTCTGTGCACGTCTGGTTGCTGGGCAACCACTTCTGCACACGGATCGTGGGCGCCGGTCCATGCGGATCGGGCGCCGGGGGCGCCGGCACGGGCGGATCGGGCGCCGGGGGCGCCGGTACGTGCGGATCAGGCCCCGGGGGCGCCGGCACGGCGGCACCGCGGCGCTACGTCGCGGCGTTACGGGGTGAGCGGCTGCGCCACCACCAGGCAGCCGGCGTAGAGGGCGGCGGTGATGGCCAGGCAGGCGACGACCGGGACGGGCGAGCGCTGGCCCAGGCGGGGACCGAGGTCCCACAGGATCCAGCCGCCGAGGGCACCGGCCACCAGGCCGCCGACATGGCCGCCCACCGAGATGTACGGGATCGCGAACGTCAGCACGAGGTTGATGACGATCAGCGGGCCGATGCCGGTCTGGAACGGGTTGATGCCCCGGCTGCGCATGGCCACGAACGTGGCCCCCATCAGGCCGAACACGCCGCCGGACGCCCCGATCGTGGGCACGTCGTTGTCGAGCACCAGGGTGAGGAACGAGCCGCCGAGCACCGACATGCCGTACAGCGCCGCGAACCCCCACCGCTTGACGGCCGGCTCGAGCAGCCGGCCGAGCTGCCACAGCAGGAACATGTTGAAGCCGACGTGCACGAGGTTGACGTGCAGGAAGCCGGCCGTGATCGGCCGCCACCAGTCGCCGGCCGCCACGGCCGGGCCGTAGAGGGCGCCCTCGTCGGCCCACCCGCCGAGCCGGTTGCCCGTGCCGCCGCCGGCCACCATGTCGGCGACGAAGATGGCCAGGTTGGCCGCCACCAGCGCGGTCGTGACGACCGGCCGGGTGACGAGCGAGCGGGCGGTGACCACCTTCTGGCGGCCGGTACGGGCGCACTCGGGGCAGTGGAAGCCCACCGACGCCTGGTGCATGCACGACGGGCAGATCGGCCGGTCGCACCGCTGGCAGATCACGCCCGCGCGCCGATCGGGATGGCGGTAGCAGGTACGGACGTCGGTGGTGGCCACGGGTGCCGAGGCTACCGGCAGGCCAGGCCGAGCCGGCGGCCGAGCGGCGCCAGCAGCTCGCGGGTCCGCTCGTCGAGCCCCCGATCGGCCAGGGCGTCGTGGATGCGCTCCTGGGCGACGTCGAGGGACACGTCGAGCGCCAGCTCGCGGACCAGGCACACCATGCCCACGGCGGCGTCGACCGTCGCGGCGCCGGGGGCGCCGGTGGCGCGGGACACCGCGGCGCCGACGGCGTCGGCGAGCATGGACGCGGCCCGGCGCGAGGCCAGCCGGACCCCCTCCTCGCGGGCCTGGCGGGCGACCGCCCGCACGACCCGGTAGTCGGCCGGGTCGGTCGACCCGCGGCACGCCGCCACGGCCGCCTCGAGCCGGCGGGCGAGCGCCAGCTCGACCGGGCCCCGCAGCTCGGCGGGCAGCGGGGTGCCGGCCACCGCCAGCGCCGCCAGCGTGTCGTGGTGGTCGGCCCGGAGCTGGTCGTAGGCGGCGACGAACCGGTCGGCCAGGTGCTCGGCCGTGGCGTGCAGCAGCTCCTCGCCGGCGCCGGGCAGCGCGCTCTCGAGCCCGAACTCCCGGGGCCCGAACCGGTCGACGACCATGCGCAGCAGCGTGGTCACCCGCTCGCCCCGTTGGGTGGCGCCGACGAGGGCGTCGACGTCCGCGGCGTCGGCGTCGCCGTCGGCCCCGGCGGCCTCGACATCGGCCGCGGCCGGGCGCACGGCCCCGAACACCTCGAGCCCGCCCAGGTGGACGGCGCCGTAGGCCCAGCGGGTGGTGCGCCGCGTGCGCCGGTGGGTCAGCGTGACCCGCCCGGCGGACACGGCGATCCCGCCGCGGTCGACGCCGTCGTGCACCTCGCGGGTCACCTCGTAGCCGTCGATGCGACCCGCGGCTGCGTAGCCGGGACCGGCGACGAGCAGCTCGGTCATGGCGATGTGGGCGACCACGCGGGCGGGGTCCACCCGGCTGGCCTCGACGTGGCGCTGCCACACCTGCCGGCCGTCGCCCTCGTCGTCGTCGTTGCTGCGGGCCCGGGCCAGCGTGGCGAGCACCTGGTCGACCGGCCCGCCCTCGCCCAGGGCGGCGAGCGTGTCGAGGCAGCAGGCCGCGTACCGCAGGATCTGGGTGGTCTCGATGCCGGCCAGGTCGTTGAAGAACCAGCCGCACGACGTGTACATCAGCAGGGCGTGGCGCTGGCTCTCGAGCAGGGTCAGGGCCTCGACCAGCGGGCTGCCGTCCGGCGGCTGGCCCACGTCGACGGCACCGCCGACCACGTGGCGCTCGGCGAACTGCTCGAGGGTGACGGCCCCCAGCAGCAGGTCGGCGTAGGCGTCGCGGGCCGCCCAGGGGTCGTGGAGAACGGCGGGCGCCCGCCGCTCGAACACGGCCACCGCGTGGTCGCGCACCAGGTCGAGGGCGGCCCGCAGGGGGCCGCGCCACTGCTGGTTCCAGCCGGGCTCGCCGCCGGTGTGGCACCCGCAGTCGTCGAGCCAGCGGCCCACGCCGTGCGGGCACGACCAGGCCGACAGGCGCACCCGGGCCTCGTGCGCCGGGGGGTGGTCGGCCAGCCAGTCGGCCAGCCGGGGCAGGGCGACGCCCCGCCGCTCGGCCTCGACCGACAGGGCGTGGGCGACGCCCCGGTCCGCGTAGGTGTGGTGGTGACCGAACGTCTCGCCGTCGCAGGCCACCGACACCAGGTCGCCCCCGCCGCGCCCGCGGGCGCGGCTGCGGCCCCGGCCGGCGATGCGGTCGACGACCACCTGGCTGGGGAACCCGCCGAACGCGACGTCGTGGCTGATGGGCCCGTCGTACACCACGAGGTCGACGCCCAGGGCGGGGTCGTCGGGGTGGCGCCAGCGCACGGTGCCCGGCAGGTCGACGCCCTCGGCCCGCCGCCAGCCCGCCTCGCCGCCCCGGTCGTCACGGCGGCCCCGGCCGTCGCCGGCGACCACCAGCGGGCGGACGGCGCTGATCTGCGCGGGGGCCAGGATGGTGAAGCCGACGCCCTCCTCGGCGAGGGCGGCCAGCACGCGGTCGTCGACCGCGGTCTCGGGCAGCCACATGCCCGCCGGCTCGCGGCCGAACCGGTGGCGGAAGTCGGCCAGGCCCCAGCGGATCTGGGTGCGCAGGTCGCGGTCGTTGCACAGCGGCAGGATGGCGTGCCCGTACGCCTGGGCGATGGCCCGCCCGCCCCGCCGGTCGGCGTCGAGGATGCGGGCGTAGGTCTCGGGCGCATGGTCCTCCAGCCACGACAGCAGGGTGGGCCCGACGTTGAACGACAGCCGCTCGTAGTTGTCGACGATGGCGACGATGCGGCCGTGGTCGTCGAGGATGCGGGCCCAGCCGTTGGGGCGGTAGCACTCGGCGGTGATGCGCTCGTTCCAGTCGTGGAAGGGTGCAGCGGACGGCTGGCGCGGCACGGCCTCGGTCCACGGGTTCTCACGGGGTGGCTGGTAGAAGTGGCCGTGGAGGACGAAGGCGACGTCGGCGATGGGTCGACGCTACAGGCCGTCAGAGCGGCTCCACCGGCGCCACCGCGGGCTGGGTGCGGGGCCCCCGGCCGATGCGGTCGCGCAGCAGCCACTGGGCGATCAGGCCGGCGAACGCCAGCGCACCGGCGGCCGCGAAGCCGGCCCGCTGGTTGTCGCCGGCCAGCGAGACGACGATCCCGACGAAGGTGGCGCCCAGCCCCTGCGAGAGGTCGAAGAACACCGAGAAGGTGCCGACCGCGTGGCTGCGCTCGTCCTCGGGCGCGGCGGCCATCACCGCGGTGAACAGCGACGGGTACATGAGCGACATGCCGACGCCCAACCCGATCGCCGCCAGCCAGATCGACGGGATCGACCCCCAGGCCGCCACCACCCAGATGCCGGTGGTGACCCCGATCAGCGCCAGGGTGGAGCCCTTGCGCCAGCCGAGGCGGTCGGGCAGCCGGGCGCCGACGATGCGGATGACCAGTACGAGACCGGCGTAGAGGCCGAGGACCCCGCCGACGCTGTCGAGCCCGAGGCCCTCGGCGAACAGCGGCACGAACGCCGCGAAGGCGGTGAAGGGGATGAGGCCGAGGAACAGGATCAGCCCCGGCCACAGGGCGTCGCGCTGGAGGAAGCTGCGGCTGGTCGCCACGGGGACCGTCCGGCCCTTGGGGATCCACAGGCTGGCCACCGCCGCCAGGGCGGCGAAGCCGCTGACGGCGATCCACAGCGTGGTGAAGCCGTGGCGGACGAGGGCCTCGCCCACCGGCGGGCCCACGGCGAGGCCACCGTAGAGCGCCACCGAGAAGTACGAGGCCGCCTCGCCCCGCCGGTGGTCGGGCGCCAGGTCCTGGGCGGCCGTGGCGAAGCCGACGAAGCCCGCCGCCTCGCCGGCGCCGGTGAGCAGCCGGGACAGCACGAGCATCCACAGCTCGGTCGCCAGCGCGTACGACAGGAACGACACGGCGATGACCGTCGAGCCGCCGACGGCGAGGATGCGGCGCCCGTGGGTGTCGCCGATGCGGCCGACCCAGGGCCGCAGCAGGGCCGCCGACACCGCGTACACGCCGACCCCGACGCCCACCGCGGCGCCGCCCCCGCCCAGCTCGCCCTCGACGAAGCGCGGCACCGTGGGGATCGTGGCCCCCATGCCGGTGAAGTAGAGGAACGCCGCGACGAGCACGACGGCGAACTGGGGTGAGAGCAGGCTGCGTTCGCCGTCGTCGAGCGGTTGCGGGGGGACGTCTCCGATCACGACGGCGCTCTGCCTACCACCGTTGCGGCGGCAAGCACCAAGCGGTTGCCCGGCCCGCACCCAGCGGACGGCCACCCGCCCGCTGGGTCGTCCTCAGCTCGCGCCGGGACCGCCGCACAAGGGCACGGCGCCCACCCGTCAGGGCGCCGGCGCCAGCCAGCGCACCGCCAGCGGGGGCAGGGTG
>DASTFE010000327.1:0-5864 GCA_035708905.1 Acidimicrobiales bacterium | reverse complement strand
ACCAGGTCGCGGGTGATCACGGGGACGCCGTCGGGCACGCCGAGCTGGGCCAGCGTCGGGCCGGCCGTCTCGATGCGCCCGCTGGTGGCGATCGCCCACGGCGCGCCGGCCGCGCTGAGGTGTCGCAGCAGGTCGACCGCGCCGGGCAGCGGCCGGACGCCGGCGGCGTAGCGGGCGAAGGCGGCGCGGTGGCCGACCTGCAGCCGCTCGGCGACACCGGCCCCGAACGTCGCCGACGTCTCCCGCAGCAGGGCACGGGCGAACAGCCCGCCGCTCATCCCCACCTTGCGGTGGATCGTCCAGACGGGGATGTCGATGCCCTCGGCCTCGAGAGCGTCCCGCCAGGCGAGGACGTGCTGGTAGACGCTGTCGATCAGGGTGCCGTCGAGGTCGAGCAGGATGCCGGTGCGCCGCACCGCGTCGGTGGTGGCCATGGCACCAGCCTGCCCGCGACCGCCGCGCCAGCGCCGGTGGACCGCCCGCCGCCGACCGAGTTCGGATACGGTGCCCGACCGGTGTCTCGCTCGCGCCGCATCGTCGTCGTGGGGGCCGTCACGGCCACCGTCGTGTCGGGGCTCGTCGCGGGCGTGGTGCTCGCCGGCGGCTCGGACGGCGACGGCAGCGACGGCGACGACGAGGCGCGCACCGTGCAACCGGGCGCCCCGGGCGAGGACGGGCGCGAGCTGACCGACGACGAGCTCGCCGCCCTCGACACGCCCGGCCACACGGCGGCCGACACCGCGTTCATGCAGGACATGCTCGCCCACCACCAGCAGGCGCTGGACATGGCCGCCCTCGTCGCCGAGCGCACCGAGCGCGACGACCTGCCGCTGCTGGCCGAGCGGATCACCGTCTCGCAGGAGGCGGAGATCGAGCAGATCGAGGAGTGGCTCACCGCCCGCGGCGAAGAGGTGCCCGACGCGGCCACCCACGAGCACGACGAGGCCGTGCCGGGCATGGCCACCCCCGAGCA
Organism: Acidimicrobiales bacterium; assembly: GCA_035708905.1. Classification (GTDB taxonomy): domain Bacteria; phylum Actinomycetota; class Acidimicrobiia; order Acidimicrobiales; family VFJN01; genus ZC4RG19. The sequence goes on along the minus strand of DASTFE010000327.1, from coordinate 4,891 downwards.
GCTGGCGCAGCTCGAGGGCGCGCAGGGGGCGGCGTTCGACCGCCTGTTCCTCGATCTCATGGTCGCCCACCACCAGGGGGCCCTGGCGATGGTGGACGAGCTCTACCGGGGCGGCGGTGGGCTCGAGCCCGCGGCCGACGGGCTCGCCCGCGAGGTCGAGGCCACGCAGAACATCGAGATCCTGCGCATGCAGGAGCTGTTGGCGTCGATCGAGTGACGGCCGATCAGGTGACGGCCGGTGAGCGGGGCGCTCGGGTGAGCGCCCCGCTGCTGCCGGTCGCAGTGGTCACACGAGCGCTGCGCACTGCCCGGTCGCGGGCCCGCTGACCGAGTTCGGCGCACCGAGGTCGATCGGCGCCGGCGTGTTGCCGGTGCACGAGAGCGGCCCCGACACGGTGCTGGCGGCGACGATCGGCGCGACGTCACCCGTGGCGTTGTTCCGCAGCGTCGCCGGGCCGTCGATCGACGAGTCGACCACGGCGACGCTGCCGGTCGTGCCGCTGATGGTGAGCGGGCCGGTGACCGTGCTCTCGAAGAGGTGCACGGCGCTCGCGCTGGTGGCGGTCACCGGGCCGCTGATCGACGAGCCCAGGGCCAGCAGCGACCCGCCCGGGCGCACCGTGACCGGCCCCGAGACGGTCGCCCCGTCCAGGCAGGTCGTGCCCGTCACCTCGAGCGCCCCGTCGTGCGGCCCCGACACGGTCGAGGTGCAGGTGCGGGCGAGCTGGTCGAACCGGGCCCGGGCCGTGGCGAAGCTCGGCGCCCAGGTGAACTGCGTCTGGTGCTGGGCGTTGAACTCGTCGAGGTGCACCTCGCGGGCGGCGGCGATCTCGGCCTCGGACACGTGCTCGCTGGGCAGGAGCCCGAAGACGTCGAACCCGCGGGCGATCTCGCTGCCGTAGACCTCGCCGTTGTACCAGTACGCCGACCAGAAGCCGCCGAGCACCAGCGACGTGGGGCTGATGGGGCCCCGGTCGAAGAAGGCGATCTCGACCGGGTTGGCAGAGTCGGTGAAGTCGAGCAGCGAGATGCCGCCCTGGTACCAGGCCTGGGCCATGATGTCGCGGCCGGGCACCGGGATGAGCGACCCGTTGTGGGCGACGCAGTTCTCGCGCGTCGTCTGGGGCACCGGCAGCTTGTGGTAGCTGGCGAACTGCATCTGCCCGTCGACGATGTCGAAGATGGCGTCAGCGCCCCACTCCGGCTGGTCGGTCTCGCGGCAGCGTGCCTGCGTGCCGCCGCCCCACTCGTCCGTGAAGACGACCTTGGTGCCGTCGTTGCTCAGCGTGGCCGAGTGCCAGTAGGCGAAGTTGGGGTCTGCGACCTCGTCGACGCGCACCGGGTTCTCCGGGTCGGAGATGTCGATGAGGATGCCGTTGCCCTCGCAGGCGCCGGCGGCCAGGCCGATCTCGGGGAACGTGGTGATGTCGTGGCAGGCGTCGGTGATGGGCGTGGGGCCCCACGGCATGCCCGACGGGTGCAGCGGCGTCGGCGGGGCGTTCTGGAGCCCGTCGATGGCGCCGGTGGCGGGGTCGGTGAACAGTCGCGGCTCGCTGACGATGGCCGCCGTCTCGGGCGCCGCCAGCGGCACCTTGATGACCTCGATGCGCCAGCGGGACGGGTCCTCGCCCGTCGGCGGGTTGTTGTTGCAGCTCGCCATCGTGGTCGCGGGCCGGGGGTTCGCGGTGCCCGAGACGTACACGTAGACGTTGTCGCTGTCGTCGGGGTCGTCGACGAGCGAGTGGGTGTGCGAGCCGCGGCAGGTCTGGACAGCCGCGACCTGCACCGGGTTGCTGATGTCGCTGATGTCGAAGATGCGGACGCCCTGGAAGCGGGTGCCCACCGTGGGGTCCGTGCCGCAGTCGACCCGGGCGCGGGTCTCCTCGACCGACATGAACAGCAGGTTGCCGTGGACCGAGACGTCGCCCTGGCCGCCGGGGCAGACGACGTTGGTCACGTTCACCGGGCCGGTGGGATCGGAGATGTCGTAGATGTTGAACCCGTTGAAGTTGCCGACGAAGGCGTGGTCGCCGGCGAAGGCCAGGTCGGACGTGACGAACCCGAAGTTGCCCGGGTTGGCCGGATCGACGAAGCCCGCTGGCTTGTCGTGGTGCGCCAGCAGCTCGAGATTCCTGATGGCCGTCTCGGCGTCGAGCCAGCCCGGCTCGAGCCCCACGCGGGGGTCGGGCTCTTCCTGTGCCTGCGCTGCGCTCGACGGCGCGGCGCTGACGAGCAGCACCACCGCCGCCACCGGCAGGCCGATCCACCGCCAGCCACGCACTCGCCCACGCGTCGTTCGACGTCCCATCGGTCGTGCCTCCCTCGCGACGGGGTCCCCTCGGCCACCCGTTGCGCACGATCGTCAGCAGATGGCGAGACACTAACGCGATCTGTTCAGGACGGCTAGGAGTCGCTGAACGATCCGTCAGCGCGGGCCGGGCGGTGCCACCCGCAGGTCGCGGGCACGGGCCGGCTCGCTACGTCGAGATCTGCCTGCGAAGGGTGTCGAGGTCGCCCAGCACCCAGGCCGCAGCCAGGCGGCCCTCGGCGCAGTGGAAGAACGCCGCGCCGGCGTAGTCGATCGGCTCGCCGCGACCCTGCCGGCCCAGCAGTACGCCCCGGTGGTGGCCGGTGTAGCGCAGACGGGCTGCGGCCCGGCCCGGCGAGGTCACGAGGTCGACGATCTCGTTGTGGAAGTCTGGCACGGCGCGGCGGACCCTGTCGCGGTAGGCCCGCCACGCGTCGCGGCCGCTGACCTCGTCGCCGAGCGAGCCCCGGAACCGGAACCCCTCGGCGAGCAGGTCATCGACCGCCTCGTCGTCCCACCGGTTCCAGGCGTCGTCGTAGAACCGCCGCACCAGGCGGGCCTCGTCGCTGTCGTCCACGGCACGCGACGCTACGCCGAGGTCGCCCGGACGCGGTCGCTGCGACGGTCAGCGCGCCGGGTCGCCGCCGCGGCGGGGGATGAAGCCCCGGAGGCGGCGGGCGACGCTGGTCTCGATCGAGACACCGCCGGCGCAGGCGGCGAAGGCGACCGCGAAGGCCACCCCGAGCGCGGTGAGCCCGGTGCGGATGCCGAGCGCGAGCACGACCGGGACGAGCGCGCCGACCACCCACGCGAGCTGGAACCTGGTCTCGAACCAGGCGAAGTGGCGGCCGCGGGTGGCGAGGGGCGCGTCCCGCTGGAGGACGCTGTCGAAGGCCTGCCGCCCGACGTTGGCCGCGAGCCCGAGCACGGCTCCCGCCAGGATCAGGCTGAGCCGGCCGAAGCTCCAGGCCGTGGCGAACGACGCCGCGCTCGCCACCAGCAGCGCCGCGGTCAGCAGGTGCTCCTCGCGCAGCCAGCGCCGCCTGACGACCGGCGTGACGATCGTGCCCGCGAAGTTGCCGACCCCGACGGCGACCAGCAGCGCGCCGTACAGCCACACGGGCTCGCCCGACCGCCGGAACGCGAAGGCGATCAGGAACGTGAGGAACCCGATGCTGGCGCGCAGCGCCGAGACGGCGGATGCGCCGACCACGACCGACCGCGAGTGGAGCTCCGCCCGCTCGACCGCCGGATCCGCGGCGGCAGCGTCGCTCGCCGGCGGGATCCGCAGGGCCAGCGCAGCGCCGCCGAAGTACACCAGCGAGCCGAGGCGCAGGACGAGCGATGCGCCGGCGAGCGCCATCACGCCGGCGGCGAGGGCACCGGCGGCGGCGCCCGTGATGCTCGAGAGCCGCGACAGGCGCGAGTTGGCCGCGACCAGCTGCGAGGCGTCGTCGACGAGGCCGGGCACCGCGGCGCTCTTGGCCACCGAGTACGCCTTGCCGAGCACCAGCACCCCGAAGGCCTCCGGGTAGAAGAAGAGGTTCTTCAGGTCACCCGCGATGAACAGGCACAGGATGCCCCGGACCAGCAGGGTGAGCGCGATGACCCCGCTGCGAGCCCGGCCGTACCGGTCGACCAGGGGGCCGATCAGCGGTGCCACGACCGCGAACGGCGCCATGGTCAGGACCAGGTACAGGATGATCCGGGGCCGGGCGGCGTCGACCGACACGTTGAAGAACAGCGAGCCGGCGAGGGACACCGCGAAGAACACGTCGGCGCCGGCGCTCACCGCGTGCGTCTGGGCGAGTCGCATGAACGGCATCGGCCCGAACACCCGGAGCGCCCACGGGCTCGGCTCGCGTGATCCGGGAATCCTCGGGATGCTACTGACGGGAGGTACTCTGCCCCCGATCGAGCGGAGGCCACGCTGCGCACGCTCACGTCCCTTGCCGCGATCACGCTTGCCGTCGTGTCGTGCGGCTCCGACGGCGCGGACGCGACCGATCGTGACGCCGATGTCTACGTCAGCGTCATCCAGGCGCTCGCGCCGGCAGAGCCCGCCGAGCGGGGCCAGCCACAGCCGCCGGCCACCGTGGGCGAGCTCGACCGCGTGGTCTACGTCGGCCCGCTCGACGAGGAGGAGCCGATCCCCCTCGAGGTCCAGGCGGCCGTGGTCGAGCAGCTCGTCGACTTCGCGACCGTGCGGTTCGTCGACGAGCGGGCCGAGGCGATCGACGACCGCACTGCCGGTGCGCCCGTGCTCGAGGACGGCGTCCTCGTGCTCGTGGGCCCGGTGCCGGCCGGCAGCGGCCCGTCGGTCGACGCCGAGCGCTACGTCGACGCCCGCGACACCGCCCGCGTCCGGGTCGATCTCGAGCCCACCGACGGCGAGTGGCAGGTCGTGGGCGTCGACAGCCGCGGCCCGTAGCCGGCGCGCCTCGGGGCCAGGCCCGTCGCGGACCTCGCGCACGACGATCGAACCAGGGTGCGGCGGCGAGCGTCTCCACCGGTGTCGAGAGGCAGCGCCGGCGGCGCGCCTTCGGAACCACGCCAGCCCGGCCGGTGTAGGAGGGACGATGA
>DASTFE010000326.1:0-10750 GCA_035708905.1 Acidimicrobiales bacterium | reverse complement strand
GGTCTCCGCCCGGGTCATGGGCGGGGGCAGGTGGTCGATCACCACCGCGTGGGTGCGGCGCTTGGCCTGCGTCCCCTCGCCGGGATCGTTCACGACGAACGGGTAGAGGAACGGCAGGTCGCCGAGGGCCGCGTCGGGCGTGCAGGCCGACGAGAGGCCGACCGCCTTCCCCGGCAGCCACTCGAGCGTGCCGTGCTTGCCCACGTGCACCACGGCGTCGGCGCCCCAGCCGGTGTCGAGCCAGCGGTAGAAGGCCAGGTAGTGGTGGGGCGGTGGCATGTCGGGGGCGTGGTAGGTGCCGATCGGGTCGGACCCGAACCCCCGGGGCGGCTGGACGGTGACGAGCACGCCGCCCAGGTCGAGCCCCGGGAACACCAGCTCACCCCCGTCCAGGTAGACGTCGCCGGGCGGCTCGCCCCAGATGGCGGCCACCTCGTCGCGCACCCGGCCGGGCAGCGTGGCGAACCAGGCCGCGTACTCGGCGGCGGGCAGGCGCCCAACGCCCAGCGCCGCCTGGTCGGGCGTGAGGGTGGGGCGGTCGTAGGTCAGCCGGTCGGCCAGGTCGGCCATCAGCGCGTCCCCGTCGTCGGGGACGTGGTCGACCCGGTAGCCCGCGTCCCGCAGGGCGTGCAGCAGGTCGATGACCGACGCAGGGGTGTCGAGGCCGACGGCGTTGCCCAGCCGGCTGCGCTTGGTGGGGTAGGCCGACAGCACCAGGGCGACCCGGGCCTCGGCCGGGGGCAGGCGCCGCAGGCGGGCATGGCGGACGGCCAACCCGGCGACCCGGGCGGTGCGGTCGGGGTCGGTGCGGCTGGCCACCACCGGGGTGCCGAGCTCGCCGCCGTCGTCGACCTGCTCCTTGAAGGCGAAGGCCGGCCCGATGATGCGCCCGTCGAACTCGGGGATGGCGACGCCCATGGCGACGTCCAGCGGGGTGAGGCCGGCCTCGTCGCCGGCCCACTCGTCGCGGGGCCGGTTGCACGACGGGGCCTGGATGACGGGCACCCCCAGCGCCGCGAGCTGCGGCACGTGCCAGGCGTCGCCGTCCTCGTCGGGGTCGGCGCCGTCCCGGCCCGCGTCGGCGGGGCCCGCGGTGACGGTGTCGTCGGGGCCGGCGGCGGAGTCGCCGCCGGGCGCCGGCCGGCCGGGACCCGAGCGGCCCATGGCGAGCACGGTGGTGACGAGGGCGTCCACGCCGTGATCGGCGAGAAGCTCGAGCGCCTCGACCCGGCCGTCGGCGTCGGGGCGCAACGAGTAGCAGGCCACCGCCAGCGCGTCGCCGCCCGCCGCCTCGACGGCCGAGCACAGGTCGGCGACGAACTGGGTGTTGCCCGCCACGCGGTGGGCCCGGTAGAACACCACGCCGATCAGCGGCCGGTCGGGGTCGCGCACGGCGCCAGCGCGGCCCAGGCCGGCACCCTCCCACACCTCGGTGAGCGGCAACGGGCGCGGCGGCTCGAACCCGAACCCGCCGAGCAGCACGGTGTCGGCCACGAACCGCAACAGGTGCTCGACGTTCTCGGGGCCGCCGGCGGCGAGGTAGCGGTGGGCCTCGCGGGCGGTACCGGCCGGCACCGTCGACAGCCGGGCGAGCTCGGCGTCGGGCTCGGCCTCGCCCCCCACCGCCACCAGCGGCACACCGGCGCCGGCGCACGCGGCCCGCAGCGCGTCGAAGGGCTGCTCCCAGGCGCTGCGCCCGCCGAGCAGCCGCACCAACACGGCTTGGATGCCGTCGAGGGACGGCGCGCCGTCGAGGCGGGCGGGGTGGGCGGCCCGCACGGGCGGGAACCCCTCGGGCAGCCGGTGGACGATCGAGCCCACCGCCAGCAGCTCGGTGTCGGCGTTGCTGACGAACAGGACGGCGCCCGGCGGCTCGTCGGGGCCCGCGGGCGGGTCGGTCATGGGGGCGGGCTCCCGGGGGTCGGGGTCGGGCGGCGGGGACGTCATGGCGCGGCCTGCCGGACGAGGGCGGTCACGCGGTCGAGGTCGAGGTGGGCCTCGAGGGCGTCGGCCACGCGGTCGAGGCGGTCGCGGCGGGCGGCGGCGAAGTCGGTGCCGGTGGGTGCCCAGCGCTTGCCCGACCGCTGCGCCGCCCACCCCAGCACCGCGGCCCGGAACCCGTCGCGCTCGAACAGCCCGTGCAGGGTGGTACCCGCCACCCGCCCGGCCCGCCAGCCCAGCGCCTCGCCGCCGGCAGCGGCCAGCCACGGCTCGGCCCCGGGCCCGGGTACCACCCGGCCGTGGTGGATGCGGTAGCCGGCGACGGCCTGCCCGGCGGCCGGTCCGGCGACCGCCGTGCCGTCGGGCCGGTCGAGCACCTTGTCGCCGCGGAAGGTCGTGGTCACCGGCAGCAGGCCCAGGCCCGTGTCGGCGCCGGGTGGGCCCTCGACGCCGTCGGGGTCGTCGATCCGGTGGCCGGCCATCTGCAGGCCGGCGCACACGGCCACGACCGCGGCGTCGCCCCCGGCGACAGCCCCGGCCAGCCCCGTCGCCCGGAACCACGCGAGATCGCCGCGGGTGTTCTTCGAGCCGGGCAGCACCACCAGGTCGGGGCGGCCCAGCTCGGGCACGGACCGCACCCAGCGGACGTGGACCCCGGGCTCGAGCCGCAGGGGGTCGAGGTCGCCGGCGTTGGCCACCCGCGGCCAGCGCACGGCGGCGACGTCGAGCACGTCGCGCGGGGCGGGCACCGCGTGGCCGTCCGGGGCGCCGAGCGGCGCCGGCGGGGGGTCGGCGCGGTCGAGGGCCAGCGAGTCCTCGTTGTCGATGTCGGCGACGCCGAGGTGGGGCAGGACGCCGAGCGTGGGCACACCGCAGCGGCGCTCGAGGTCGGCGCAGGCGTCGCCGAGCAGGGCCGGGTCGCCCCGCAGCTTGTTGACGACGAACCCCCGCACGGTGGCCCGCAGGTCGTCGGGCAGCACGGCGACGGTGCCGTACAGCGAGGCGAACACGCCCCCGCGATCGATGTCGCCGACGACCACCGCGGGCAGCCCCGCGGCCCGGGCCAGGGGGAGGTTGACGATGTCGTGGTCGAGCAGGTTGATCTCGGCGGGGCTGCCGGCGCCCTCGCAGATCACCACGTCGTAGCGCCGCCGCAGGTCGGCCAGGGCGTCGAGCACCACGGGCAGCAGCGCGCGCTTGGCGCGGTGGTACTCGGCCGCCGACTGCACGCCCCGGGCCCGGCCCATCACCACCACCTGGCTCGACCGTTCGCTGGTCGGCTTGAGCAGCACCGGGTTCATCGCCGCCTCGGGCTCGGCGCCGGCGGCCACCGCCTGCACCCACTGGGCGTGACCGATCTCGGCGCCGTCACGGGTGACGGCGGCGTTGAGCGCCATGTTCTGGGCCTTGAACGGCGCCACCGCCACGCCCCGCCGGGCCAGCAGCCGGCACAGCCCCGCGACCACGAACGACTTGCCGGCGTCGCTGGTGGTGCCGCACACCATGAGCGCCCCCCGGAGCGGCGTGCACGCGGTCACTACGCTCGCCCCCCATGGCCCGCGCCACGTCGCTCGTCCTCGTCAACACCGGTCACGGGAAGGGGAAGTCGTCCGCGGCCTTCGGCGTGATGGTGCGCGGCTGGGCCCGGGGGTGGACGGTGGGCGTGGTGCAGTTCGTGAAGGGCGGCAAGTGGAAGACCGGCGAGCGCAAGCTGGCCGACCACCTGGGCATCGAGTGGCACACGCTGGGCGACGGCTTCACCTGGGAGTCGACCGACCTCGAGCGCACGGCCGAGCTGGGCCGCCAGGCGTGGGCGGTGGCGGCGGCCAAGCTGGCGTCGGGCGACTACGACCTGCTGATCCTCGACGAGCTGACCTACACGATGAAGTACGGCTGGGTCGACCCGGGCGAGGTGGCCACCGCCATCCGCGACCGGTCGCCCGGCACCAGCGTGGTGGCCACCGGCCGCGACGCTCCCGCCGAGCTGATCGAGGTGGCCGACACGGTCACCGAGATGCGCAAGGTGAAGCACGCCTACGACGCCGGCATCGCGGCGCTGAAGGGCATCGAGTTCTGACCGGCGGCGGCCGCCCGGCGGGCGGCCTCGGTCCACAGCAGGCCGAGGCCGACCGTCAGCACCGCCCACACCAGCAGGTTGCCGGTCAGCGAGTTGAGCCGGAACTGCCACACCAGGTTGGCGGGCACCTCCACCGGGTCGGGTGAGGCGGGCAGCCCCCCGAACAGGCCGGCGAACGCCACCAGGCCCGCCGCCACGAGCACGGCGACGCGGCGGTCGTCGGGCCACTCGGCCCGGCGCAGCCGGGCCGACAGGTGGGCGAGGCCGGCGAGCGCCAGCGCGGCGAGGACGATCATCAGCACGTACAGCCGCTCGCGCTCGCCCACCGTGCCGGGGTCGCCCACGGCGGGCGGGTTGGGCGGGTACTTGAGCCAGGGGGCCACGGTGACCGCGCCGGCCAGGATGGCGCCCGACACCGCCACCCGGCGGAACGGGCCGCCGGTGGTCGTGCGCAGCGACAGCGAGGTGACCGCGAGGAACAGGCCGAAGGCGGCGCCGGTCGCGGCGTAGGCACCGAACAGCCCGGCGCCCTTCTGCACGCCGCGGCTGACGACGACCTCGTCGTCGTGCTCGGCACCGGCGTCCGCGCCGGCGTCTGCGGCCGCCTCCTCGATGGCGATGGCCTCGTCGACGCGGGGCTCGGTCGCGACCGAGTGGAACACCGCGCCGGCCAGGCCCGCCAGCACGCCGACGAGCACCGCGGCCACCACGATGGTGCGGGGGCGCGTGAAGTCGAAGCGGGCGAGCATGCTCGTCTCTCCGGGGACTGCTGCCGAGCGCGCCGGGGCGCGGTCAGTGGCAGGGGACGCCGAGGAGGTGGCGCCCGTCGTGGAAGAGCTCGTGGACGAACAGGTCGCCGCGCTCGAGCACGCCCGTCAGCTGGCCGTTGTCGAAGGTCACCAGCCACAGGGCGAGCGCGGCCACGGCCAGCAGGGTGACGAGCACCCACCCGGGGATCGGGGCGACGACGACGCCGGGGTCGGCGGTGGTGGTCGTGGGCTCTGCCATCTCGGTCCTCCATCCTCGTGGAACGTGCCCACGGTCGGTCTCCTGGCTCCCGGATCGACGCTCACCCCGCCTTCCCGGGCCGCAGCCCAGTGGCGTCGTGGGGTTCGCTCCCCGGTCACAGTGGCGGGACCGCGCCGGACTCTCACCGGCTTCCCGGAACCGTGGGTTCGGCCGGAACCCTAGTGCATCGCCGGGCGGTCAGCGCCCGGACGACAGGTACTCGTGCAGCGTCTCGGTCTCGGTCTCGAGCTCGTCGATGCGCGACTTCACCACGTCGCCGATGCTGACGATGCCGGCCAGCCGGCCGCCGTCGAGCACCGGGATGTGGCGGATGCGGCGGTCGGTCATGAGGCGCATCAGCTCGTCGACGGTGGCCCGCGGCTCGCACGTGGTCAGCTCGGTGGACATGAGCGCCGACACGGGGCCCTCGAGCACGGTGCCCGCGTCGGCCCCGGCGAGGGCGCGGACGACGTCGCGCTCGGACAGGATGCCGACCAGGTCGCCACCGGCCTCGTCGTCGGCCTGACCGGCCGGGGCGACGACCACCAGCGCACCGACGTTGCGCTCGCGCAGCCCCCGCACCGCGTCGGCGACCGGCGCGTCGGCCGGGATGGTCGCGACCTCGCGGCCCTTGTTGTGGAGGATGTGCTCGATCAGCACCCGGGCTACCTCCTCGTCGAGAGCTGCGTCGCACGGAACGACACCACTGTCTCACACCGGGCCGCCAGGATGGGCGGCCATGTCCGAGCATTCCGCGTTCGACGTCGCCCGGGCGCGGGCCGACACCCCCGGCTGCGCCACCGTCGCGCACTTCAACCACGCCGGCTGCAGCCTGCCGCCCCGGGTGGTCACCGACGCCCAGGTGGCGTGGCTGCGGGCCGAGGCCCTGGCCGGCGGGTACGAGCTGGCCGAGCAGCGGGCCGACGAGGTGGCCGCCACCTACGACGAGGTGGCGGCGCTGATCGGCGCCGCGCCCGGCGAGATCGCGCTCGTCGAGAACGCCACGTTCGCCTGGCACCAGGCGTTCTGGTCGCTCGGTCTGCGGCCAGGCGACCGCATCCTGACCGCCGACGCCGAGTACGCCAGCGGCTTCGTCAGCTTCCTGCAGGCGCGGCGGCGCCTCGGCGTCACCATCGAGGTCGTCCCCAGCGACGAGTCGGGCCAGCTCTCCCTGGCGGCACTGGCCGCGGCCCTCGACGACGGCCGCGGGCCGGTCGGGCTGGTGGCCGTCACCCACGTGCCGACGAACGGCGGCCTGGTCAACCCCGCGGCCGACGTGGGCCGGCTCGCCCGCGACGCAGGCGTGCCGTTCCTGCTGGACGCCTGCCAGTCGGTGGGCCAGATGCCCGTCGACGTCGAGGCCATCGGCTGCGACATGCTGGTCGCCACCGGCCGCAAGTTCCTGCGGGCGCCGCGGGGCACCGGGTTCCTCTACGTCCGCCGGGCGCTGCTCGACCGCACCGACCCGGCACCGCTCGAGCCGGCGTTCCTCGACCTGCTGGGGGCCGAGTGGGTGGCGCCCGAGCGCTTCGAGCTGCGGGCCGACGCCCGGCGGTTCGAGAGCTGGGAGTCGAGCCTGGCCGCCCAGGCGGGCCTGCGGGCGGCCGTCGCCTACGCCCGGTCGTGGGGCCTCGACGCGATCGGCGCCCAGGTGTCCGCCGTGGCCGAGCGGCTGCGGGCCCGCCTGGCCGGGGTGCCGGGCGTGACCGGGCGCGACCGGGGCCGGCGGCGCTGCGGCATCGTGTCCTTCACCCGCGACGGCGTGGGCGCGGAGGACGTCCGCCGGGCGCTGGCAGTCGAGGCGGTCAACGTGTCGGTGTCGTCGCCGTCGTCCACGCTGCTCGACGCGCTCGCCCGCGAGCTGCCGCCGCTGGTGCGGGCGTCGGTCCACTACACGACCACCGACGACGAGATCGATCGCCTCGTCGAGGCCGTGGCCCGGCTGTGACCTCCTGGGGCCTGCCCAGCGAGCAGTAGTGTTCGCCGGCGGTGGCGCGGCGGACGGTCACGACCCCCCGGAACGAGCAGTGGCATGTGCGGCGCCTCTGGGCGCCCCGGCTCCAGGGTGAGACCCTGTGGGCCCGGTTCCGGCGGCGGATGCGGCGCGTGCGGCGCCGCTCGGACGACGTCGGCGACGTCGCCGGGTGCGGCCTCGACCTGGTCGACGACCTCGTGGTCGTGGCCGCCGTGGTCGCCGTCGGCCTGTTCCTCGTCTTCTTCGCCGTCCCGCTGCTGATCGCCGTGCTCGACGTGCTGGTCATCGTGCTGCTGACGGCGCTGGGCGTGGCGGCCCGCGTGCTGCTGCGCCGGCCGTGGACGGTCGAGGCCACCGGCCCCGACGGTCTGCGCCGCACCTGGCGGGTCGTCGGCTGGCGCAACGCGGGCGAGCTCGTCGACGAGGTCGCCAACGACCTCGCGCACGGGCATCCCCCGCCGGCCGGCCACACGGTCTGGGCCCGCCGTGGCCGGGCGGGGCGCGACGGCTGATCCCCCCGCCTGGCACGGCCCGGCCGGGTGCGGGCATCCTGCGGTGATGGAGCAGCTGCTCAAGGGCGGGACCGGCGACGCACCGGTGCACGACGCAGCCACCGTCGTGCTCGTGCGCGACACGGCCGGCGGGCTCGAGTGCCTGATGCTGCGCAAGACCCGGGGCCAGGCCTTCGGGGGCATGTGGGTGTTCCCCGGCGGCCGGGTCGAGGCCGGCGACGGCACCGGGCTGGCGGGCGCCCGGGCGGCCGCGGTGCGCGAGGCGGCGGAGGAGACCGGGCTCGTCCTCGGCGCCGACGACCTCGTGCCCTTCGCTCACTGGATGCCCCCGGCCGAGGCGCCCCGGCGCTACGCCACCTGGTTCTTCCTGGCCGGGCTGCCCGAGGGCGCGGCCGAGGTGATCGTCGACGGCGGCGAGATCGGCGACCACGTGTGGACCCGGCCGGCCGCCGCCCTCGATCGCCACCGGGCCGGCGAGATCGACCTGGTGCCTCCCACCTGGATGACCCTCCGGCGCATCGCCGGCCTGCCCGACGTCGCCGCCGCGCTGGCCGACGTGGCGGCCGCCGAGGTCGTGCGCTTCGCCACCCGGGTGGCCGACAGCGACGGGACACTCGTCACGCTGTGGGCGCCCGACGCGGCCTACGAGACCGGCGACCTCGCCGCTCCCGGCCCCCGCCACCGGCTCGTGATGGACCCGGCCGGGTGGCGGTACGAGCGATCGGGCTGACGGGGCGCGCCGGTCGGGTGGGCCGCGCCGGGTTCCGGGCTGCGGGCTCGGCGCGCCGGCCTGCGAACATGGGGCCGATGAGCACCCCCGACCCGACGCCCGCCCCCGCCACCGGCACCGCGGAGGACGTCGGCGCCGGCACCGGTGGCGGCGACGCCGGTCCTGGCGACGACACGGGCACCGCGGCCGGGCGCGCCGTCGGGACCGCCGGGGTCGACGGCGACGGGACGGCGGCGGAGGGCGAGGGTGCCGCCCCGGGCGGCCTGACCTGGCCCCGGGTCGTGGCGATCGCCGCGGCGCTGGCGTTCCTCGGCTTCGCGGTGGGCGTGTTCGTCAGCCGCGACCGGCCCCCCGCCACCGACTCGGCCGACGTGGGCTTCCTCCAGGACATGATCACCCACCACGACCAGGCGCTCGGCGTGGCCACGCTGACCATCGCCCACGGTGAGGACCCCACGGTGCGCAGCTACGCCCGCGAGGTCCTCGCCTTCCAGTCCTACGAGATCGGGCTCATGACCCAGATGCTGCGGGACTGGGGCCACAGCCGAGAGGACCGGTCCGACGAGGCCATGGCCTGGATGGGCATGCCGGTGCCGGTCGAGGCCATGCCCGGGATGCTCGGCGACGAGCAGCTCGACGCCGTGGCCACGGCCCGCGGCACCGACATCGACCGCCTCTTCCTCGAGCTCATGGCCGAGCACCACCGGGGCGGGCTGCACATGGCCCAGGCGGCGCCCGGCCTCGTCGGCGACGGCGAGGTGGCGGAGCTCGCCACCCGGATGGCGCGCAACCAGGCGGGCGAGATCGACGAGTACCGGGCCACGGCCGAGGCGCTCGGCTTCGACCTCGACATCGCGCCCGCCGGCGTCACGGCGGGCTGACACCGGCCCGGCTGTCACAGGCCGCCAGTAACGTGGCCGCCATGGCCCGCGGTCCGTTCGTGCACGAGCTCGCGTCCCGGTGACCGTCCCCGGGCCCGCAGTTCCCGGCCCCGCCGTGCTCGGGCGCGGCGTCGTCGTCGACGAGGGCGACCCCGTGCCCCAGCCGTGGGCCGGCGCCCCGGTGGTCACCGTCGACCGGGCGGCGCTCGACACGCCGGCCGGCGCCGCCAACCCGGTCGTGGACGAGCTGCACCGGGCCTGGGCCCGGCGCCGCCCGGTGGTGGTGGCGCTGGCCGTCGACGCCGGGCGGTTCCGGGCGCCCCGCTCGTACGGCGCCGACGAGATCGGCGACCCGTGGCTGCTCGACCCGGGCTTCGACCTGACCAATGACCGCCTGCACTTCCTGGTGTGGGCCAACACCTACGACGCCCGCGGCGGCGGCGACCCCGTCTGGTGGTGGGGGCGCAAGGCGGCCAAGGTCGGGGCGGCCACGGACGCGGACGCTCGTGGGCGGGGCGACGTCGTGCTGCCCGACGGCACGCCGGCCTGGGTCGACGGTGGCCCGCGGGGCGGGGTCGCGCCCGACGACCTGCCGGGCGACGGCGCCATGCTCGTGCACGCCGAGTCGGTCGAGCACGGGCTCCTCACCCCGATCGCCCGGCGGGCGGCGCCCGGCGCCGACCTGGCGCCCGACCAGCTCGCCGCGGTCACGCACGGTGCCGGTCCCGCCCGGGTGATCGCCCCGGCGGGGTCGGGCAAGACCCGGGTGCTCACCGAGCGCCTGCGTCACCTGGTCGTCGACCGCGGCTACGAGCCCGGGTCGGTGGTGGCCGTCGCCTACAACCGCAAGGCCCGCGACGAGATGGTCGAGCGCACGGCGGGCGTCGGCGGGCGCATCCTCACCCTGAACGCCCTCGGCTACGACATCGTGGCCGCCGGGCTGGGTCGCCGCCCCGAGGTGCTCGACGTGCGCGACGTCCGCGCCATCCTCGAGCCCCTCGTCCCCCGGGGTGCCCGCCGCCTCAACACCGACCCGCTGGCCCCCTACGTCGAGGCCCTCTCGGCCGTGCGCCTCGGGTTGCGCGACCCGCTGGCGGTCGAGGACGAGCGGGGCGACGTTCCCGGCCTGGCCGAGGCGTTCCCCGCCTACCGTGCCGAGCTGCGGCGGCGGGGCGTCATCGACTTCGACGAGCAGGTCCTGCTCGGTGTCGAGCTGCTGCTGGGCGACGGCGAGTTCCGCCGTGCCCAGCAGGCCCGGCACCGGCACCTGCTCGTCGACGAGTTCCAGGACCTGACGCCCGCCCACGTGCTGCTCGTGCGGTTGCTGGCGGCGCCCGCCCTCGATGTGTTCGGCGTCGGCGACGACGACCAGGTCATCTACGGCCACGCCGGCGCCTCGCCCCGCTTCCTGACCGACTTCGGGCGCTACTTCCCCGGCGCCCACGAGCACGCCCTCGAGGTCAACTACCGCTGCCCGCCGGCGGTGGTCGACGCCGCCCGCCGCCTGCTCACCCGCAACCGCTTCCGGGTGCCCAAGACCATCCGGGCCGCGGTGCCGGTCGGGCCTGGCGCGACCGCAGGTGGCGAGGCTCTGGCCGCCGCGGCGGAGGCCGCGGAGGTGCCGGC
>DASTFE010000325.1:0-7357 GCA_035708905.1 Acidimicrobiales bacterium | reverse complement strand
CGGCTCGGCCATCTACCGCGCAGGTGCCGAGGGCCACGTCCAGGTCGTGTGGGTGCCGGTGGCCGCCATCGGCGTGTACCGGCACCTGCCCGCCGCCGCCCGCCACGAGCTGCCGGGGTTGGGCGACGAGGCCTACCGCGCCCGGTTCGGCGGCGGCGTGATGGCCCGGCGCGGTGACGACGTGGTCATGGTCACGCCCCACCTGCCCGGCGTCGACGCCGGCGAGCGCGACGAGGTGGCGCGACGCGTCGCCCTCGCCGCCATCGAGCACAGCGACCGCGACGACCCCGCCCCCCGCCCGCCCGCCGACGCCCCCGGCGCCGGGCCGGGCGACGACGGTTGATCGACGCGGCGTACCGGTAACCTGCCATGCCGTGGCAATCCGTGGCTTCGAACGGCGACTCGAGCGCATGGTCGAGGGGGCGTTCGCCCGCGCCTTCCGGTCGAGCATCCGCCCCGTCGAGCTCGCCCGCCGGCTCGCCCGCGAGATGGACGACCACGTGTCGGTCGGGGTCCGAGGCACGCCGGTCGCCCCCAACCACTTCACGATCTACCTCTCGCCGTCCGACCACGACGAGTTCGGCGACGTCGGCGACGCCCTGCGCCGCGAGCTCTGCGACGCCGCCCGCGCCCACGCCCGCGACGAGGGCTACGGCTTCATGGGGCCGGTCGACGTCGAGCTGGTGGTCGAAGAGAGCTTCGGCACCGGCTGGTTCGAGGTCGAGGGCCGCTTCCGCGAGGGTGCCGGCGGCGCCGGCGCCGGCAGCCTGGTGCTGCCCACCGGCGACCGGTTCACGCTCGAGGAGCACATCATCAGCATCGGCCGCAGCCCAGAGTCGAACATCGTGCTGGCCGACCCCAACGTCAGCCGCAACCACGCCGAGATCCGCCCCCAGGGCGACGGGTTCATGCTGGTCGACCTCGGCTCGACCAACGGCACCAAGGTCAACAACGTGCGCGTCAGCCAGCACGTGCTGGCCGACGGCGACGAGATCCGCTTCGGCAACACCCGCATGCGCTTCGAGGCGAGCTGATCCTCGCCACCCGGCCCGCCCCCACCTGTGCAGCCCGTCCCGCCGATCGCGGTCGGTCGGGCGAGCAGCGCAGGTGCCGATAATCTCCCGCTCGGTGCCCGACCAGCTCCTCAACCTCCTCAAGCTCTTCCTCCTGGTGCTGCTGTACCTCTTCTTCCTGCGCGTCCTGCGCGCGGTGTGGACCGAGGTGAACGTCCCCCGCACGGCGGACGCCGCGGCGCCGGTGGGCAGGCAGAAGAGCCGACAGCGGCGCCCGGCACGCACGGGGAGGTCGAGCCAACCCCACCTCAAGGTGCTCGAACCGGCCGGGCTGCGGGGCCGCAGCTACTCGCTCGACGACGAGATCACGCTGGGCCGGGCCGCCGGCTGCCAGATCCCGCTCGACGACGCCTATGCCAGCCAGGTGCACGCCCGCGTGTTCCAGCGTGACGGCCACTGGTACGTCGAGGACCTGGGCTCGACCAACGGCACCTACCTCAACCGTCGCCGCGTGGCGGGCCCGATGGTGATCAAGCGGCGCGACCGGCTGCAGATCGGCAACACCGTGCTGGAGCTGTCGTGACGGCGCGGGCCGACCGCACGGCCATGCACTGGGGCGGTGCCACCGACGTCGGCCGCGTCCGCACCAACAACCAGGACCAGTTCCTCGCCCGCCCCGACCTCGACCTGTGGGCGGTCGCCGACGGCATGGGCGGCCACAGCGGCGGCGAGGTGGCCTCGCAGATCGCCTGCGACACCCTGGGCCAGGCGTTCTCCGACCGCACCGTCGACGGCCTGATCGAGGCCATCGAGGAGGCCAACACCGCCGTGTTCCGGGCCGGCACCGACAACCCCGAGCTGACCGGCATGGGCACCACCGTGGTCGCCCTGGCCGCCGTCGAGCACGAGGGCGACGAGGTGCTGGCCATCGCCAACGTGGGCGACTCGCGCTGCTACCGCTACGCCGACGGCGAGCTCGACCAGGTCACCACCGACCACAGCCTGGTCGCCGACCTGGTGCGCGACGGCAGCCTGTCGCCCGAGGAGGCGGCGGTCCACCCTCAGCGCAACATCGTCACCCGGGTGCTGGGCGTGTACGACACCGTGCCCGTCGACGTGTTCGCCGTCGATCCCCACGGCGGCGACCGCTACGTGCTGTGCTCCGACGGGCTGTTCAACGAGGTGCCCGAGCCGGCCATCGCCGCCGTCCTGCGCCGCCGGCGCGACCCCGCGGTCGCCGCCAACGAGCTGGTGCACCTGGCCGTCGAGGGGGGCGGGCGCGACAACATCACCGTCGTGGTGGTCGACGTGGTCGACGACGGCGGGCGGGCGGCGGCCGCGTCCGCCGCGCTCGCCGACGACGACGCACCGGGCTCGTCCGCGAGCGACGCGCCCACCCCCAGCCCGGCGTACGCCGACGACGACACCAACCGGTGGCGCGGCCGTCGGCAGCGGCACACCGACACGGCCGAGGCGACCGCCGTTCCCGACCTCGACGGCGACCCGGCACCCGGTGCGGGTGGCGACGACGCACCGACCGGGGCCCGCCACCGGGCCCGGCGGCCCCGCCGGCGCTTCACCTGGCGGGTGGCCCTGTTCACGCTGCTCGTCCTGGCGTTGGCCGGCGGCGTGGTGGCCACCATCCAGTGGTACGGCACCTCGGCCTACTTCGTCGGCTTCGAGGGCGACCGCGTGGCCATCTTCAAGGGCCGCCCCGGCGGCGTGCTGTGGATCGAGCCCGAGCTGGTCGACGTCACCTCGCTCGAGCGCGACCGTGTCCCCGAGTCGCGCCGCCACGACATCGAGGACGGTATCGAGCAGACGTCGCTGGCCGACGCCCGGCGCTACGTCGCCAACGTCAGCGAGCAGGCCGACGAGCTGCACCCGACCACCACCACGACCGCGTCGACCACCACCTCCACGACCCAGCGGACGACGACCACGCCGACCACGGCCGCCTCGCCATGACCTACGCGTCGCGGCGCACCACGGAACTGGGCCTGCTCGTGCTGGGCACCATGTTCGTGGTCGGTGCCTACCTGCTGGCGACGCTGCCCGAGGACAGCGAGATCCCCACGACCGTGGGCCCGTTCCTCGGCATCATCGTCGGCCTGCCGCTCGTCGCCCACGTGGCGGTGCGCCGGCTGGCGCCGCAGGCCGACGGCATGCTGCTGCCGCTGGCGTCGCTGCTGAACGGGCTGGGATACGTGTTCGTGGTGCGCCTCGACGAGGCCCGCGCCCGCCCCCGGGGCCTGGCCGGCCTGCAGTCGGTGTGGATGATCCTGGGCGTGGCCGCCTTCGTGGCCACGCTCGTGTTCGTCAAGGACGTGCGCCGGCTCGAGCGCTACCGCTACACCGCCGGCTTCGCCGGCCTGGTGCTGCTGCTCTTGCCCCTGGTGCCCGGCCTCGGCCAGACGATCAACGGCAGCCGCATCTGGGTGTCGCTCGGCCCGGTCAACTTCCAGCCCGGCGAGTTCGCCAAGCTCGCGCTCGCCATCTTCTTCGCCGGCTACCTGGTCGAGAAGCGCGAGCTGCTGGCCATCAACCGCGCCTTCGGTCCCCTGTCGCTGCCCGACCCCAAGCACCTCGGGCCCATCCTGCTGGCCTGGGGCGTCGCCCTCGTGGTGATGATCCTCGAGCGCGACCTCGGGTCGTCGCTGCTGTTCTTCACCCTGTTCCTGGTGGTCATCTGGGTGGCGACCGAGCGGGTCTCGTACCTGGCGGTGGGCGTGCTGCTGTTCTTCGGCGGCGGCTACCTGGCCTTCAACAGCTTCAGCCACGTGCAGGAGCGGTTCGACACCTGGCTCAACCCCTGGGGCGACGAGAAGGGCTACCAGGTGATCCAGGCGGCGTTCGCCTTCGCCGACGGCGGCGTCGCGGGCAGGGGGCTCAACCTGGGGGTGCCGCTCAACATCCCGGTGGTCGAGAGCGACTTCATCTTCGCCGCCATCGGCGAGGAGCTGGGCCTTCTGGGCGCCACCGCGGTCCTGGTCGGGTTCGTGCTCATGATCGGGGCGGGGCTGCGCATCGCCCAGCAGACCACCAGCGGCTTCGACCGGCTGCTGGCCACCGGCCTCACCACCCTGCTCGGGTTCCAGGCGTTCATCATCATGGCGGGGGTCGTGCGCCTGCTGCCGCTCACCGGCGTCACCCTGCCGTTCATCTCCTACGGCGGGTCGTCGCTGCTGGCCAACTGGGTGCTGCTGGCGCTGCTGCTGCGGATCTCCGACGACACCGCCGAGCGCGAGGCCGAGCGGGCGGCCGCCGGCCAGGTGACGGAGCTGGTCGCATGAGCGGGGTGCGGCGGTGAGCAAGCAGATCCGCAACCTCGGCGTGTTCCTGGTGCTGTGCTACGCGGCCCTGTTCGTGCAGGTCAACCGCCTGACCGTGCTCGAGGCCGAGGAGCTGCAGGACAAGCCCGAGAACCTGCGGTCGGTGGTGCGCGACTTCTCGAGCCCGAGGGGCGACATCGTGACCGCCGACGACGTGGTGATCGCCACGTCGACGCCGTCGGGCAACGAGTACCGGTTCCAGCGCGAGTACCCGCGCGGCGACCTGTTCGGCCACATCACCGGCTTCTTCGCCTTCGAGCTGGGTGACGCCGGCGTCGAGGCCGAGTACAACGGCTACCTGACCGGCGACGACATCGGCTTCAGCCTCGACCGGCTGGGCGACCTGTTCGTCGACCGCGACGTCGTCGGCGACGTCATCCTGTCGATGCGCGACGACGTGCAGCAGGTGGCCCGCGACGGCCTGGGCGGCAACGAGGGGTCGGTGGTCGCGCTCGACCCTCGCAACGGCGAGATCATCGCCATGTGGTCGAACCCGTCGTTCGATCCCAACGCGCTGGCCACGCACGACTTCGACGAGGCCGAGGCCGCAGCCGAGGCGCTCAACGCCGACCCCGAGCGACCGACCCGGGGCCGGGCGTTCCGCGAGCGGTTCTTCCCGGGGTCGACGTTCAAGATCGTCACCGCCACGGCGGGCATCGAGCGGGGTGGGGTGACGCCGGAGGAACCCGAGTACCCGGTCACCACCAGCTACCAGCCACCCCGCGGCGGCCGGCCCATCCCCAACTTCGGCGGTTCGAGCTGCGGCGGCCGGTTGTTCGACGTCCTCCAGCAGTCGTGCAACACCTCGTTCGCCCAGATGGGCGTCGACACCGGCGGCACGAACCTGCAGGAGACCGCCCAGGGCTTCGGGTTCGACAGGGAGGTGCCCTTCGACGTGCCGGGCGGCGTGGCCTCGTCGTTCCCGGAGGCCGTGGTGAACGACCCGCCGCTGCTGGCCCAGGCCGCCATCGGGCAGAACGAGGTGCAGGCGACACCGCTGCAGATGGCGATGGTGGCGGCGGCCGTCGCCAACGACGGCCAGGTCATGGAGCCCCACGTCATGCGCGAGATCCGCGACGACCAGGGCGACAAGGTGCGCGAGTACGACGCCGAGGTGTGGACGACGGCGATGTCGACCGAGACCGCCGGCACGCTGCGCGAGGCCATGGAGTCGGTCGTCACCGACGGCACTGCCGACCGGCTCGACGACGGGCTCGACGGCTTCGTCGTCGGCGGCAAGACCGGCACCGCCCAGCTCGGCACCGACCCGCCGAGCTCGCACGCCTGGATCATCGGCTTCGCCGGCCCGCCCGGCGAGACGCCCCATGTGGCCGTAGCCGTTATCGTGCAGGGCCAGCCGGGCGTGAGTGAGCAGACCGGTGGCCGGGTGGCAGCACCGATCGCCGCCGCGGTCATGCAGCAGGCGTTGGCGCCCCCGCAGGAGGCGGAGCAGGACGGGGACCAGGGCGCGGGAGGATGAGCGGATGAGTCCCGACCCCGGCCGAGATACCCCCTTGTCGTAATCTGGGGATCACATGTCGCAGCAGAACCAAGTCATCTTCAACGGCCGGTACGAGCTCCACCGGCGACTCGGTCGCGGCGGCATGGCCGAGGTGTACCTGGCGCGCGACCAGTTGCTCGACCGCCCGGTCGCCGTCAAGGTGCTGTTCCCGGCGCTGGCCACCGACGCCGGCTTCGTCGAGCGCTTCCGCCGCGAGGCCCAGGCGGCCGCCAACCTGCAACACCCCAACATCGTCAGCGTGTTCGACTGGGGCGAGGCCAACGGCACCTACTTCATCGTGATGGAGTACGTCGAGGGCCACACGCTCGCCGACACCATCCGAGAGGAGGGTCGGCTCCACCCCGACCGGGCCGCGGAGATCACCGCCGACATCGCCGCCGCCCTGGGCTTCGCCCACCGCAACCGGGTGGTGCACCGCGACGTCAAGCCGGGCAACGTGCTGCTCACCCGCGACGGCGGGGTGAAGGTGGCCGACTTCGGCATCGCCCGGGCACTGAGCGACTCGACCGACCAGAACCTCACCAAGACCGGCTCGGTCATGGGCACCGCCACCTACTTCTCGCCCGAGCAGGCCCGGGGCGCGCCCGTCGATCCCCGCAGTGACCTCTACAGCCTGGGCGTCGTCCTCTACGAGATGACGACCGGTCACCCGCCCTTCGGCGGCGACAGCGCCGTCGCCATCGCCTACAAGCACGTGCAGGAGAACCCGATGCCGCCCCGGCGCGTCGACCCCTCGCTGCCCGAGACGCTCGAGGCGATCACCCTCAAGTGCCTGGCCAAGAACCCGGCCAACCGCTACCCCTCCGCACAGGACCTGCGAGCCGACCTGCGGCGCTACCTCGACGGCAGCCGCATCATGGCCGAGCCCGTCCTCGCCCCCCCGATGGACCCCGGCGCCACGAACGTGATGGCCCCCACCGCCTACGACCAGACCGCGCTGGTGGCCGGACCGACCGGCTACGAGAGCGACGGCTACGACGAGTACGACGACTACGCGGACTACGAGGAAGAAGAGCCCAAGCGCTCGAAGTGGTTCCTCGCCGCGCTCGTGCTGCTGCTGCTGTTGCTCGCCGGCCTGCTGTTCCTGCTGGCCCGGAACTTCTCGGGGGGCACCGAGCGGGTCGATCAGGTGACGGTGCCGGGCGTCGTCGGCCAGGACCTGGCGGCGGCCGAGATGATCCTGGCGGCCGACGGCTTCGAGACCGAGGTGCAATACGAGGCGTCCGACCAGCCGCCCGAGACGGTCACCGCCCAGAGCCCCGAGGCGGGCGACGAGGCCGACGAGGGCTCGACGGTCACGCTGACGGTCAGCCAGGGCCCCGACCCGGTCGAGGTGCCCGACGTCGTCGGTGACCCCGCGGCCCAGGCCAGCCAGGAGTTGACCGCCGCGGGGTTCGTCGTCGACCAGGTCTCGGCCGAGAGCGACTCGGTCGAGGAGGGCCACGTCATCGAGCAGAACCCGGCGGGCGGTTCCGAGGCGGCGCCCGGCG
>DASTFE010000324.1:0-4825 GCA_035708905.1 Acidimicrobiales bacterium | reverse complement strand
CCGCGAGCTGGGCCACGGCCCGGTTGTGGTCGAGGCGGGTCATCGCCGTGAACTGCCGGTCGGGCGTGTTCGGCGCGTTGTTCATGGCGATCAGCGCGTTGGTGTTGGCCGGGTTGCCCACCACAAGGACCTTCACGCCGTCGGCCGCGCCGTCCGAGATCGCCTTGCCCTGGGTGGTGAAGATGGCGCCGTTGGCCGACAGCAGGTCGGCGCGCTCCATGCCCTCCTTGCGAGGCATGGCCCCGACCAGCAGCGCGTGGTCGCTGCCGTCGAAGGCACGGGCGGGGTCGTCGGTGCACACCACGCCGGAGAGCAACGGGAAGGCGCAGTCGTCCAGCTCCATGCTCACGCCCTCGAGCGCGCCGACGGCCTGGGGGATCTCGAGCAGCTGCAGGATCACCGGCTGGTCGTCGCCCAGCATCTGGCCGCTGGCGATGCGGAACACGAGGGCGTAGCCGATCTGGCCGGCGGCCCCGGTGACGGTGACGCGTACGGGATCCTTCATGGTCGGCGCTCCTCGGTCGGCGGGCAGGCGAACGTCGTGGTGGCGGCCGCTGGCGACACTATCCGGCCCCCTCGCGAGGCCCCAATGCGCACCGCGACCGGCGCGTGGCCGCGTCGGTAGTGTCGTCGCCATGGCCGATCTGACCCTGCTGCACAACCCCAAGTGCTCGACCTCCCGCCACGCCCTCGACGAGGTGACCGCGGCCGGCACCGACGCCGAGGTGGTGCAGTACCTGAAGACGCCGCTCGACCGCGCCGCTCTGCTCGAGCTGATGGACAAGCTCGAGGACCCGCCGGCCGACCTGGTGCGCAAGGACGGGTTCTTCGCCGACCTCGGCCTCGACGCCGACGACTACACGACCCCCGACGACGTGGCGGACCTGCTCGTCGAGCATCCGCGGCTGATGCAGCGGCCGGTGCTGGTGCGCGGCGACCGGGCGATCATCGGCCGCCCCAAGGACCGGGTGGCGGCCTTCCTGGCCGGCTGAGCGGGAGGGTGCCGGGCGGGCGCCCTCCGCCGCCCGCTGGGCGCTAGAGCTGCATCGACTTCGTCTCGAGGAACTCCTCGAAGCCGTGCTCGCCGTACTCGCGCCCGTAGCCGCTCTTCTTGTAGCCGCCGAAGGGGGCGTTGGGGTTGAAGGCGCCGCCGTTCACCTCGATCTGGCCGGTGCGGATGCGCCGGGCGAAGGCCTTGGCCCGCTCGGGGTCCGCGCTCCACACGCCGCCCGACAGGCCGTAGTCGGAGTCGTTGGCGATGGTGGCGGCGGCGTCCTCGCCCTCGTAGGCGATGATCGACAGGACCGGCCCGAAGATCTCCTCCTGGGCGATGGTCATGTCGTTGCGCACCTCGGAGAACACCGTGGGCTTGACGTAGAAGCCCTGGTCGAGGCCGTCGCCCTCGGGCCGCTCCGGCCCGCCGGTGACCAACTTGGCCCCCTCGTCGAGGCCCTTCTGGATGTACCCCGTCACCCGATCGACCTGCGCCCGGCTCGACAGCGGGCCGAGCATGGCGCCCTCGGCGAAGGGGTCCTTGGGCTGGAACTTGGTCTCGACCTCGTCGGCCGCGATGCGCTCGGCGTCGGCCAGGCGGTCGGCGGGCACCAGCATGCGGGTCAGCGCCGTGCAGGTCTGGCCCGAGTTGATGTACGCCTTGCCCACGCCGTCGCGGACGGCCCGCTCGAAGCCGGCGTCGTCCAGGTCGTCGAGCAGCACGTTGGCCGACTTGCCGCCCAGCTCGAGCGCCACCCGCTTGAGGGTCTGCGCCGCCACCTCGGCCACCCGCTTGCCGGCCCGGGTCGACCCGGTGAACGACACCATGTCGACGCCCGGGTGGGCGGCGATGGCCTCGCCGACCTCGGGCCCGGTGCCGGGGACCAGGTTGAACACGCCAGCAGGCAGACCGGCGTCGTCGATGATCTCGGCCAGGATGAAGGCGTCGACCGGGGCCACCTCGCTGGGCTTGAGCACCACCGTGCAGCCAGCGCCGATGGCGTAGGCCACCTTGGCCGCGATCTGGTGGAGAGGGTAGTTCCAGGGCGTGATGGCGCCGACCACGCCGACCGGCTCCTTCACGACCAGGCTGTTGCCCACCTCGGACTCGTACTGGTAGCTCTCGGCGAGCTGGGCGGCGGTGTTGAACGAGTTGATGGGCAGCCCGGCCTGCACGATGGTGCTGAGCCACTTGGGCATGCCCGCCTCGCGGGTGATGACGGTGGCGATCTCGTCCATGCGGGCCGCGAGGCCCTCGCCGACGCGGGTGAGCGCCTTGGCCCGCTCCTCGGGCGTGGTTGTCGACCAGGTCTCGAAGGCGGCGCGGGCCGCCTGCACCGCCCGGTCGACGTCGCCGGCCGTGCCCGACGGGATGGTGGCGATGACCTCGCCGTTCGTCGAGTCGTAGACGTCGATGGTGCCCGACCCCTCGGACGGCACCCAGGCCCCGCCGATGTAGATCTTCTCGTAGGTGGTCGCAGTGGTGGTGCTCACGGTGGCATCCCCTCGGTCGAGCGCGTCTCCCGACGTTAGACCCCAACCTGACCGCCCGGTCAAGGGCCGGTCCCGGCCCACGGGCGGCCCACCGCGGCGCCGGGTAGGGTCCCGGCGATGACCGCGGACCCTCCTACCGGCACACCCGCCGGTCAGGGCGGCGACACGCCCGCCGAGCAGCCGGTCGACACGGCCTCGGTCGTCGTCGACGCCCCGCCCGACCACGTCTGGGACATGGTCGCCGACGTCACCCGCATGGGCGAGTGGAGCCCCGAGTGCTACTCGTGCCGCTGGGTCGGCAAGCGGCACGAGCCCGTGGCCGGCGCCCGCTTCGTCGGGTTCAACAGGCGAGGCTGGGCCAGGTGGCTCACCACCAACGAGGTCGAGCAGGCCGAGCGGGGCCGGTCGTTCGTGTTCCGCGTGCGCGAGACCGGCGTCCGCTGGGGCTACCACCTCGACGGCGACGCCGGCACCACCACGCTCACCGAGACCCGCGACCTGTCGAGTGCCCGCACCTGGCTGATCCGCCTGTTCGGGCCGTTCGTGGGCGGCGTGGACCACCACGCCGACGAGCTGCGGGCCGGCATGGAGGAGACCCTGCGGCGGATCAAGGCCGCGGCCGAGGCTCCGACCTGACCCGCGGCCTCAGGCCGCGAGCCGGCGTAGGGCCACGGCTGCGTACAGCGCCACGCCGGTGGCCATCGCCGACTCGTCGATGACCATGCGGTTGGAGTGGTTGGGCGCCACCTCCGCGGCCGGCACGCCCGCCGGCCGGGTGCCGAGGAAGGCCATGGCGCCGGGCACCCGGTCGAGGACGTACGAGAAGTCCTCGGCCCCCATCACCGGCGACGGCAGGGCGAGCGACAGCTCGTCGCCGACCAGCCACCGGGCCGTGGCCAGCACGTCCTCGGCGGCGGCGCTGTCGTTGACGGTGACCGGGTAGCCGTCGCGGATCTCGACCTCGGCCGTCATGTCGTGGGCCGCGGCCACGTGCTCGGCGATGCGGCGGATCGCGGCGTGGGCCTCGGCCCGCACGCGGGGCGACACGGTGCGGATGGTGCCGTCGAGGCGGGCGGTCTCGGGGATCACGTTGGTGGTGGTGCCCGCCCGGATGCGGCCGACGGTGACGACCGCCGGCTGGAACACGTCGACCCGCCTGGTCACCCAGGTCTGCAGCGCCTGCACCACTTCGCAGGCCACCGGGACGGGGTCGTTGGCCAGGTGCGGCATCGACGCGTGCCCGCCCCGGCCGCGCACGGTGACGAACACCTCGTCGGCCGACGCCAGCAGCGGCCCCGGGCGGGTGGCGACCATGCCGGTGGGGAACGACGGCGACTGGTGCACCGCGAACGCCCACGAGACCGGCTCGGCGCCGTCGCTCGCCTCGAGCAGGCCCTCGCCCAGGGCGACGGCGGCGCCGCCGTGACCCTCCTCGCCCGGCTGGAACAGGAACCGCACGCGGCCGGCGAGCTGGGACCGCCTCGCCGCCAGCAGGCGGGTGGCGCCGGCCAGCATGGCCGTGTGGGCGTCGTGGCCGCAGGCGTGCATGGCGCCGTCGACCTCGGAGGCGTAGTCCAGCCCGGTGTCCTCGGGCATGGGCAGGGCGTCCATGTCGCCCCGCAGCAGCACCGTCGGCCCGGGCCGGTCGCCGTCGAGGTCGGCCACGATCGAGCTCTGCCGCTCTCCCGTGGTGACCGTCAGGGGTAGCCCGTCGAGCGCGTCGAGCACCCGTGCCTGGGTGCGCGGCAGGTCGAGCCCCAGCTCGGGCCGGCGGTGCAGGTCGCGGCGCAGCGACACGACGTCGTCGAGCAGCGCGCCGGCCGCGGCCAGCAGGTCGTCCGGGCGGAGCGCGTCGGCGGGCGGGGCGTCGGCAGCCATGGCGGCATTCTGACCGACGGGCCCGCCGGCCGCAGCCGGCGTGCCGGTCAGCGCGTGGCGACCGTGACCGTGTCGGTGCCCGAGCGCAGCACGCGACCCGGGGTGGCGCCGGTGGCCTTGCCGTCCTCGACGGTGGGCACCCCCGCCACGTACACCCGCACGACGCCCTCGGACCCCGCGGTCAGGCGGGCGGTGCCGCCGGGCAGGTCCTCGACCAGTCGGGCGTTCTCGGCACCCACCGTCTCGGGATCGAAGACGACCAGGTCGGCGTGGTTGCCGGGAGCGATGGTGCCGCGGCCGGTCAGGCCGAACAGCTCGGCCGGCGCCTGGGTCAGCATCTGCACCGCCCGCTCGAGCGTCGCCAGCTTGCGCCCCCGGAGGCAGTCGGCCAGCAGCCGCGTCGTGTAGGTGGACCCACACATGCGGTCGAGGTGGGCGCCGGCGTCCGACCCGCCCAGCA
>DASTFE010000323.1:0-18194 GCA_035708905.1 Acidimicrobiales bacterium | reverse complement strand
ATGATGCAGGGCATGGCCCGGGCATGGGACGAGGCCAACGCCGACCCCGACGTGCGGGCGGTCGTGCTCACCGGCGCGGGCGGGTCGTTCTGTGCGGGTGCGGACCTCGCCGCCATGTCGGCCGAGGCACCCGGCGACGCCTTCGCCCAGTCCGACGGCGACGGTGACGGTGCCGGCGGCCAGGGCACCGGCGCGGGCCGCCCGGGCATCGGTGCCGGCGGCCACGACACCGGGGCCGGCGGCAGCATCACCGTGGCCGACATCGCCGACGGGGTGATCAGGCCGCTGCTCAAGGGGTTCCTGCTCGACAAGCCGCTCGTGGCCGCCGTCGAGGGCCCGGCCATCGCCGGGGGCACCGAGATCCTGCAGGCCACCGACGTCCGCATCGCCGGCGAGAGCGCCCGCTTCGGCGTGTCCGAGGTGCGCTGGGGCATCTACCCGCTCGGCGGGTCGGCCGTGCGCCTGCGCCGCCAGGTCCCGTACACGGTGGCTGCCGACCTGCTGCTCACCGGCCGCCACATCACCGCCGCCGAGGCCCTGCGCATCGGGCTGATCGGCGAGGTCGTCCCCGACGGCACCGCGCTCGACCGGGCGAGCGAGGTCGCCGCGGCGATCGCCGCCAACGGCCCCGTCGCGGTGCAGGCGGTGCTGCGGGCGCTGCGGGCCACCGAGGGCGTGCCGGAGCGCGACGCGATGCGCATCGACTCGGAGATCGGCATGGCGGTCTTCGCCAGCGACGACGCCCGCGAGGGGCCGCGGGCCTTCGTCGAGAAGCGGACGCCCCGGTTCACCGGGCACTGAC
Source organism: Acidimicrobiales bacterium (assembly GCA_035708905.1). Lineage (GTDB taxonomy): Bacteria > Actinomycetota > Acidimicrobiia > Acidimicrobiales > VFJN01 > ZC4RG19. Next base: position 17,392 of record DASTFE010000323.1, on the reverse strand, counting down.
CAGCACGCGCCCGCGCCAGCGGGCAACGTAGGGGCAACGAGAAGGGGGCCGCACCGTGGACGTCGCCGACATCGACCTGCTGGACCGCGACCGGTTCACGCAGGGCATCCCGCACGAGTGGTTCACGTGGCTGCGGGCCAACGCGCCCGTGTTCCACCACGACGAGCCCGGCGGCGACGGCTTCTGGGTCGTCACCCGCTACGACGACATCGTGGCCGCCAACCGCGACGCCGCGTCGTTCTCGTCGGCGCAGGAGCGGGGCGGCGTCGTCAGCCTCGAGGGCCCCGTGGCCCCGATCGAGGGCCAGGAGATGGCCGGCAACATGATGCTGTTCATGGACCCGCCGGCCCACACCCGCTACCGCAAGCTGGTGAACCGCGGCTTCACCCCCCGCATGATCGCCGCGCTCGAGCCGCACGTGCGCGAGCTGACCGTGCGCATCGTCGAGGACGCGATCGCCAAGGGCGACTGCGACTTCGTCGTCGACGTGGCCGCCGAGCTGCCGCTCGAGGTCATCGCCGAGCTGCTGGGCGTGCCGCACGAGGACCGCTTCAAGCTCTTCGACTGGTCGAACCGCATGATCGGCGCCGAGGACCCCGAGTACCGGGTCAGCGACGAGCACGTGATGGAGGCCCAGGTCGAGATGTACATGTACGCGCAGTCGCTGGCCGAGCAGCGCCGGGCCGACCCGCGGCAGGACATCGTCACCACGCTGCTCGACGCCGAGGTCGACGGCGACCGGCTCTCGGAGCTCGACTTCAACCTCTTCTTCCTGCTGCTGTCGGTGGCCGGCAACGAGACGACGCGCAACGCCATCGCCCACGGCATGAACGCCTTCCTCGAGAACCCCGACCAGTGGGACCTGCTGGTGTCCGACCCGCGCCGCCACATCGACGGGACGGTCGAGGAGATCCTGCGGTGGGCGACGCCGGTGCTGTTCTTCCGGCGCAACTGCACCCGCGACATCGAGCTGGGCGGCCAGCTGATCCGCGAGGGCGAGAAGATCAGCCTCTGGTACATCTCGGGCAACCGCGACGAGTCGGTGTTCGACGAGCCCTTCCGGTTCGACATCACCCGCGACCCCAACCCGCACATCGCGTTCGGCGGCGGTGGTCCCCACTTCTGCCTCGGCGCCCAGCTCGCCCGGCTCGAGATCCGGCTGCTGTTCGAGGAGCTGGCGGCGCGGGTGCCGCGGCTCGAGTCGCTGGGCGAGCCCGACCGCCTGCGGTCGAACTTCATCGGCGGCATCAAGCACCTGCCCGTCCGCCTCGCGGCGTCCGGGGCGGCGGGCTGAGCCGCCGGGCGCCCGCTGCCGACGGGGACCGGTCGTAGACTGCGGCGCCGTGACCAGCGTCCCGGGCAAGCTCGACGGGGCGGAGACCCCGCCCGCGCCCCCCACCGCCGACCAGCGCGAGCGGCGGCGGCGGGTCATCGACGCCGCCTTCGAGCTGGGGGCCGAGCGGGGGTACGACGCCGTCCAGATGCGCGACGTGTCGGCCATCGCCAACGTCTCGCTGGCCACGATCTACCGCTACTTCTCGTCCAAGGACCACCTGCTGGCGGCGGCCATGACCGAGTGGACCGCCAAGCTGCAGCAGCGGGTGGCGCAGTCGCCGCCGCGGGGCGACACGGCGGCCGACCAGCTCGCCGACGTGCTCGGCCGGGCGTGCCGGGCCATGGCCCGCCAGCCCAAGCTCAGCGCCGCGCTCGTGCGGGCGCTGTCGTCGGCCGACCCGGGCGTGCGCCAGAGCGCCGACCAGGTGCAGCGCCAGATCGAGTCGATGGCGTCGGGCATCCTGGTCGACCTCGACCCCGCCGTGCGCTCCGACATCATGGCCGTGCTCGGGCACGTGTGGTACTCGACGCTGGTCGCCTGGGCCAACGACCGCATCGCCTTCGACTCCGTGATCGCCGAGCTCGAGCGGGCGGTGCGGGTGCTGGTCGAGCCGTACGACCGCAGCCTCCGCGCCTGAGCAACCCCGCGTTCCTGCCGCGGTTCCCGGGGCCATGACCCCCGATCCCGCGGCGTGAACGCCCGGGCGGTCAGGCGCCGCCGGCGGGCGCCGACTGCGGGCCCCGCACCAGGCGACCCGGACGCTCGCCGGTCGGCTCGTCGTGCTCGCGCACGACCACGCCGCGCTTGAGCGTGGCCACGTAGCCCGTCGCCCGCTGCACCAACCGCCGGCCCCCCGCAGGCAGGTCGTACACCATCTCGGGAGCGGGGACCGCCAGGCCGTCGACGTCGACCACGTTCAGGTCGGCGAGGTAGCCCGGGGCGACCACGCCCCGGTCGTCGAACCCGAACAGCTCGGCGGTGCGCCGGGTCTGGAGGTTGACCGCCAGCTCGAGGGGCAACCGGCCGCCGCGGCGCCGGTCGCGTGCCCAGTGCGCCAGCATGTAGCTGGGCACCGAGGCGTCGCACAGCAGCCCGCAGTGGGCTCCGCCGTCGCTCAGGCCCAGCACCACGTCGGGGCGGGTGAGCAGCTCGTGCAGCACCCGGAAGTCCCCGGCGGTGTAGTCACCGAGGGGCATGTACAGCAGCGCCCGGCCGTCCTGCTCGAGCAGCATGTCGTAGGCGACCTCGTCGGGGCGGCGGCCCGAGCGCTGGGCGACGGCGGCGACGCTGCGCTCGGGCGGGGGCTCGTAGTCGGGTGGGTCGCCGAGCGGGAAGATCCGGCCCCAGGCGTCGTCGAGGAAGGTGGTGACGCCGGGGTCGTCGGCGCCCCCGTCGAGGATGGCGGCCCGCACGGTCGGGTCGCGCAACCGGGCCACCCGCACCTCCAGCGGCAGGTCGGCCAGCTCGAGATAGGCCGTGTGCAGCATGAACGGGTGGGCGCTCGACTCGAGCCCGAACAGCACGCTCGTCGGCCGGCCGCCGACCTGGGGCACGATCTGCGCCCCCGACCGGTTGGCCCGCTCGATCCGGTCGAGCAGCGTGCGCCAGTGGTCGGGGCGGCCGTGGCTCTGCCCGAGCCCGAACGTCACCCGGCATCCCGTGCCGCGGGACACCTCGGCCACCCAGCCCATCTCCGCGTCCACGTCCACCCAGTCGCTGGCCAGCTCGAGCACCCGGGGCCCGTCGCCGGTCTGCCCCAGCGCGGCCCCGATGCCGAGCATCTCGTCGATCGACGCGGTCGTGCCGGCCGCCAGCTCGCCGTCCTTGGCCCGGTGGATCACCGTGCGCGTGGTCGAGAAGCCCACCGCGCCGGCCACCAGCGCCTCGCGGACGAGAGCGGCCATGGCCGCGATCTCGTCGCCGGTGGCCGCGTCGTTGGCCGCACCCCGGTCGCCCATCACGTAGCCGCGCACCGCCCCGTGGGGCACCAGCGCGCTGACGTCGAGCACCCGGGGCATGCGGTCGAGCTCGTCGAGGTACTCGGGGAACGTCTCCCAGCGCCAGGTGATGCCCTCGGACAGGGCGGTGCCGGGGATGTCCTCGACGCCCTCCATGAGCTGGACGAGCCAGTCGTGCCGGTCGGCGTGCACCGGCGCGAACCCCACGCCGCAGTTGCCCATCACGACGGTGGTGACGCCGTGCCAGCTCGACGGGCTGACCTCGGGGTCCCAGGTGGCCTGACCGTCGTAGTGCGTGTGGATGTCGACGACACCCGGCATCACGACCAGGCCGTCGGCCGCGATCTCGCGGCGGCCCCGGCCGGCGACGTCGCCGACGGCGGTGATGCGCTCGCCGTCGATGGCCACGTCGGCCCGCCTGGCGGGGCGGCTGGTCCCGTCGACCACCTGCCCGTGACGGATCACCAGGTCGTGCACGTCCCCTCCCCGGGCGGCGGCGCCCGGAGCGGGCGACCCGCCGCCTGACCGCAAGCCAACCATCGGCGGACCGGATCGACAACCACTTCGCCGGCGGGGCGTGCGAGCGCTGGCCGGCGTCTCGTTGCGGCTCTATACCGGAGGGCGCGGGCGATCGAGTAGGTGAGGGGAGACCGATGACGACCCCGGCAGCATCGAGACCCGACGAACCCCGGTTCCCCGGCTTCCCGCCCGAGGTGCCGTTCCCGCCGCAACCGGGCCCGCCCGGCGCGCCCCGGCCCGGCTACCCGCCGGTCCCGATGGTGCCCGTCCCGTCCCCGCCGCATCCCACCGACGAGCTCCGGTCGCTGGTGTACGAGCAGCTGCTCGGCCGGCGCACGGTGATCCTCGACCGGACGCTCGACGCCGAGACGGCCACGCTCGTCGCCGCCCAGCTCATGCAGCTCGATGCCGACAGCAGCCGGCCGATCACGCTGGTGGTCAACAGTCCCGGTGGCCCGCTGGACGGGGCGGCCGCGGTGCTGGACACCATCGACCTCGTCCGCGGCGCGGTCGACACGACCTGCCTCGGGCAGGCCGTCGGCACGGCGGCCGTCGTCGTGGCGGCCGGCACCGGCCGCCGCCGCATCGGCGCCGGCGCACAGATGCGGCTGCGCCTGGCCGAGGTCGAGCTCGCGGGCTCGGCGGGCCGCCTCGACGACGAGCTGGCCCACCTGCGTGAGCTCCGCCGAGCGCTGATCGACCGGCTCGCCTCGATCACCGGCCAGGACCGGCGGCTCGTCGAGCGCGACATCGACGAGGGCCGGGGGCTCACCGCCCACGACGCCCTCGCCTACGGGCTGGTCGACGAGGTGATCGAGCCCCGTTCCCGCTGAGCGGTTGGGGCGGGGCGCCGCCTGCCGGTGCGCAGCGACCAGGGCAGCTGCGGCACCCGCGGTGCCACGAGGCACAGCGCGACGGTGACGGCCAGCGCCACCGGCACGGCCAGGACCGGCTCGACGGTCCCCAACAGGCCGTAGCGCCGCAGGGCGCCGTAGATGAGGTAGTGGCCGAGGAAGATGCCGAGCGTGTGGGCGGCCGCCCGGCGCACCACCGCGTCGACGACCCCGAACGCCCGCGACCACGAGAGCTGGGCCAGGGCGAAGGCGATGATGGTGACCGCCAGGCCGGGCACGACGAACGGGATGTCGCCGGGGTACCGGGCGGGGACGATGCCGTCGGCGAGGATCGCCAGCGTGGCGAGCGTGGCGGCGGCGGCCGCACCGAAGACCGCCCGCCGGCTCGCGTGCCAGCCGCAGCGGACGGCGACGACGCCGAGGAGCACGAAGCCTAGGTAGGTGACGACGGGGAACTTGCCGGCGATCACCTCGTCGGCCAACCACGCCTCGGAGCCCTGCACCGCCCTCTCGGAGAGCACGCCGACGACGATCGTGCCGGCAGCGACGGCCGGCAGGGCCCGGCGGGGGGCCACGGCGGCGACGGCGGCGCCGGCCACGACCGTCACGCCGAGCACCTCGAGGACGCCGACCATGCCCAGGTTGCGCCACATCACCCAGTCGAGCGCCAGGCCGATCGGCACGAGCATGCCGTAGCGGCGCGCCACCTGGCCGGCCACGCGGAGCCGACCCACGCCCCGGCCCCGCCGGCTGGCCACGAACAGGGCCATCGACCCCCCGGCTGCCACGAAGAACGCCACCGCCGCAGCGTCGGTGACGGCGAACGACCGCCAGCCCGGCAGGAAGGCCCGGGCGTCGCCTGTCAGCCAGTCGCACAGGTGGTGCACCAGCATGGCCACCAGGGCCATGCCCCGCAGCCGGTCGAGCGCATCGAAACGTGCGGGGGGCCGCGCCGGCGGGAGGGGCGGGGCCTCGGCCGGGTCGATGGTGTCGTCGTCGGGGGCGCGAGTGGGCATCAGACGGTTCATGAGGACCCGAGAGTCATACCCGCCCGTCGCTGGTTGAACCCTAGCCGACGTCGACCGCGGGCAGGGGACGGGCTCTCTTGGGCTGTGGCGAACGCCCTGGTCGCTCGGGCGCTAAGCCGGTGCGCCGTGGTGGTCGTCGCAGAGGCGCTCCTCGCCCTCGGCGATCTGCCCGGCGCCGACGCCCTCGAGGGCCGAGAAGGGCCCGCACTCGTGGGGCACGATCCACACGTGCACCATCGGCACCGGCTCGCCCAGCCGCGACGTGCCCTCACGGCACTCCTGCGGCGGCGGGGCGACGTCGGCGACGACCCAGGCGTTCTCCTCGCCGGCGAAGCACAGGTCGTTGTGGATGTGCCACTGCACCAGCGGGCCGCCGATGTCGGGCACGGTGTCGAGCGTGTCGCCGCGGTTGGCCATGAACATGGCGGCCGCCAGCCGCTTCTCTCCGGTCTCGCGGTCGACCTCGTAGACGAGCGACTCGGGGTGGTCGGGGTCGAGCATGCGCCCGTCGTCGATGAGCTCCCACTTCATGAAGTGCTCGTGGCCGGTGCCCGCGTCGCGGATCGACCGGTAGCCCTGGGCGTAGGCGTACTCGGGGTCGGCGAACTGGGGCAGCCGCTCGAGCGTGATCTCGACCAGCTCCTCGGCCTGGCGCTGCTGCTCGGGCGTCACGCCGGGCATGCCGCCCAGGTCGACCGGCAGGGTGGCGTCGTAGGGCCTGGCCTGGGCCGGCATCGCCTCGCCCTCGTGCCCGTGCTCGCCGGCGTGGTCGTCGTGGCCGGCCATCTCGTCGTGCGCGGCCGCGTCGCCGTGGCCGGCGACCTCGTCGTGGCCGTTGCCATCGGGGTGGGAGTGGCTGGTGGTGCCGACCATGCCCGGCACGACCAGGGCGACGGTGGCGACGCCGGCCAGCGCCACCAACCCGGGGCGGGGCCGGGCGGCCCACGAGAGGCCGCGGGCCAGGGCCAGCGCCGCGCCCACGACGGCCACAGCGGCCAGTGCGGCGGCCACCCCGTCGGCGAACTGGACGTCCTCCTGCTGGTCGAGGCCGTTGACGAAGCCGATGCCGCTGGTCTTGGCCAGCACCCACCCGATCAGCGCCGCCCCGTTGACGGCGATGCCGGCCGGCACGAGCAGGCGCTCGCGGCGGGCGAGCGCCAGGGCGCCCCAGCCGATCTGGAGCAGCGCCGTGACGGTGAAGGCGACCACCGCGGCCCGGTGCTCGCTGTGCGCCCCGGCGGCCGTGGCGTGGATGGCACCCGCCCCCAGCGAGGCGAGGGCGGCGACGCGCAGCACGCCGGGACCGCCCGGTACGGGGTCGGCGGGCGAGTCGGTGGGCCCGGGCGGCTCGGCCGGCACTGCGCCCTCGGCGTCGGTCTCGTCGATCGTGGTCACGGCGCGCTCCCCCTCAGGACTTGGCCCGCGGTCAAGGAAACTTACCCGCAGAAACTTACGAGGAGAACCCCTCGCCCGGATCTTCCGCCGCCCGGTACTGCTCGCGCAGCCGTCGCTTGTACAGCTTGCCGCTGTCGGTGCGGGGCAGGCGGTCGGTGAAGTCGACCCGGCGCGGGCACTTGAAGCGGGCCAGCCGCGAGCGGCAGTGGGCGATCAGGGCGCCGGCCAGGGCGTCCGACGCCTCGACGCCGTCGCGCAGCTCGACCACCGCCACGACGGTCTCGCCCCAGTCGGGGTCGGGCACGCCGATCACCGCGGCGTCGCCCACGGCGGGGTGCCCGAGCAGCTCGGCCTCGACCTCGGCGGGGTACACGTTGACCCCGCCGGAGATGATCAGGTCGGCGCTGCGGTCGGTGAGGAACAGGTAGCCGTCCTCGTCGAGGTAGCCGACGTCGCCCATGGTGAAGTGGTCGCCCCGGTAGCTGGCGGCCGTCTTGTCCGGGTCGCCGAAGTACTCGAACCGGCCGACCTTCGGCGCCCGCAGGTACACCGTGCCCACCTCGCCCGGCGGCAGGGGCTCGCCCGAGACGGGGTCGAGGATGCGGACGTGGTCGGGGGCGGTCGGCCGGCCCACGGTGCCGGGTCGCTCGAGCCACTCGGCGCTGGTGACGAACGTGCCGGTGCCCTCGGTGGCCGCGTAGTACTCGAGCAGCACCGGTCCCCACCAGTCGATGATCGCCCGCTTGACGGACACCGGGCACGGCGCCGCCCCGTGCAGCACCGAGCGCAGCGACGACACGTCGGCCGCGGCCCGGACCTCGTCGGGCAGGCCGAGCAGCCGGTGGAACATGGTGGGCACCATGTGCGAGTGGGTGATGCGGTGGCGGGCGACGAGCCGCAGCGTCTCCTCGGGCGACCACCTGTCCATGAGCACGACGCCCACGCCGGCGGTGATCGGGATCGACAGCGAGAACGCCAGCGGCGCGGCGTGGTACAGCGGGCCGGTGCACAGGTGCAGCGACTCGCCCCGCGCGTAGCCGAACAGCGCCCCGAGCCCCGAGGTCGGCGGCGTCTCGGTGCGGTGCACGCCCTTGGGCCGGCCGGTGGTGCCCGACGTGTAGAGCATCGACCGGCCCAGCACCGGGTCGGCGATGTCGGCCCCGTCGAGCCCGGCCACGGCGGCGTCGTAGGGCTCGAACCCCGCGATGTCGCCGCCCACCGCCAGGCGGACGGCAACGGTCGGCACCTGCGCGGCGGCCGCGGACGCCACCTCGGCGAAACGGGCGTCGGCCACGAACACCCGGGCCTGGCAGTCGGCGACGATGTAGGCGACCTCGTCCGCGGTGAGGTGCCAGTTCACCGGCGTGACCCGCAGGCCGCTCCGCTGGGTGGCGGCCACCACGGCGGCGAACTCGGGGCGGTTCGAGACCATGAGCGCCACGCCGTCGCCGGCCGCCACGCCGCGGTCGCGCCAGGCCCGCACCAGGCGGTTGGCCTCGGTGTTGAGCTCGGCGAAGGTGCGGTCGCCCCGCTCGGACAGGACGGCCGGCGCGTCGGGCTGCACGGCGGCCCAGTGCGCCACCACCATGCCGTGGGCGGCCGCGGTCTCGTAGCTGCTGGCGGCGTCGATCGACATGCGGACCCATCCCCTCCTCGTCTGTCCGCCCCGCCGGGTCGGCGACCCGGGCGGGCGTCCGGTCAGGCCGGCGTGAACTGCGGCAGGTGCCGGCCGTCCGACAGCGGCTGCCACACCAGCCGCACCGCCATGCCCACCGTCACGTCGCCGGGCGGGCAGCCCACGATGTTGGTCATCATCCGCACGCCCTCGGGCAGGTCGACCAGCGCCACCACGTAGGGACCGTCGCCCGGGTCGCGTCCGGGGCCGGGTCTGTGGTGGACGCCGGCGGCGTAGACCGTGCCCGTGCCGGCCGCTTCGCGCCACTCGAACGGCCGGTCGGGTGCCGCCGGGTCGACGTCGCGCGGGTACCACACCGCCCGGCCGGTGGCCGTGCTCCACGGCAGCACGAGCCGCCGCTCGCGGGTGGCGTCCCAGAACGGTGCGCTGGCCGCGGTGACGGGCGGCTCGACGAGCGCGGGCGCCGGGGCCTCGCTCTGACTCACGACATCCCCGCTCTTGCTGCTACGCAGCGGGCCGCTCGGGCCACGCTCGCTCTTGCGCCCTTCGGGTCGCTCACTCCAGGGTCTCCTCGGTGCCGAGCACGACCGTGCCCATGGTCGACAGCACGCCGCCCGAGCCGTGGGCCACCGCGACGCGGTGGTCGGGGATCTGGCGATCGCCGGCCTCGCCCCGCAGCTGGCGCACGGCCTCGACCAGCAGGAACATGCCGTACATGCCGGGGTGGGTGTAGGACAGCCCGCCGCCGTTGGTGTTCATGGGCAGCGAGCCCCCGGGCCCGAGGCGGCCGTCCTCGACGAAGGCGCCGCCCTCGCCCTTGGGGCAGAAGCCCAGGTCCTCGAGGTGCAGCAGGGCGGTGATGGTGAACGAGTCGTAGCCCATCAGCAGGTCGACGTCGTCGTGCTTGATGCCCGCCATCTCGAAGGCGGCGGGGCCCGACACGGCGCCGCCGGTCACGGTCAGGTCGGGCATCTCGGTGATCATCGAGTGGGTGCCGCACGTGGCGGCGCCGAGCACGTGGACCGGCGGTCGGGCCAGGTCGCGCGCCCGCTCGGCCGAGGTCATGACGAAGGCACCGGCGCCGTCGGTGACCAGGCAGCAGTCGAGCAGGTGCAGGGGCGACACCACCAGCGGCGACGACAGCACGTCGTCGACGGTGATCGGGTCGCGGTAGCGGGCCCGGGGGTTCATGGCGGCCCAGCGGCGGGTGTCGACGGCGATCTGCGCGAGCTGCTCGGGCGTGGTGCCGTAGACCGCCATGTGCCGGCTGGCGGCCAGCGCGTACCCGCCGATCGGCAGCCGCAGGCCGTAGGGGACCTCCCACTCGAGCGCCGGGTTGGGGCCCGGCGGCATGCGCCGCCCGTCGCCGCCAGGGCGCCGGCGGTCGCTGCGGGGCGTCGCGGCGTAGACGCTGACCACCACGTCGCACAGCCCGGCGGCGATGGCGGCCGCCGCGTGCTCGACGTGCAGCTCGTAGCTCGACCCGCCGACCATCGTCCCGTCGAGGTAGCGGGGCCGGATGCCCAGGTACTCGGCCAGCCCGGCGGGCGAGCCGGCGTGGGCGACGCCGTCGACGTCGTCGAGGGTCAGGCCGGCGTCGGCCAGCGCCTCGTGCACCATGACCGCCTCGAGGGCCCGGCCGTGGCTGTCGAGCTCGCCGGTGGGCGAGGCGGCATCGGCGACGCCGACCAGGGCGGCGGCGCCCCGCAGGGTGCGGGGGGTCACGAGGCGGCGGCGGCCCGGTCCTGGGCCACGGCGTCGTACGACTCGTAGTCGCTGCCGGTGTCGTCCGCGAACTCGTACTCGAGCAGGCCGGCCTCGCCCCAGTGGCGGCGCAGGTAGCCGTCGTTGGCGTCGAGCAGGCCCAGCTTGCGCACGTTGGGCACCAGCTTGGAGAAGAAGCCCCTCTGGAACGCGGCGTACGGGTTGACCTTGATCTTGCCGGCGGCCTCGACGATGACCGGGTAGACGGCCTCGGCCGACACGCCCATGCGCTCCCAGATCTCGGGAGTGGTCGAGCGGGAGCGGTTGCGCAAGGTGTTCTCGAGCAGGAACTCCTGGCGGTCCTTGAGCTCGGCGGCGGACAGCTCGCCGTAGTACTCGGACAGGCTGAGCACGCCGAACGCGACGTGGCGGGCCTCGTCGGACAAGACGTAGCGCAGCAGCTTGCGGAGCAGCGGCTCTTCGGTGGTGCGCAGCATCGAGCCGAAGGCGGCCAGCGCCAGGCTCTCGATGACGATCTGCATGCCGAGGTAGGCGATGTCCCAGCGGCTGTCCTCGAGCAGGGCGGTGATCTGCCCCTCGAGGAACGGGCTCATCGGGTAGGCCTCGCCCAGCTTGGTGTGCAGGTACTTGGCGAAGACCTCGGTGTGGCGGGCCTCGTCCATGGTCTGGGTGGCCGCGTAGTAGCGGGCGTCGATCCACGGCACGGTCTCGACGATCTTGGCCGCCGTCATCATGGCGCCCTGCTCGCCGTGCATGAACTGGCTGAGCTGGGCCTTGAAGCTCTCGACGCCCAGCGCCGTCAGCTCGTCGTCGCCCCACGAGGCGATGGGCGAGCCGTCGACCTGGCGGGCCGCCGCCGCGAGCTGCATGAGCGGCGTGGTGCGGTCGACGAGGCCCTCGGGATCGACCTCGGTGCTCCAGTCGAGCTCGGTGACGCTGTTCCACTGCGAGCCCATCGCCTTGTTGTAGAGCGTGACGAGCTGGCCGCGGGACCGGTCGTAGTTCCACAGGAAGATGCGGTCGGCGTGGTCGTGGACGACCTTGACGGTCGCGTCCACCTCGGCCCGGCTGGGCACGTCGGGTACCGGCTCGGTGGCCGTCATCGCTGGTCCTCCCGTTGGCGGTCGAGGGGGTCGCCCGGGGCCGACCCGGCGGGCGCGTCGCCGAAGCTGGCGACGATGCGGCCGACCAGTGCCTGCCAGGCGGCCTCGTCGGGCCCGGGCAGGCCCGAGCCCCGGTGCAGCAGCAGCCCGAGGTGCAGGATGCGCACCAGGAACAGCACGGCCTCGGGATCGGTGTCGTCGCTGACCGTGCCGTCGCGCTGCGCCTCGGCCACCAGCGGGGCCATGCGCTCGCGGAAGGCGGCGTGCGACTCGGCGAGCGCCTGCGCCACCTCGGGCTCGCGCCGGGCCGTGACGTAGGCCTCGAGTCGCAGCGCCTCGGCGTCGCCGAGGGGGCGACTGGTGCAGGAGGTGACGCCGGCGGCGATCAGGTCGGCCACCCGCTCGACGCCGTCGGCCCCGAGGCGGGCCGCGCTCGACGACCGGCTCACGATGGCCTCGCGCAGCAGGTCGTTCTTCGAGCGGAACCGCCCGTACACGGCCCCGGTCGACAGGCCCGACTCTCGGACGATGTCCATGATCTTGGTGCCGTCGTAGCCCTGGCGGGCGAACACGGCCGCGGCGGCCCGCAGCAGCCGCTCGCGCAGCTCGTCCGCCCCGACCGGGGGATCGGATCCGGCCGGGCCGGCCCCGGAGCCCGCAGAGACGCTGGTCACAGGAACGAAGAATAAACGTTCTTCGGCTCCGGTCAAGGCCCGGGCGCGCGCCGCCGGAGGGCCCGGACCTACGGTCGGCGGCCGAGGAAGGCGAGCAATCTGGTCTGCTCGTCGGCGCCGTCGGGCACCGGAACCTTCGGCCCGTAGTGGCCGCTCTCGCGCATCGCCTCGTCGTGGGCCTCGATGCCGTCGAGCATGCGGCGCACCTCGTCGGGGTCGAGCGCCTCGTCCTGGCCCGTGGCGCGAGCCAGGTCCCAGGTGTGGACCAGCACGTCGCCGGTGCAGATGGTGTCGACCATGCTGGCGAAGGTGGCGGGCCCCATCCGCGTGTCCCGTTGGCTGCCGGCGACCGCCGGGTCGGCCAACGCGGCCCGCAGAGCGCCGTCGAGCGCCTGCCAGGCGGCGACCGGGTCGTCGTCGACGGACGGGATCGTGGGGTGGTCCAGGCCCCAGGTGCCGAAGAAGAAGGCGGGCAGCCACTCGGTCAGGTGGCGCACGACGTCGCGGGCCACCCAGCCCTCGCAGGGCGACGGGTTGTCCCAGGCGCCGGGCGGCACGGCCCGCACCCGGTCGCCGAAGGCGTCGGCGACCCGGCGGTAGCGGTCGGCCGCCTCGGTGGTGGCCAGCACGTCGGCGAGGCGTTCGTAGCTCTCGCCGACACCGCCGGCCATGCGGGTCGCCACCACCGCGTCGCGCAGCTCGCGGGTCGGGTACCGGATCGTGGTGGTGAGGGTGGTGCGGCCGCCCTGCTCGTCGAGGACCATGGTGACCAGCGCCTCGCCCGCGTCCCCCTGGTCGAGCGCCTCGGTGTGCACCAGGCGGGCCGGCGGGTCGACCTCGCGGTAGACGCCGGACATGGTCATCTCGGCGCCGCCGGGCCCCCGGGACACGAAGCGCCACGCCCCGCCCACCCGCAGGTCGACCTCGCATCCGACCAGGTTCCAGCCCTGCGCGCCGTGCCAGCGCACCAGCAGGTCGGGCGACGTGAGGGCGTCGAAGACCAGCCGCCGGGGGGCGGCGAAGTCGCGGGTCAGCACGATCTCGGTGTCGCTGGGGGTGGCGACGGCAAGGGCGCCGCCGTGATCGGTGGGTGACATCGTCGTCCTCCTCGTGGCTCAGTTCTCGGGATCGGGGCGGTCGGGGCCGGAGCGGTCGGGCTGCAGCTCGTCGAGCAGCGAGTCGAGCCGCCCGTAGCTCTCGTCCCAGTACCGGCGGAAGCCCTCGAGCCAGTCGGTGGCGGCCGCGAGCCGGCGGGCTTCGAGCCGGCACGGTCGCCGCTGGGCGTCGCGGCGCCGCGAGACCAGGCCGGCCCGCTCGAGCACCTTGAGGTGCCGGGAGACGGCGGGCTGGCTCATGGCGAACGGCGCGGCCAGCTCGGTGACGGTGGCCTCGCCCGCCGCCAGCCGGCGGACGATCGCCCGGCGGGTGGGATCGGCCAGTGCGGCGAACGTGGCGTCGAGCCGGACGTCGGCGTCGCCACGGCTGCGGCGCCCGTCGGCCTTTTCATAACCAGCATGTTTCATAACAGACATGTTATGTAGTAGGCGGGCGCAGTGGTCGTCAAGGGCGGGCGGCCGCGATGAGTTCCGGCCGGCCAGCCGGTCGCCATCTCCACACCGGCGCGCCCGAGTTGTCGCGCCCCGACACCCCGGAGGTGATCCATGGCGGGCGCCAGGAGGACTGGGAGGAACCCGAGCGCCGGGCCGCCGCCGTCCGGCGCGCGGTCCCCGACTTCGGCAGCTGAGGGGCGCGGCGGCGTAGCGTGGCGTCGTCCCCCTGACGCCGCGCTCGACCGAGGAGGAACCGTGGCCGCCACCTCGACGATGATGCCGCTCGGCACCGAGGCACCCGACTTCGCCCTGCCCGACACCGAGGGACGCACGTGGTCGACCGCCGACGTCGCCGGCGCGCCCGGGCTGCTGGTGATGTTCATCTGCAACCACTGCCCCTACGTCAAGCACGTGCGGCACGAGTTGGCCGCGCTCACGAGCCGGTGGCAGCAGCGGGGCCTGGCGGTGGCCGGCATCCAGAGCAACGACTGGGATGCCTACCCCGACGACGCCCCCGAGCGCATGGCCGACGAAGTGCGCACCGTGGGGTACACGTTCCCCTACCTGGTCGACGAGACCCAAGGGGTGGCGCTGGCCTACGGCGCGGCCTGCACGCCCGACTTCTTCCTGTTCGGCTCCGACCGGCGCCTCGTGTACCGAGGTCAGCTCGACGCCAGCCGACCGGGCAACGGCGTGCCGGTCACCGGCGCCGACCTGGGGGCGGCGGTCGACGCGGTGCTCGACGGCCGCCCGGTCGACCCCGACCAGCGGCCGAGCATCGGCTGCAGCATCAAGTGGCGCCCCGGCAACGAGCCCCGCACCCCGTGACGAGCGGCGCTGCCGGCGTCGGGGCCGGCGCCGCTGCCGACCGGCCGGGCCGGCGCCGCCGGCGGGTCGTGATCATGGGCGCCGGGGGCCGCGACTTCCACGACTTCAACACCGTGTACCGGGACGACCCCGACCACGAGGTGGTCGCCTTCACGGCCACCCAGATCCCCGGCATCGACGACCGCCGGTACCCCCCGTCGCTGGCCGGGCCGGGCTACCCCGACGGCATCCCGATCGTGCCCGAGGCCCGCCTCGCCGACCTCGTCGCGGCGGAGGGCGTCGACGAGGTGGTGCTGTCCTACAGCGATCTCGCCCACGTCGAGGTGATGCACCGGGCATCCCTGGTGCTGACCACCGGCGCCGACTTCCGCCTGCTCGGCCCGGCTGCCACCATGCTCGCCTCGTCGTCCCGAGTGATCGCGGTGGGGGCCACCCGCACCGGCTGCGGGAAGTCGCAGACCACGCGCGCCATCGCCAGGTTGCTGCTGGCCGAGGGACGGCGCGTCGTCGTCGTGCGCCACCCGATGCCCTACGGGCGGCTCGACGCGATGGCGGTCCAGCGGTTCGCGAGCCTGGCCGACATCGACGCCGCCCACCCCACCATCGAGGAGCGCGAGGAGTACGAGGCGGCCACGGCCCTCGGCGTCGTCGTGTACGCCGGGGTCGACTACCAGGCGATCCTGCGCGCCGCCGAGGCCGAGGCCGACGTGATCCTCTGGGACGGCGGCAACAACGACATGCCCTTCTTCCGCCCCGACGTCATGGTCACCGTGGCGGACGCGCTGCGCCCCGGCGACGGCCTCACCCACCATCCCGGCGAGGCGAACCTGCGGCTCGCCGACATCGTGGTGGTCAACAAGGTGGACGCCGCGCCGCCCGGCGACGTGTCGCGGGTGCTGGCCGACGTGCGGGCGGTCAACCCGGGCGCACGGGTCGTGCGCACCGCGTCGCCGGTCACACTCGAGCCCGGGACGCCGCTCGACGGTGCCCGAGTGCTGGTGATCGAGGACGGGCCCACGATCACCCACGGCGGCATGCCGTTCGGGGCGGGCACCGTGGCCGCTCGCGCCGCGGGGGCGGGCGAGCTGGTCGATCCCCGCCGGTCGGCCGTCGGGTCGATCGCCGACACCTACGCCCGCTACCCGCACATCGGGGCGGTCCTGCCGGCCATGGGCTACGGCGACGGCCAGCTCGCCGACCTCCAGGCGACCATTGCCGCGACCGACTGCGACGCCGTGGTCGTCGGCACCCCCATCGACATCGCCCGGCTCGTCACCATCCCGCACCCGGTACGCCGCGCCCGCTACGAGTCCGCAGACGCCGGCGCCCCCACCCTGGCCGACGTGCTGCTGCCCGTGGTCCGCCGGTGGGGACGCGCGGGGGCGCCTGACCCCCCGACCGCACGCGCACGCCCCGATCGGGCGCCGAACGCCCGCACCCGGGACGCGCCGCCCTAGCCTCGCGTACATGCTGGACCGGGCACGGCAGACCTCCCGCGACGTCGTCGACCTCGTCGACGAGGCCAGGCGGCGCCGCACCGGCGATCTCGTCCTCGAGCTCGACCTGACCGAGCCGCTCGTCGACGGCGTCCCGCACGACCCGGTGAGCGCCGTGCTCGCCCGGCGACGGACGTCGCTGCGGGCGGTGCTCGACGGGCTGCGCCGGGCCGGGACCGACCCCCGGGTGCGGGCGCTGGTGGTGAAGGTGGGCGGCTCCCGCTCGCCGCTGGCCCTCGCCCGGGCGCAGGAGCTGCGGGGCGCCGTCGAGGAGCTGGGGCGGCACGGCAAGCTGACGGTCGCCTGGGCCGAGACGTTCGGCGAGCTCGACCGGGGCAGCGCCGCCTACTACGTGGCGTCCGGCTGCAACCAGGTGTGGCTCCAGCCGTCGGGCGACGTGTGCCTCACGGGGGTGGCCGTCCAGGTGCCGTTCCTGCGGGACGCGCTCGACAAGGCGGGGGTCACGGCCCAGGTCGCCCAGCGCCACGAGTACAAGAGCGCGGCGAACCTGGTGACCGAGCGCGCCTTCACCCCCGCCCACCGCGAGGCCACCGAACGGGTCGTGGCCTCGCTGACCGACCAGATCATCGCCGGGGTCGCCGCCGGCCGCCGCCTCGACGCCGGCGGGGTGCGCGAGCTGGTCGACCGCGCCCCGCTGTTCGCCGACGAGGCGCTCGACGCCGGCCTCGTCGACCGGCTGGGCTACCGCGACGAGGTGTACGCCGCCGTGCGCGACGAGGTCGGCGCGAGCTCTGTGCTCTGCTTCGTCGACCGCTACGCCCGGTCGGCGGCACGGGCTCGGCCGCGGCGCGGCGACCGGCCCCCGCACATCGCCGTCGTCGACGTCACGGGCACGATCCACCTGGGCCGCAGCGGCCGCCGGCCGCTGGGCGGCATGACCGCGGGCGCGGCCACCGTGTGCGCCGCCCTGCGCGCCGCCGCCGCGGACCGGGACGTCGCGGCCGTCGTGCTCCGGGTCGACAGCCGTGGCGGGTCGTACGTCGCCTCGGACGCCATCTGGCGCGAGGTGGTGGTCACCCGCGAGGCGGGGACGCCGGTCGTGGCCTCGATGGGCGACGTGGCGGCCTCCGGCGGCTACTTCGTCGCCATGGGCGCCGACGCGATCGTGGCCGAGCCGGCGACCCTCACGGGCTCGATCGGGGTCGTGGCCGGCAAGGGCGTGGTCGAGGGACTGGCCGACCGCCTCGGCATCGGCCACGAGTCGGTGGCGGGCGCCCGCCACGGGCTGATGTTCTCGCCGCTGCGGCCGTTCAGCGACGACGAGTGGGC
>DASTFE010000322.1:0-2900 GCA_035708905.1 Acidimicrobiales bacterium | reverse complement strand
TTGAGCGACGCGTCGAGCCCGGCCTGGAACGCGGTGGCCAGCCCCTTGTTGTTGGTGAGCTTGACGATGTGGTCGACGCCGTGGGCCCGAGCCACCTCGACCGTGGCGTCGGTCGAGCCGTCGTCGATGACGAGCCACTCGACGGTGTCGAACCCGGGCACCTCGCGGGGCAGCTCGCCGAGGGTGATCGGGAGCTGGTCCTCCTCGTCGAGGCACGGCAGCTGGATGATGAGCTTCACGGCGTGTCCACGGCGGCGGCGATCGAACGGTCGGTCGGGGCACCGGGCGGCAGGTCGACGGCACGCGGCAGCGCCATGACCCGCTCGACGAGCCCGTGCAGCCGGCGCTCGAACGCGTCCATGGCGAAGGCACGGGCCCGCTGCGCCGCCGAGCGCGACATCTGCTCGCGCAGTCCCTCGTCGTCGACGAGCATGCGCGTGAGGCCGGTGAGGCCGTCGAGGGTGCGGAAGTGGAACCCGTCGACGCCGTGGCGGACGGTCTCGAGCTGACCCGCCAGCCCGATCACGACCGGCACCGCGCCCGCCGACATCGCCTCGACGGTGGTGATGCCGAAGTGCTCGAGCCGGTCGGGGCGCCGCTCGGGGTTCTCGCCCAGTCCGGACGCGTGCCAGTAGATGCTGGCCGCGCCGTACAGCCGCTGCAGCTCGTCGCCCGGCACGTTGACGTGCGTCTCGATCGGGTACCCCCGGCTGAGCGCGCGCACGTCGGCGACGTACCCCTCGCCGTCGGCGGCGCACCCGCCGACGAGGTGCAGCGTCCAGCCGCGCACTCCCTGGTCGCACAGGGCGCGGAACGCCCGCACCAGCTCGAGCTGCTTCTTCGAGTGCCCGCCGTCGGCGGGGAAGAACCGCCCCACGTTCAGGATGACGGGCTGCTTGGCGCCCGCCGGCTGCATGGTGACCGGCGGGTAGAGCAGCTCGCTGTCGGCCTGCCACCAGCGGTCGATCCAGTGCCGGGTGAAGCGCGAGTTGGCGGCGATCGCCCCGTACGAGCGCGTCCAGGCGCTGGACGTCGGCGGGGTCAGCAGCACCGGGAACCAGCGGGCCAGGTGGCTGGCGGCACCGACGCCGACGTGCAGGCTGAGCAGCGGCACGCCCAAGGTGCGGTGGTCGGCGCCGCCCAGCACGGTCGACGGCACGAACGTGTCGGACACGATGCGCATCTCGACCGGCACGCCTTCGGCGGGGCTGACCACGTGCAGCCGCACGTGGTGGCCGCGCAGCGCGTGAGCGCGCGTGGGCGGCGTGCCCAGTGTGAGCTCGTGCGCCGGGCGGCCGTCGACGTCGACCCGCACCTGGGCCGGCGGCAGGCCGGGGGGCCGCTGGTAGCCGAACACCAGGTTGACGGGCAGCGGCTGGTCGGGCGGGGTGACGAACCGGAGCGAGGCCGACCCGTTGGTCCAGATCGGGCCCCGGCGCCCGGCCTCGCGGTGGTAGAAGCCGGTGCCCCACTCCATCTCGACCATGGCCGAGCTGCGGATCGACCCGAGGTGGTCGACGACGAAGCGCCGGGCCGGGCCCAGGTTGGCGCTGGTCGGCGTGGGGAAGTGCACGACGTAGAAGCTGCGGCGGGTCGCCGCCCGGTCGTGGCTCATGAACGAGACGTTCGAGAACAGGTCGTAGTCCGCGCTGGCCACCGTGACGGCCCCGGACCGGTCGTCGAGCTCGCGCACCTTGACGTGCGACAGGTCGACCTGCAGCCGGTCGGCCAGCCAGCCGACGTCGACCGGGTCGTGGCTGAGCAGATCGACCTCGAAGTCGCGAGCCAGCAGCTGGGCGATGGCCGCGCCGTACTTCTCGGCGCCGCCACCGGTGGACCAGTAGCGGTTGTAGACGCCTGCCCTCATCGGGAGACGGACCACCCGGTGATCGCCTCGTCGGGCACGACCTGCGCCGCCCGCAGCCGCCGCCGCTCGGGCAGCACCTCGGGCAGCATCCGCAGGTAGCCGGCGAACGAGCGGGCCCGGGCCTTGACGAGGCCGGTCGCGGGTCGCCGGCCCCGCAGCACGGGCCGCACGACGTCGCGCCGGGCGTACGACGCGGTCGACAGCACGAAGCGGGCAGCGGCGCCGGCGGCGAGGCGCCAGGGGGCGTTCTTGGTGAGCATCACGAGGCGGTTGCGCTCGACGTAGTGGTGGAACAAGGGGGAGCCCTCGACGCTGGTGGCCGCGTGGACGTGGCGGAGGACCGCGCCGGGCACGTAACGGTAGCGCCAGCCCCGGGCCCGGCCCCGCCAGGACAGGTCGGTGTCCTCGTAGTACATGAAGAACCGCTCGTCGAAGAGGCCGACCTCGCGGAGGTACGCGGGCCGGAACAGCACGCCGGCCCCGCACCAGGCGAACACGTCGCGGGGTTCGTCGAACTGGCCGCTGTCGGGCTCGAGGAACCCGCGGTCGCCGCCCCAGCTGCCGTCGACCAGGTCGGAGCCCACGTTGTTGACCACGTCGTAGGCGGGACCGACGAGCGGCACCGCCACCCAGCGGGGGGTGCGGTCGACCTGGACCTCGACGGCCTCGCCACCGCCGTCGAGGGTGGC
Organism: Acidimicrobiales bacterium; assembly: GCA_035708905.1. Classification (GTDB taxonomy): domain Bacteria; phylum Actinomycetota; class Acidimicrobiia; order Acidimicrobiales; family VFJN01; genus ZC4RG19. Next base: position 344 of record DASTFE010000322.1, on the reverse strand, counting down.
GACGACGGGACGGTCGGCCGCCACCCGCACCTCGGCCACGAGGGCACCGGGCTCGCGCTCGGCCTCGCCGGGCTCGGCGGCCGACACCGCGTCGACCGGCACCCTGATCACGGCCTTGCCGGCGGTCCAGCGGAACTCGGGCTCGTCGGCCCCGCCCCGCTCGGGCAGGTGCACCCCGGTGGCGTAGACCGCGTTGCGGCCCCGGTCGGCGCCCGCCACCCGCAGGCCGCTGATGCGCACCCCCAGCTCGCGCCCGTCGCCCGGCGGGACGACCGGGGGCGCCACCACGGTCAGGTCGCGGAACCGGGACGCGAGCAGGTTCCGGGGGCAGGCGGCCCCGAGGC
>DASTFE010000321.1:0-14400 GCA_035708905.1 Acidimicrobiales bacterium | reverse complement strand
GACGAACGCGTCCACCGAGGCGGCGTCGGTGACGTCGAGGGGGTGCGCCCGGGCGCCGATCTCGGCGGCGAGCGCCTCGAGCCGGTCGAGCCGGCGGGCGCCCACCACGACCTCCCAGCCGTCGGCGGCCAGCGCCCGGGCGGTCGCGGCGCCGATGCCCGAGCTGGCGCCGGTGACGACGGCGGTCCCGCGCGGCGCGGTCACGTGGCGGCGGCCGCGGCCGGCGCGGCGGGGAGGCGTGCGGTCATCCGGCCAGTCTGCCGCGACCACGCCCATCCGGCGGCACCGCTCATCGGGCCAGCAGCGGCATGACGACCAGGTAGGTCGCGAGCAGGCCGGCGGCCTCGAGCCGGGTGACGCGCCGGCCGATGGCCAGCGCGGCGGCGGCGACCGCGGTGACCCCCAGCATCAGCGCCACGCCGCCCGTGGTGAGCGTCGTGTCGTCCAGCGGCCCGGCGCCGGCGAGCCCGACGACCGCGCCGACCGCCAGGCAGTTGAACAGGTTCGACCCGAGCACGTTGCCGACGACCAGCTCGTCCTCGCCGGCGCGCACGGCGGCGACGGCGGTGACCAGCTCGGGGATGGAGGTGCCCACCGCCACCAGCGTCATGCCCACGAACCCGCCGGACAGGTCGAGCGCGTCCGCCACCTCGATGGCGCCCCACACGAGGGCCTGGGCGCCGCCGATGATCCCGCCCAACCCGAGGGCCAGGGCGGCGACCAGCCGCCCGGTGCCGAGGGATCTGTGGGCCAGGAACTCCTCGACGTCCTCCTCGAGGTCGGTGCCCGCCGCGCCCGCTGCCTGCGACCGGCGGACGATCACGGCGAGCGCCCCCGCCAGGCCGGCGAGGAGGGCGAGGCCCTCGCCCACCGAGACGCCGCCCTGCACGGCGAGGGCGAAGGCGACGGTGGCGGCGGCGACCAGCGGCACCTCGGTGCGCAGCGTCGCGTCGGTGACGCTGATGCTGCCGACGAGCCCGGCGACGCCGAGGATCAGGCCGAGGTTGGCGATGTTCGACCCGACGATGTTGCCGGCACCGACCGCCGGATCGCCCTGCAGGGCCGCGAGCCCGCTGACCAGCATCTCGGGGGCGCTGGTGCCCAGCCCGATGACCAGCGCGCCAATGAGGACGGGCGACACGCGCCAGCGCTCGGCCAGCTCGGCGGCGCCGCCGACGAACCGGCCGGGCGCCCAGGCCAGCAGCGCCAGCCCCGTGACGATGGCGACGACGGTCATCAGGGCGAGCCTCGCGCAACCGGCCCATCGCCCACCGGTCGGGGCCGGTCGGCCATCATCGGACGGTGCGCTCCGCGCCGCGCCGTGCCGGCCGGGGCTCCTGATGCTGATGTTGCTTCTGTTGCTGCTGGTACCGTTGGGGCCGTTGTGACGACGCGCCAGGGCTCCCGCTCGCAGTCGCGCTCCCGTTCCGGCGGGTCGTCCCGCTCGCCGGGCAGGGGACGGTCGTCCGGCCGCAGCACCGGCCGGTCCGGCACGTCGCGCAACCGCGGCGATCGCCGATCGCCGGCGCGGGGCACGCAGGGGCCTGGCCTCACCGCGCGGGCGCTGCGCTCGTCGTCGCGCGTGCTGGGCCGCCACGCCGACGACGTGACCGGCCTGTTCCTGGTGGCGGCTGCGCTCGTCACCGGCGCCGGCGTCCACGCCCGGGGCGGTGGGCCGGCGGGCCGCGGCCTCGCCGACCTCGCCGCCACCGGCCTCGGGTTGCTGCGCTTCGCGTTGCCGGCCGGGCTGCTCGTGGGCGGTATCGCGCTCGTCCTCCGCCGGCCATCCGGGGGCACCGCCGGCGACAGCACCACCCCCGAGGCGGCCGCGGCCGACGACGACCGCCCGCCGGTGGCCGCCCACGTCGGGGTGGGGACCACGCTGCTGGTCGTCGCCGCCGGCGGGCTGCTCCACCTCGCCGGCGGCAGCCCAGCGTTCAGCGACCCGGTCGACGACCTGCGTGAGGCGGGCGGCTGGTTCGGGGCGGCCGTCGGCGCGCCGCTGCGCAGCCTGCTCGGCACCGGGGGATCGGTCGCGGTGCTGGTGCTCGTCGCCGTCGCCGGCCTCGTGGTGCTCACCCGCACGCCCCTGCGCGACGCCGCCGACCGCACCGTCGCCGGCGTGCGCCCGCTGACCTCGGGCCTCAACCAGCGTCTGGCCACGCTGTTCCGGCTGCCGTACGACGACCCCGCCGCCCGCGGCGACGTCATCGACCCCGACCTGGTGCCCGACGACGACACCCTGGTCGAGCCACCCGACGACGGTGACGCGGCCGCCGCCGGCGCCGAGGGCGCGTCCGGTGCCGCGCCCGCCACCCGCCGGCGGCGCAAGGCGCCCGCGTTCGTCGCGCCCGAGCCCGACGCCGTCGAGCCCGAGCAGCTCGAGATCGCCCTCGGGGCCGCGGCCAAGGGCTCGCCCTGGAAGCTGCCCCCGATCACGCTGCTCGATCGCACCGGCTCGCACCAGGTCGACCGCAAGATGATCGAGGACACCGGCCGCACGCTCGAGAAGGCGCTGGCCGACCACGGCGTCGAGACCCGCCTGGTGGGCATGGTGGTGGGCCCCACGGTCACCCGCTACGAGCTCGAGCTGGGCCCGGGCGTCAAGGTCAACCGGGTCACCAGCCTGCACAAGGACATCGCCTACGCGATGGCCACGCCCGACGTGCGCATCCTGGCCCCCATCCCGGGCAAGCAGGCCATCGGCGTCGAGGTGCCCAACGCCCGCCGCCAGATCGTGGCGCTGGGCGACATCCTGATCAGCGAGGAGGCCCGCCGGGCCACCCACCCGCTCGAGGTGGCGATCGGGCGCGACATCAACGGTCGCTCGATCATGATGAACCTGGCGGCGATGCCCCACGTGCTCATCGCCGGGGCCACCGGGGCGGGCAAGTCGAGCTGCCTCAACTCGCTGCTCGCCTCGATCCTGATGCGGTCGACGCCCGACCAGGTGCGCATGATCCTGGTCGACCCCAAGCGCGTCGAGATGGGCCAGTACGACCGGCTGCCGCACCTGCTCACCCAGGTGGTCACCAACCCCAAGAAGGCGGCCAACGCGCTGGGCTGGGCGGTGAAGGAGATGGAGCGGCGCTACGACCTGCTGGCCGAGGTCGGCTTCCGCGACATCACGGGCTACAACGCCGCGGTCGACAAGGGCGAGCTGGTCGACGAGTCGTCGTCGACGCTGGCCGCCCCGGCCGACGACGACGCCGGCACCGAGGGGTCGCCGCCGTCGTACCCGCGCCTGCCGTTCATCCTGGTGGTGATCGACGAGCTGGCCGACCTGATGATGGTGGCGGCGCGCGACGTCGAGGAGTCGATCGCCCGCCTGGCCCAGATGGCGCGGGCCGTGGGCATCCACCTGGTCATCGCCACGCAGCGCCCGTCGGTCAACGTCATCACCGGTCTCATCAAGGCCAACGTGCCGGCCCGCATCGCCTTCGCCGTCTCGTCGGTCACCGACAGCCGGGTGATCCTCGACCAGGCCGGCGCCGAGCGGCTGATCGGCAAGGGCGACATGCTCGTGCTCGACGGCGGCTCGTCGGTGGCCCGCCGCATCCAGGGCGCGTGGGTGACCGAGGACGAGGTGCGCAAGATCGCCTCGGTGTGGAAGCGCCAGGCGCCCGACGTCAGCTTCGACGACTCGGTGCAGGGCAGCGACGACGACGGCCTCGGCGGCACGTCGGCCGGCGGCGGCGGTGGCGGCGACGACGATGACGACCTGCTGTGGCAGGCGATGGAGCTGGTCGTGCGCAGCCAGCTGGGGTCGACCTCGATGCTCCAGCGCAAGCTGCGGGTGGGCTTCGCCCGGGCCGGCCGGTTGATGGACCTGCTCGAGCAGCGCGGCGTGGTGGGGCCGTCGGAGGGGTCCAAGGCCCGGGCCGTGCTCATGACCGTCGACGAGCTCGACGAGCTGGTCGAGGGCCGCGAGTAGCCGCCGCCGGCCTCGTCGCAGGGCGCGGGTCGTCCTCGGGGACGACGGGCGATCGTCGCCGAGCACGATCCCCGGCGCCACCCGCACCGGTACCGTCTGGGGGCATGGCCCGCCTCGGTGCGCTGTACGAGCGGGTGCGCGACCCGCACCCCACCGTGTTCGACGCGCTGCTGGTCGTCGCGGTGGCCGGGGTGGGGGTGGCGACCGAGCTGGTGGTGAACGATCAGGTCGTCGGCTACCGCGACGGCAACGCCTTCAGTGTCGGGCTGGCGCTGGTGGCCGCGGCGGCGCTCGCGTGGCGCCGCGCCCACCCGGTGGTGTCGCTGGTCGTGGCCGGTGCGGTGCTGACGGTGCACGGCATTCACCTGTTCCCGGGCGCCGGGCCGTTCGTCGCCACGCTGGCGGCCCTGTACTCGGTGGCGGCCTACGGATCGACCCGGGCGGCCCGCTGGAGCCTGGCCGTGATGCTGGCCCTGCAGCCGCTGGGCATCGCGCTGACCGACGACCCGAACTTCGACTCGCCGGGCGACCTGGCGGTGGCCGTGGTCATCTTCACGGCGGTGTGGGTGTGGGGCGACAGCCGGCGCATGCGCCGCCTGCAGCTCGCGGTGGTCGAGAAGCGAGCCACGCGCGCCGAGCGCGAGCGCGACGAGCAGGCGCAGGTGGCGGTGCGCGAGGAGCGGTCGCGCATCGCCCGCGAGATGCACGACATCGTGGCCCACAGCGTCAGCGTCATGGTGGTGCAGGCCGGCGTGGCCCGGCGCATGGCCGGGCGCGACCCGGTGACGGCGGCCGACGCGGCCGGCCAGGTCGAGGCCACCGGCCGGGCCGCCCTGCACGAGATGCGCCGGGTGCTCGGCGTGCTGCGCGCCGACGAGGGCTCGGGCGCCGGCGACGTCGAGGCGCGGCCGGTGCGGGCGCCCCAACCCGGCCTGGCCGAGGTGACGACCGTGGTGACCAAGTGCCGCGAGGCGGGCCTCGACGTGCGGGTGCGCACCGACGGCGAGGTGCGCCCCCTGCCGGTGGGCATCGAGCTGACCGCCTACCGCATCATCCAGGAGGCGCTGACCAACACCATGAAGCACGCCGGTCCGGCCACGGCCGAGGTGGTCGTGGCCTACCACGACGACGCCCTCACGGTGGCGGTCACCGACGACGGCCGCGGCCTCGGGTTCGACGGCGGCGGGGCAGGCCACGGCCTGCTGGGCATGCAGGAGCGGGTGGCCGTCTACGGCGGCGACCTCGCCGCCGGCCCGCACCCGGGGGGCGGCTTCCGCGTGCGGGTACGCCTGCCGCTCGACGACGCCGCGGTCGCCGCCGGCCCGGTGGGTTGATGGACCGGCCCATCCGGGTGCTCGTCGCCGACGACCAGGAGCTGGTGCGCACCGGCTTCGCCCTGATCCTCGCCACCGAGGACGACATCGAGGTGGTGGGGCAGGCGGGCGACGGGCACCAGGCGGTCGACCTGGCCCGCCGCCACGCGCCCGACGTGGTGCTGATGGACGTGCGGATGCCCAACCTCGACGGCATCGAGGCGACCGGGCGGCTCGTCGGTCCGGCGGCGACGCCCCCCGCGCCCGTGCGGGTGCTCATGCTCACCACCTTCGACCTCGACGATCACGTGTACGCGGCGCTGCGCAACGGGGCCAGCGGCTTCCTGCTCAAGGACACGCCCCCCGAGGACCTGGTCCGGGCCATCCGGGTGGTGGCGGCCGGCGATGCGCTGCTGGCCCCGACCGTCACCCGCCGCCTCATCGCCGAGCTGTCGCGGGTGCCGGCCCGGCCGTCGCCGCCGCCCGAGCTGGACACCCTGACCGACCGCGAGCGCGAGGTGCTCGGCCTGGTCGCCCGCGGGCTGTCCAACGCCGAGATCGCCGCCGAGCTGGTGCTGGGCGAGACGACGGTCAAGACCCACGTCGGGCGCATCCTCGCCAAGCTGGGGCTCCGCGACCGCGTCCGGGCCGTCGTGCTCGCCTACGAGTCGGGCCTGGTCGTCCCCGGGCGCTGAGGTCACGGCCGCCGGCGCGCCCGCGCGTCGTCCTCGGGGAGGACACGTGACCGGCCGCAATGGTGACGACAACGCGTGCGCCACCGCCTACCGTCGCCCGGCATGGACGACACGGCGGATTCCCCCCTCCTCGACGGGCGCGCCGGCCCGGCCGGCACCGACACCGCGCCCGTCCCGGCCGCCCGGGCCCTCGATGCCACCAAGGTCTACGGCGCCGGCCACACCGCGGTCGTCGCCCTCGACGCGGTGTCGGTCGAGATCCCGCAGGGCCGGTACACGGCGATCATGGGGCCGTCCGGCTCGGGCAAGTCGACGCTCATGCACTGCATGGCCGGCCTCGACTCCCTCACCTCCGGGCAGGTGTTCCTCGGCGGGCAGGACCTGGGCCAGCTCTCCGAGGACCAGCTCACCCTGCTGCGGCGCGACCGCATCGGCTTCGTGTTCCAGGCCTACAACCTGGTGCCCACCCTCTCCGCGATCGAGAACATCGTGCTGCCCCTCACGCTCGCCGGCCGCAAGCCCGACCAGTCGTGGCTCGACCTGGTGGTGAAGACCACCGGGCTGGCCGACCGGTTGGACCACCGGCCCAGCGAGCTGTCGGGCGGGCAGCAGCAGCGGGTCGCGGTGGCGCGCGCCCTGGCCAGCCGGCCCGAGATCATCTTCGCCGACGAGCCGACGGGCAACCTCGACTCCCGGTCGGGCACCGAGATCCTCGAGTTCATGCGCCGGGCGGTGCGCGAGATGGGCCAGACCATCGTGATGGTCACCCACGATCCGGTGGCCGCCTCCTACGCGGACACGGCGCTGTTCCTGAACGACGGGCGCATCGTCGACACCATGGACGAGCCGACCGCGGAGCGCGTGCTCGACCGCCTCAAGAAGTTCGGGGAGTAGGGGCCGTGCTCAAGGTCGCCCTGCGGGGCCTGCTGGTCCACAAGGTCCGGCTGCTCCTCACCTTCGCCGCTGTCGCCTTCGGCGTGGCCTTCGTCGGCGGGGTGCTGGTGCTCACCGACACGATGAACCGGGCGTTCGACGACCTGTTCGCGGACATCTTCCGCGACACCGACGCCGTCGTGCGCTCGGACGAGACGATCGACAGCGACTGGGGCGAGATGCGGGCGCTCGTCGACGCCGAGGTGCTCGACGAGGTGCGCGACGCCGACGGCGTGGCGGCGGCCGACGGCAGCGTCGGTGGCTACGCCCGGGTCATCGACCAGGACGGCGAGCCGGTCGGCGACCCCCTCATGGGTGCCCCGACGATCGGCGGCAACTGGTCCGACGTCGATGCTCTCAACCCCTTCGACCTGACCGACGGGCGCGCCCCCCGGGCCCCGGACGAGATCGTCATCGACCGCGGTACCGCGAAGGACACCGGCTTCGGGGTCGGCGACACGGTGACCGTGCAGACCCGCGACCTGTCCGACGAGTACGAGGTGGTGGGCATCGCCCGGTTCGGCACCACCGACAGCCCGGGGGGCGCCACCTACGTGATGTGGACCCTCGACGAGGCCCAGCGCCTGCTGGCCGAGGAGGGCCGCTTCGGCGCCATCTCCGTCGTGGCGGAGGACGGTGTGTCGCAGGACGAGGTCGCCTCGTCGATCGCCGGCACCCTCGAGGCGTCGGGCACCGCCGGGGTCGAGGTGCTCAGCGGCGACGAGATCACCGAGGAGACGCAGAACGACATCAAGGAGCAGCTCGGGTTCCTCACCCAGTTCTTCCTCGTCTTCGCCGTCATCGCGGTGTTCGTCGGCACGTTCGTGATCTACAACTCGTTCTCGATCATCGTGGCCCAGCGCACCCGCGAGATGGCGCTGTTGCGGGCCATCGGCGCCCGCCGGCGTCAGGTGCGCCGGGCGGTCGTCGTCGAGGCGATCGTGATCGGGCTGGCCGGATCGGTGCTCGGCTTCCTCGCCGGCCTGGGGCTGGCGTCGGTGCTGGGCTCGCTGCTCCAGCTGCCGCCGGGGGCGCTGGCCGTGCTGCCGACCGCGGTGGCCACCGCCATCCTCACCGGGCTGATCGTGACCGTGCTGTCGGCCCTCGTGCCCGCCTGGCGGGCGTCGCGGGTGCCGCCGCTGGCGGCCATGCGCGACGTGGCGATCGACACCACCGGCCGCTCGCGCGTCCGCGTCGCCGTCGGTCTGCTCGTACTCGTCGCCGGCGGCGCGGCGCTCGTGTCCGGGGCGCTGGACGGCGAGCTGCCCGTCGTGGGCCTGGGCGCCGGGCTGCTGTTCCTCGGCCTGCTGCTGGTCAGCCCGGGCCTGGCCCGACCGGTGAGCCGCCTGGTCGGCACCCCGCTGGCGCGCGTGCGCGGCGTGGCCGGCACGCTGGCCCGCGAGAACGCCGGCCGCAATCCCAAGCGAACCTCGGCCACCGCCCAGGCACTGATGATCGGCGTGGGGCTGGTGGCGTTCATCCTGGTCATCAACTCGTCGATCCGGGCGTCGATCGACCGGGCGCTCGACGAGAGCTTCGCCGGCGACTTCGTGGTCGACTCCGGCACCTTCGGCATGGTGGGCCTGCCGCCCGACGTGGCCGAGCAGATCGCCGAGATCCCCGAAGTGGCGGTCGTGGCCCCCATGCGCTGGTCACCGGCGGTCGTCGACGGCGACCAGACGGCCGTCGCCGCGGCCACCGGCGACGGGTTCGCGATGCTCGACCTGCAGATCGTCGAGGGCACCGCCGCGCTCGGCCGGGGCGACCTGGTCATCACCGAGGACGAGGCGCGCAGCGCTGGGCTGGCGCTGGGCGACACCATCGAGATCTCGTTCCTCGACGACCGCCGACCCGGCGACGAGCGGGTGGCCACCGTCAGCGGCATCTACGACGACTCGACCGCCGCGGGCGGCATCGGGGCGTACGTGGTGGGCCTCGACGACATGACGGCTGCGGTGCCCACCTCGACCGACAACCAGGTGTTCGTGCAGCTCGCCGAGGGCGTGTCGGTGGCCGAGGCCCAGCCCGAGATCGAGCGGGTGGTCGAGCCCTTCGCCACCGCCGAGGTGCAGAGCGTCGACGAGTACAAGGACACCATCGGCGCCCAGCTCGACATCGTGCTCAACCTGGTCATCGGCCTGCTGGTGATCGCGGTGATCATCGCCCTGCTTGGCATCGCCAACACCATCGCCCTGTCGGTCATCGAGCGCACCCGCGAGCTGGGCCTTCTGCGGGCCGTCGGCATGCGGCGCCGCCAGCTCCGCGCCGCGATCCGGTGGGAGTCGGTGATCATCTCGCTGTTCGGCACGCTCATGGGCCTGGCGTTCGGGCTGGCCGGCGGCTGGGGCATCGTGCGGGCGCTGCGCGACGAGGGCTTCGGAGTCTTCCGCATACCTGTGGGCACGCTGGCGGTCATCACCCTGGTGGCCGGCTTCCTCGGCATGGTGGCCGCGCTGATCCCCGCCTGGCGGGCCAGCCGCATGAACGTCCTCGACGCCATCGGCACCGAGTAGCCCTGGTCGCGCCGCCGGTGGGACGGTCAGAGCGGCGACCGTCCCACCGGGCCCCGCATCCGCAGATCGTCGCGTGACGGCCTCGCCGCTGAGCGTAGGATCCTGGCGTGGAGCTGACGTCGGTCGCGGACCTCGTCACCCGGGCGCGCGCAGGCGACCAGGGGGCGTGGGACGACCTGGTCGGCCGGTACCTCGGCATGGTCCATGCCATCTGCCGCGGCTGGCGGCTCGGGGTCGACGACGCGGCCGATGTCAACCAGGTCGTCTGGCTGCGGCTGGTCGAGCACCTCGACCGGATCCGCACGCCGGCGGCGGTGGGCGGGTGGATCGCCGCCACCACCCGCAACGAGTGCCTTCGGGTGGTGCGGGCCTCCGGGCGGGTGGTGCTCACGGGCGAGGACGGCGACCTCGACCTGATCGACGGCCGCGACGCCGGCATCGACGCCGGCCTGCTGGTCTACGAGCGCGACCGGGCGCTGCTGGCGGCCTTCGACCGCCTGGGCGACCGCTGCCAGCGGCTGCTGCGGCTCATGGCCAGCGATCCGCCCCCGAGCTACGACGAGATCGCCGCCGCCCTCGACATGCCGGTCGGCAGCATCGGCCCCACCCGGGGCCGCTGCCTCGAGCAGCTCCGGAGGCTGCTGGACTGATTCCGGGGACCGGGACGTATCACGGGGGCCGCCGCCGGCTCTGTGACCTCGGTGGGTGGGGACACCGGAGGACGCCGACCATGACAGACACCGCCGCACCGTGGCCTCGTGGCGACGCGCTCGCCGCCGATCTGCGCCGGGCGCTCGGGCTCGTCGACCCCGTGCCGGAGGCCTGGCGCGACGCCGCGACCGACGCCTTCGCGTGGGCGGCGGTCGACGCCGCCCCCGCCCGGCTCGAGTACGACTCCCGCGGGCTGCGGGGCCGGCGCGCGCACGACCAGGGCCTGCCGGGCACCGAGGTGCGCGAGGTGCGCTACGTGGCCGGCGACGTCGCCCTCGCCCTCGAGCTCGACGTGGGGGCCGACAAGCTGCGCCTGCTGGGCCGCATCGAGCCGCCCGGTCGCGTCGTGGTCGTGCTCGCCTGGCCGGAGGGTCGCTGGGACGGTGAGAGCGACGACGACGGCACGTTCCGCGTCGACGAGCTGCCCCGGCGGCCGTTCTGCGTCGTGGTGGACGGCGCGCGCCCCGTGAAGTCGGGCTGGGTCGTCCCCTAGTCGCGCCGACGCGGTCGCCACCGGCCGGGAGCGGGCCACCGCCCTCGATGGCCAGGCCGGGGGCGGCGGCAAGTAGCCTTGCTCCGATGTCCCGCTCGTTCTGGATCGAGACGCTGGGCTGTCCGAAGAACCAGGTCGACTCGGACAAGCTCACCGGGACGATGGTCGCGGACGGGCTGGTCCCCGCCGCCGCGCCCGAGCGTGCCGACCTCGTGGTGGTCAACACCTGCGCCTTCGTCGACGAGGCTCGCCGCGAGTCGATCGACGTCATCCTCGACCTCGCCGACCGCAAGGCCGCCGGCTCCGAGCTGGTGGTCACCGGGTGCCTCGCCGAGCGCTACGGCGCCGACCTGGCCGAGGCCCTGCCCGAAGCCGACGCGGTCGCCGGCTTCGGCGTGCCGGTCACGCTCGGTCCGACCCGGTCGCGGGCCGCGGTGCCGAGCCTCGACCTGCTCGAGCTGCCCCGCCCGCCGGCCCGCGCCCCGTGGGCCTACGTCAAGGTCGCCGAGGGCTGCGACCGGGCCTGCGGGTTCTGCGCCATCCCCTCGTTCCGGGGCAAGCAGCGCAGCCGTCCGTTCGCCGCCGTCGTCGACGAGGTCGACGCCCTGGTGGCGTCGGGGGTGCGCGAGGTGGTGCTCGTCGCCCAGGACCTCGCCGCCTATGGTCGCGACCAGGGCCGGGGCGAGCGGCGCATCGTGCCGCTGGTCGAGGCGCTGGCCCGGCGGGTCGACCGGGTGCGCCTGCTGTACCTCTACCCGTCCGACCTCACTGCCGGGCTGATCGACGCCATCTGCGCGACGGGCGTGCCCTACTTCGACCTGTCGCTGCAGCACAGCGCCGGGCGGCTGCTGCGCCGCATGCGCCGCTGGGGCGACGGCGAGCGGTTCCTCCGGCGGATCCGCGCCATCCGGGCCCGCGAGCCCGACGCCGCCTTCCGGTCGAGCTTCATCGTCGGCTATCCCGGCGAGACCGAGGACGACCACGACGACCTGCTGCGCTTCGTCGGCGAGGCCCAGCTCGACTGGGCCGGGTTCTTCGCCTACAGCGCGGAGGACGGCACCTACGCCGCCGGCCTCGACGGCCAGGTCGAGCCCGGCCTCGTCGCCGACAGGCTGGCCGAGCTGCGCGAGCTGCAGGACGGCATCACCGCCCGCCGGCGCGACGCCCTGGTGGGCGCGGTGGTCGAGGTGCTGGTCGACGAGCCCGGCGTGGCCCGCAGCCACCGCGAGGCGCCCGAGATCGACGGCGTCGTCAACGTGCCGGAGACGCTCGCCGTGGGCGACCTCGCCAAGGTCCGCGTCGACGGCGCCGCGGGCCCCGACCTCGATGCCGTCCCGGTCTGAGGAGGGCCCGGTGGCGACGTCGTTCGGTCCGTCGGCGCTGGCCACCCCCGCCAACGCGGTCACGATGGCGCGGCTGGTGTCCGCCCCGCCGCTGTGGCTGCTCATCGTGGCCCTCGGCCCGTCGTACGCCGCGCTCGCGCTGTGGATCGTGCTGGCCTCCACCGACGGCGTCGACGGCTACCTGGCCCGCCGCCACGGCACCACCCGGTCGGGCGCCTTCCTCGACCCCCTGGCCGACAAGGCGCTCGTGCTCGGGGCGATGTGGGCCCTCGTGGCGGCGGGCAGCTTCGCGTGGCTGCCGGTGGCGCTGATCACCGGGCGCGAGCTCGTCATCTCGGGGTTCCGCTCGTACTGGGGCCGGCGGGGGCTGGCCGTGCCGGCCACGTTCTGGGCCAAGGTGAAGACGGTGGTGCAGGCCGCGGCGGTGGGCCTGGCCCTGCTGCCGGCTGTCGACGACGGCCCCCGGTGGCTGGCGACCACGGCGCTGTGGGGAGCCGTCGGGCTCACCCTGGTCACCGGCGCCCAGTACCTCGTCGAGGGCAGCCGGTCCACGGCCGCCGGCGGGGTGCGGGCCTGACCGCACGGCCCGCCGTGCGGTCGCGGCCGCCGGGGGCCGGTACGAGCGAGGCCGGTCGCCCGCCCGAGGCGCCGGCCAGGAGGATGAGCACTGATGCGTTGTGAGATCGTGGCCGTCGGCACCGAGCTGCTGCTGGGCCAGATCGTCGACACGAACTCGGCGTGGCTGGGCGAGCAGCTCGCGCTCGCGGGCGTCGACCGCACCCACGGCCAGACGGTGGGCGACAACCTCGAGCGGATCGTCGGCGCGCTCGAACTGGCGCTGTCGCGGTCCGACGCCGTGATCGTGTGCGGCGGGCTGGGCCCCACCCAGGACGACATCACCCGCGACGCCATCGCCGCCGTCATGGGCGTGCCGCTCGTCACCGACGACGACGTCGCCGACCGCATCCTCGAGCGCTTCGCCGCCCGGGGCCGGCGCATGCCGCCCAACAACATGCGCCAGGCGCTGGTGCCCCAGGGAGCGACCGCCATCGCCGATCCCCAGCCGGGCACGGCCCCGGGGCTGATCTGCCCGATGGGTGACAAGGTGATCTACGCGGTCCCGGGCGTGCCCTACGAGCTGCACGAGATCGTGCTCGGCGCCGTGCTGCCCGACCTGGCCCGGCGGTCCGACAGCGTGTCGGTGATCCGGTCCCGGACGCTGCGCACCTGGGGCGACAGCGAATCAGGCCTGGCCGAGCGGCTGGCCGACCACATGCGCGAGCTCGACGCCGCGGGTCCGGGCGCGCCGACCCTGGCGTTCCTCGCCAGCGGCATCGAGGGCCTCAAGGTGCGCATCACGGTCAAGGCCGACGACGAGGCGACCGCCGCCCAGTTCATCGAGGCCGAGGACAAGATCGTGCGCGACCTCGTCGGCGACATCGTGTTCGGCGTCGACGACGAGACCATGGAGCACGCGGTGGCCGCCCGGCTGATCGAGCGCGGCCTCACGCTGGCGGTGGCCGAGTCGCTGACGGGCGGGCTGGTGGCCTCGCGCCTCGTCAACGGCCCGGGGGCGAGCGACTGGTTCCGCGGCGGGGTGGTGTCGTACGCCTCGGACGTGAAGTTCTCGGTGCTCGGCGTGCCGGAGGGCCCGGTGGTGTCGGCCGAGGCGGCCGCGGCGATGGCCACGGGGGTGCGCGACCTGCTCGGCGCCGACGTGGGCCTGGGCGTCACCGGCGTCGCCGGCCCCGACACGCTCGAGGGTCAGCCGCCGGGCACGGTGTACCTGGGCGCGGTCGTGGGCGACGCCGACCCGGTCACCACCAGGGTCATGCTGCCCGGCGACCGCGAGCGGGTCCGCCAGTTCGCCTGCATCTCGCTGCTCGACATGCTGCGCCGCCTGCTCTGACACTGCGGCGGCGGAGCACGCGGGTCGGGGGGCTACGACGGCACGGCGGCACGCTCGCGGGATCGGCGGTCGCCGCCCGTCCCACGCCGGTCCCCGCCGCGGGCGGCGACCACCAGGCCCGCGTCCCAGCCGGGAGCACGACCGCCCAGTGGCGGCCGGATCGGCGCCGCGTCGAGGTCGCCGAGCCGCAGCAGCCACGAGATGACCGAGTTCGAGTTCCACATCTCGCCGGCGTCGAGCTCGTCGCGCCCCCACACGGGTGTCGGCACGTGGCGCACCAGGTCGAGGAGGGACCGGGCGCGGGCCGGCTCGACCCGCATGCTCACCGTGGCGACGGCCTCGGCCGCATCGGGGATGACGCCGTCGCGCCAGCACCGGTTCTCGTACCGGAAGACCCGGAAGCGGCCGGCCCACCTGGTGCCGACCGGGCCCTCGGCGACGACGCCGCGCCGCTCGCCGTGGGCGTCGGGGACGGGGGCCATCTCGACGACGAAGCGGCCCTCGGGGACGGTGATCGTGAGCGCCGAGTGGAACAGCGCCCGGCGCCGGCGGCGTT
>DASTFE010000320.1:0-6033 GCA_035708905.1 Acidimicrobiales bacterium | reverse complement strand
CCAGCCCTGCACGACCAGGCTGCTGTCGACCGCCAACTCGACGACGTCGGGCTTCCACTGGCGGTCGTTCGCCAGCACGACCCTGCCCTCGACCAGCGCGGCGACGCCGGGCACGCCCCGGAACCGGCCCTGGACGACAACTGCCACCACGTTGCCCTCGTGGAGCACGCTCGCCAGCACCGCAAGCGCCACCTTGCCCGCCCGGCGGGCGCCGCCGCCCAGGCGGGCGGCCGCCATGCCGAGCCCGTGCGGGTCGACGACCACCGGGCCGGGTCCGACCCCGGCCGGTGGCATCGGCGCGCCCGCACCGGGAGGTGCCGGCGGCGCGTACCCGGCGGGCGACATCCCCGGAGCGGGAGGCGGCATGGGATAACCCGGCGACACGGGAGGCGGCGCCGCCGGGTAGGCGGGCGGGGGTGCAGGTGACCCGGGCGGCGCCGCGGCCTGACCTGGAGGCGCTGCCGCCGGCACGCCGCCGGCCGGCGACGGTGGCGCGGGCGGCCACGGCGGCGTGGGGGTGAGCTGCCACGGTGGCTCGGCCGGCTCGGCGCCACCGTGCTCGACGGACGGCGCGACCAGGGCCTCGCCGCCGGGCGCGGACGTCGGTATGGCGGGCGCATCGTGGGCACCTTGCTGCGACGGTTGCCCGTCTCGGGCAGCACCAGCAGGAGCCGGGGCATCGTCGGTGTCGCTGCCCTGCGACGTCTCGGACTCCGGTCCTGCCGAGGTCGCGGCCTCGCTCTGGGCATCGGATTCCGGGAGGTCGAGCGGCGACTCTCCGGGCACGCCACCCGCAGAGGGCGGCGTCGGCGGGATCGGGGGTGCCGGCCGAGGCGATCCCACGACCGGGGCGAACGGTGGTGCAGGGCGGGGCGGCACCGGCGACGAGCCGGCGCCGGGAGGCGAGGGTGGCACCACGCCAGGCGGGGGCGGCGGGACGCCGGCACCGGGCGAGGGCGTGCCCGCCGAGGCGACGGACGAGAGGGCGCCGGGCGGAGGCGGCGGTGCGGGCGGCCGCTCGTGCCCCGGCGCGTCGTCCGACGGCTGTGCGTCGTCGAGCTCTCCTGTGTGGCCGTCATCGCTCACGCGTGCTCGTCCTTCCGCGCTCCTCCCCGGGCCCGTCGCCGGGAGTGGGTCACGCTACTGCGTGGCGACGCCCGCCGAGACTCATCCATCACCGCCGAGCGCCCGCGCCAGCAGCCGCTTGCCCTCGGGCGAGAGCTGCAGCCGGGCAGCGGCCGCGCGCCCGTCCGGGCTCATCTTGGCCGCCGACTTGCGCAGGATCTCGACCACCTTGTCGTCGTCGTCGATCTGCGCGGCGACGGCGTCGAGCTGGGTGTCGAGGAACACCAGGCACAGGGCGTCCTCGTGCACCTGCGCCTCGGGGTCACGGCCCAGGCCCTTCTTGCTCATGATCGCCTGGACCCGCTCGATGTCGTCGTCGCCGTAGCCGGCGTCCGCCATGATCCGCGCGACGTCCTCGACGTGCCGGCGACGTAGGGCGGCGCGCCATCGCAGGTACCCGGCCCGCCCGGGCGGATGGTCGCTCCGCGGGATCGCCCAGCGCCGCAGGTGGTGGGCCCGGGCGGCGATGAGCTGCGCGTCGCTGCAGTCGGGCGACAGCGTGCGCACCCAGCGGGTCATCAGCTCGGCGTGCGCCTGCTCCTTGGGTCGCTCGACACCGTCGATCACGATCGTGTGGGGATCGTCCGCGTTGGCGGCGTCGATGGCGGCCAGCACCGCCGTCAGCCGGTCCGGCTGCGCCCCGGGCACGTCCATCGCCACAGCCTCGCACAGCGAGGTCCGGCGTCAGGCCGGGGCGTCGTCGTCCACCCGTTCGATCGCCGGGTAGTCGTACTCCCCCGCCAGGATCGCCTGGCCCGGCAGGTAGAGGCGCAGCATCAGCACGAACCGGCCCTCGGGGACGGGCAGCCAGTTGACGGGAGGGTCGCCGGGCGCGGCGGGCGGTTCGTCGTGGGACAGCACGATCTCGAGCGACCCGTCGTCACCGAGGACGAGGCCGGGGGTGCGGTCGCCGACGGTGTAGCGACCGCTCGGATGGCGCTCGAAGAACATGTCGGCGCCGTAGGCGGACAGCGACCAGAAGGCGTCGACCGGCGGCAGCCCGCCGGCCGGGAAGGTGATCCGGTAGGTGTGGTCGCCCGACAGCCGCTCGCCGTCGGCGTCGACGCGGGCGACCGGGTAGACGGCCTCCTCGGGCACGTTGGCACCCCAGCCCACCCGAGCGACGAGCGCCCGCAGCAGCGTGTCGTCGCCGTAGGTCCCGACCTCGAGGTCGACGCCCCACCCGCCGTCGGGCTCGACGGCGCCACGCCCCGCGGCGCGGGCGATGCGGCGGCTGCCCTCCGCCGCCCCGGCGTCGAGGACGGCGCGGACGTCGGCATCGGCGTCCAGGTCGCGGGTCGGGTGGCGTTCCGGGCCGATGCCCAGATCCTCGGCCCGGGCGAACAGGCGGCGCTGGAGGTCGGTCGTCGGCGGGTTGACGGCCAGGGCGTCGCCGAGCTCGTCGAAGAACCCGGCGTCGGCCGGGACGTCCTGCGGCGTGCCGGCGGGTTCGCCCAGCGCCGGGGGCGGCGGGGCCGGATCGCCGCCGGTGAGGGTGGTCAGCGGCTGCAGCGCCGCCCGCTCGCTGATGGCCGTGACCTCGGCGACGTCGGACTCGTCGTCCACGAGGAAGCGGCCGAGCAGGAACACCTGGGGCGTGGTGGCCTGGATGTGCTCGGCGCCCTCGGGCACCTCGCCGTCCCATCCCGGCGGGGAGATCACCCAGGTGCCGGCGCGACCCCCGGTGGTGCGGGTGCCCACGTAGGCGAACGACTCGGTCCAGGCGTCGAGCAGCTGGTACGTGAAGTAGCGGTCGGTGACGGCCGGCAGGGTCAGGGCCACGGGCCCCGACCGCAGGTCGAGCACGGCGACGGAGTACAGCGTGTCGCGGTTGGGGGCGACGATCGTGCGGCTGTCGGGGCCCGCCAGCGACCGTTGCCAGGTCAGCTGGTTGACACCCAGCAGACCCCCCAGGCGCTGCAGCGTGCGCACGGTGACCACGAGCGGGTAGCCGGCCACGTACACCTCGGCGGCCACCTCCTCGTCGGTCATGTCGTCGATGTCGGTCAGCTCGCTGTCGGTCACCGCGTCGCTCCTGTCGTCGCTCGCTTCCGGCGGGTCGGCCGCCGCACCGTCGTCGGCCCGGCCGGCGCCCGCCGCGTCGTCATCCGCGCCGCCGTCACCGCCCCCGCACGCCGGCACCAGGGCCAGGACGGCGACGATCAGAACGGCCGCGGCGCGGCCGCCCACGCGTCGGGACCTCACCCGCCCTCCGCCGGGGCGAGGTCGGGCGGGAACCAGGTGGCGTCGACGACCTCGGGCCGCCCCTCGTAGGCGCGCAGGGCCAGGACGCACGGCCCGGCCGGCGCCGGCAGCCAGTTGGCGACGTCGGCCGGGGGGCGGTGCCCGATGGTGATGGCCAGCGAGCCGTCCTGCCCCCGCCCCAGCCCGGGCGTGCGGTCGCCGACGCTGTACCGGCCGATCGGGTTGTCGACGAAGAACATGTCGGGCCCGTACACGCTGAGCGACCAGAACCCGTCCACCGGCGGCTCGCCCCCGGGCGGGAACCGCAGCACCAGCGGCTCGCCCGCATCGACGACGCGGCTGTAGCTGCGGTTCTCGGCCGGCAGGTGCCCGGCCAGGCTGAACTTGGCGTACGCAGCCCGGTACGTCACGTCTTCGCCGAAGTCGGCGCCCCGTGACCGGGTGCCCCACCCGTTGCCCGTGCGGTCGATGCCTCGACCCCGGCCCCGCATGCGCGCCTCGGCCAGGCGGATGCCCTCGTCGACGTCGGGGGCGCCTGGCGGTTCGTGGAGGACGGCCGCCGCCGTGGACGGCAGCGGTGGGTGCCAGGGTGCCGGCGGATCGACGGCCAGCGCGGCGCGCAGCTCGTCCAGGAACCCGGCCGATGCCGTACCCGGCGGGCGCGTCACGGCCCGGCGGCCAGCCGGCTGGTGGACCTGGATGCGGGACTGGGCCGCCCGGGCCGCAGCCAGGTCGTCGGGGCCCGCCACCAGCACCCGCGCGAGCACCCACAGCGTCGGCGTGGCCATCGGCACCACGTCGGGCGGCCCCTCGCCGGGCCGGCGGCCGGGGTCGAGCGTGACCCGGGCGTGCGCGCCGCCGGTGCCGTGCAGGCGCCGGCACACGTAGGCGACGTGCGTGTAGGCGTCGAGCAGCATCACCGACCAGTAGCGGTCGGGCGAGTCCATCGGCTCGACGTCGACCACCACGTCGCCCGCGCCCAGGTCGAACCACCCGGTGGCGTACAGGGTGTCGTTGTTGGGCGCGACGACGGTCCGGTCGGCCGCGGTGGCCAGCCGCCCGCGGCCGGCGAGGCCGCCGCCCGGCGCCGCCCGGTGGGCGGAGCGGGCCCGGTGCACGGCCACGAGCGGGTACCCCCACACGTAGGCCTCGGCCACGGCCGCCGCCGCGGGCGACGGGTCGCCCGCGGGCGCACGGGTCATCCCCGCACCTCGACGAGCGCGCCGAGGACGCCTCTGGTCAGCTCGGCCTGGGTGAAGGTGACGCCTGCGGGCGGCGCCGGCCCCAGCCGGACGGCGACGATCCCCTCGGACGGGATCACCGTCAGGATCTGGTTCCGGAACCCGAGCGCCCAGAACGTGTCGTCGGGCGCCTCCGGTACGAGTGGGCCCTCCTGGATCTCGTTGCCGCCGGCGGCGGTGGTGGCGATCAGCGGCGAGGCGACGGGGCCCTCGTGGTTGAGCCACCACAGCAGCCCGTAGCCGGCGTTCAGCTCGGTGGACGGGCGGCCGGTCGCCTGCTCGACGGAGTCCTCCGAGACGACCTGCCGACCGTCCCAGGCGCCGTGGCGCAGCATCAGGTAGCCGAAGCGGGCGAGGTCGAGGCAGGTCGTCTGCAGGCCCATGAACGTCAGCGGGTTGCCGGCCGCGTCGCTGGCCAGGCGCGAGTGCCGCATGCCGAGCGGCTCGAACAGCGCCGACTCGGCGTAGTCGTCGGGCCTCTGGCCCGTCGCGCCCTCCAGCACCGCGGACAGCGTCTGGACGGCCGAGTTGTTGTAGGCCCAGGTGCGGCCGGGCGGTTCGTCCTGGGCCAGGTCGACGGCGAACGCGGTCTTGTCGTGCGCCTGGATGGCCATGGCGCCGTAGTCGGTGGCGGGGTCCCAGTGCCGGCCCGAGACGTTGCTCAGCAGGTGCTCGACCGTCACCTGGTCGGCGTCGGTGCCCTGCCAGGCGTCGATGTGGTCGGCTGCCGGGTCGTCGAGCGACAGGGCGCCCTGGTCCTGGGCGATGCCCACCAGCGTGCTGGTCACGGACTTGGTGACCGAGAACGCCTCGCGGGGCGTGTCGGCCGTGACGCCGTCGCCGTAGCGCTCGTCGACGACGGCGCCGTCACGGGTGACGACCAGGCAGTGCGACCCGGCGGCGGCCGCGTCGTCGGCCAGCCGGTCGAGGCCGGCGGGGTCGAAGCCCGCGGTGGCCGCGTCGACGTGCTCCCACTCGTCGCGGGGGTACCGCCACGCCGACTCCTCTCCGGTGGACGACCCGTCCGCGGCGGCGTCGCGTGCGCCGCTCGCGTCGCCCGAGTCACCGGTCGTCGAGCAGGCGGCGACCACCACCGCCGCGGCGAGCCCGACGGCCACGGCGCCACGGCCCCAGCGCCGCGGCACCGCACCCGGCGAGACCGGGCTCGGGCTCGCCGTCGACCGTCGCCGGCCGGTGGCGGAGCGGTGCGGAGCGACGGCCACCGGCCCGCGCCGGGCACGACGCGGCAGGTGCCGCGCTGCACGTGCTCGCTCGTCGAGTCCCATGGCCGAACGCCTCCCGGTGCCGCACCGTCAGGTCCTGCGTTGTACGGCAACCCGGCGACTAATGTCAACCATTAGACGCCGGCGAGGCGAGGCCGCCCGAGCGTCAGATGGCGGTGCGGCGCGGGGGTGCGCCCTCGGCGGGGTCGCCCCCGTCGAGCGCCGCGAGCGTGTCGGCA
>DASTFE010000319.1:0-15315 GCA_035708905.1 Acidimicrobiales bacterium | reverse complement strand
GGGTCAAGCAGCAGCTGTCCGACCAGGGCCTCATCCCCAGCGACTGGGGCGGCGACACCGAGATGGTGCCGGTCTCGGCCCTGCAGGGCCTCGGCATCGACGAGCTGCTCGAGACGCTGCTGCTGGTGGCCGACCTGCAGGAGCCGCCCCTCGAGGCCAGCTCCGACGGCCGCGCCGCCGGCGTTGTGCTCGAGGCCAACCTCGACGTGGGTCGCGGCCCGGTGGCCTCGGTGCTGGTGCAGCGGGGCACGCTGCGGGTCGGCGAGCCGCTCGTCGCCGGCGCCGCCTGGGGCCGGGTGCGGGCGCTGATCAACGACCACGGCCAGAACGTCAGGGAGGCCGGCCCGTCCACGCCCGTGCAGGTGCTGGGCCTCAGCGAGGTGGCCGACGCCGGTGACCTGTTCGTGGTCGCGCCGGACGAGAAGCTCGCCCGCTCGGCGGCCGAGACCCGCGAGCACTGGCAGCGGGTGGCCAGCCTGGGCCGCGAGGCCGCGGTCACCAGCGGCGGCGCCAGGCTCGAGGACATCTTCGAGCAGATCCAGCAGGGTGAGGTCGCCACGCTCAACCTGGTGCTCAAGGCCGACGTCACCGGCTCGCTCGAGGCGCTGACCGAGGCACTGCGCAAGCTCGAGCGAGACGACGTCAAGCTGTCGTTCGTGCAGCGGGGCGTGGGCGGCATCACCCGCAGCGACGTGCAGCTGGCCGCGGCGTCCAACGCCACGATCATCGGCTTCAACGTGCGGCCCGACCGGTCGTCGCGTGAGCTGGCGATGGCCGAGGACGTCGAGATCCGCACCTACGAGATCATCTACCAGGTGCTCGAAGACATCGAGAACGCCCTGCTCGGCCTGCTCCAGCCCGAGTTCGAAGAGGTGGTCACGGGCGAGGCCGAGGTGCGCGAGATCTTCTCGGTGCCGCGGGTCGGCAAGGTGGCGGGATGCTACGTCACCAACGGGGTGATCACCCGCAACTCGAGCGTGCGGTTCCTGCGCGAGGGCACGGTCATCTGGAAGGGCACGATCACGTCGCTCAAGCGGTTCAAGGAGGACGTCCGCGAGGTGCACGCCGGCTACGAGTGCGGCATCGGCCTCTCCGACTTCCAGGACCTCAAGCAGGGCGACGTCATCGAGACGTTCGAGGAGCGCGAGATCCCGCGCACCTGAGCACGTCGGCCGGTCGACGCGTAGGGCGGGCCGCCGCCCGCCCTACGCTGAGGACGTGCACGCGGCAGCGCTTCGGATCGAGCTCTACCTGCGCGAGTGCCGCTCGCTGAAGGCCAAGCGCGCCGCGATCCGGCCGATCATCGACGGGTTGGCGCGGCGGCACCGGGTGTCGGTGTCCGAGGTCGATCACCACGACGCGTGGCATCTGGCCACGGTGGGGGTGGCGGCGGTGGCACCCTCGCACGCCCGCCTCGGAGATCTGCTCGACAGCGTCGAGCGCTTCGTGTGGTCGTTCCCCGAGGTCGAGGTCCTGCGCATCGACCGCCTGTGGATCGTCGAGGAGGAGAGATCATGAAGCGCTCGCCCGGCACGGCACGGCACTATCCCCGCACCGCCCGGTTGAACCAGCTCGTGCACGAGATCGTCGCCGAGGAGATCGAGCGGCTCGACGACGAGCGCCTGGGGTTCATCACGGTCGTCGGCGTCGAGGTCGAGCCCGACCTGCGGCGCGCCGTCGTCTGGTACACGACCCTCGACGAGTCCGAGGCCGATGTCGACCTGCTCGCCGCGCTCGACGAGCACCGCGCCAGGCTGCAGGCCGCGATCGGTCGCCAGGCCCGCATCAAGCGCACGCCCGAGCTGTCGTTCCGCCCCGACACGGTGATCCGCCAGGCCGAGCGGGTCGAGCAGATCCTGCGCGACATCGGCGGCGACGCCGGGGACGAGGTGTGACCGGTCGGTCCGGTCCCGGCCCGGACGGCGTCGCCGTCGTCGACAAGCCCGCCGGGTGGACCTCGCACGACGTGGTGGCCAAGGCGCGCAGCCTGCTCGGCACCCGCAAGGTCGGCCATGCTGGCACGCTCGACCCCGACGCCACCGGCGTGCTCGTGCTCGGCGTCGGCCGCGCCACGCGCCTGCTCACCTACCTGTCGGGCCACGACAAGCGGTACGTGGGCGAGATCGTGCTGGGCACGGCGACCACCACGCTCGACGCATCCGGCGAGGTCACCGGCACCTGGGACATGGGCGCCGTCGGGCTGGCCGAGGTGCGCGCCGCGGCGGCGACCCTGACCGGCGAGATCGACCAGGTGCCGCCCATGGTGTCGGCCAAGCGCGTCGGCGGCCGCCGCCTGCACGCCCTGGCGCGCGAGGGCGTCGAGGTCGAGCGCCCGCCGGTGCGGGTGCGGGTCGAGCGGTTCGCGGTGGGTGAGCCGGTCGAGCCGGGCGTCTACCCGATCGACGTCACCTGCTCGGCGGGCACCTACATCCGGTCGCTGGCGGCCGACGTGGGCGCGGCGCTCGGCGGCGGCGCCCACCTGCGGGCGCTGCGCCGGCTGGCGTCGGGGCCGTTCGGCCTCGACGAGGCCGTGCCGCTCGACGAGCTCGGCCCCGACCGGCTGCTGCCGCCGGCCGAGGCCATGCGCGGCCGACCGCAGGTGACGGTGGGCGACGACGTGGCCGCGCTGGTCCGCAACGGGCGGGTGCTCGAGCGCGACGTGTTGGGCATCGCCCCGCCGGGCGGTGGCGCTGCGGGCGATGGGACAGCGGGCGGTGGCGCTGCGGGCGATGGCGGAGCGGGCGGTGGCGCTGTGGGTGACGGGGGAGCGGGCGGTGGCGCTGTGGGTGACGGGGGAGCGGGCGGTGGCGCCGACGCTCCGGACGATGGCCCGTGGGCGGTGGTCGACGGCACCGGCGCCCTGCTGGCGGTGTACGTGCCCCACCGGGGCACCACGGTCAAGCCGGGCGTCGTGCTGGTGCCGGCCTGAGGCCGCCCCGGGCGTGACGGCCACCATCGCTCGGCGGCCGGTTCCTGGGACGCGTGTGGTTGCGGGGCAACCATCGGCGTTCCGAGAACGTCTCTGGAACCCGTGGCCCGAGGATGCTCGGGATGTGACGACCCGTCAGATCCTCGGTAGGGTCGAGGGCCCGGCCGGGATCGCCGCCGGGCCGCGCCAGAGGGGGTGGCCGTGAGCCAGCAGGACGCCGTCGATCCGTTCCGGCCCGCGAGGCTCGGGCCGGTCACGCTGCGCAACCGCATCGTCAAGGCCGCCACCTTCGAGGGCCGGACCCGCGAGCACGTGGTCAGCGACGAGCTCGTCGACTTCCACCGGCAGGTGGCCGCCGGCGGCGTCGGCATGACCACCGTCGCCTACTGCGCCGTGTCGGCCGACGGGTGCGGCACGCCCAACGAGATGATCCTCACCGCCGACGCCGCGCCCGGCCTGGCCCGGCTGGCCGAGGCGGTGCACGCCGAGGGCGCGGCCGTCTCGGGCCAGATCGGCCACGCCGGCGCCGTCGCCGCCGGCACCGGCCTGCCGGGCCTGTCGCCGTCGCCCGTGTTCAGCCCCCTGGCCATGAAGCGCACGAAGGCGGTGACGGTCGACCAGATCCGCCGCATCGTCGGCGACTTCGCTGCCGGCGCCGCCCTGCTGGCCGACGCCGGCTTCGACGCCGTCGAGATCCACCTCGGGCACGGCTACCTGCCGAGCGAGTTCCTCAGCCCCCGGCTCAACCGGCGCACCGACGAGTGGGGCGGGTCGCTCGAGAACCGCGCCCGGCTCGGCCGCGAGATCGCCACGGCCGTGCGTGAGGCCGTCGGCGACCGGGTGGCCGTGCTGGCCAAGCTCAACATGGCCGACGGCGTGCGCGGCGGGCTGTGGCTCGACGAGAGCGTCGAGGTGGGGCGCATGCTCGAGCGCGACGGCGCCCTGGACGCCCTCGAGCTGACCGCCGGCAGTTCGCTGCAGAACCCGATGTACCTGTTCCGGGGCGAGGCCCCGGTGGCCGAGATGGCGCGGGCGATGCCCAAGGTCATCCGGCCGGCGTTCCGGCTGTTCGGCAGGGCGTTCCTGCGCGAGTACCCCTACGAGGAGGCCTACCTGCTGCCGTACGCCCGTCAGTTCCGCGCGGCGCTGGACATGCCGCTGATCCTCCTCGGGGGCATCAACCGCATCGAGACCGTCCACGGGGCGCTGGCCGAGGGCTTCGACTTCGTGGCCATGGGCCGCGCGCTGCTGCGCGAGCCCGAACTGGTCAATCGGTGGCAGAAGGGCGCCACGCACGAGTCACTTTGCGTCCACTGCAACAAGTGCATGGCGACGATCTACCGCGGAACCCGATGTGTGCTGGTCGAATGAGCCCTGTACCGGTGGCTAGGGTCGGAGGCGCTTCCGACCCTCCCGGGGGGCCTCGATGTCCACGCTTCCGACCGAGCCGCAGATCGCCGACTCGCTGATCGACCTCATCGGCGACACGCCGTTGGTGCGCCTCAATCGCGTGACCGACGGCCTGACCTGCACGGTCGCGGCCAAGCTCGAGATGCTCAACCCGGGCGGCAGCGTCAAGGACCGGCCGGCCCTGGCCATGATCGAGCAGGCCGAGCGCGAGGGTCTGCTACGGCCGGGCGGCACCATCGTCGAGCCCACCTCCGGCAACACCGGGGTCGGTCTGGCCATCGTGGCCGCCCAGCGGGGCTACGACTGCATCTTCGTGGTGACCGACAAGGTCGCCCCCGAGAAGATCAGCCTGCTCGAGGCGTACGGCGCCCGGGTGGTCGTGTGCCCGGTGGCGGTCGAGCCCGACGACCCCCGGTCGTACTACTCGGTGGCCGAACGCCTCGTCGCCGAGACCCCGGGCGCCTTCCGCCCCAACCAGTACGGCAACGAGTGGAACCCCCGGGCGCACGAGCAGACGACGGGGCCGGAGATATGGCGGCAGACGGCCGGGCGCATCACCCACTTCGTCGCCGGCGTGGGCACGGGCGGCACGATCACCGGCACGGGCCGCTACCTCAAGCACCGCAACCCCGACGTGCAGGTCGTCGGCGCCGACCCCGCCGGCTCGGTCTACTCGGGCGGCTCCGGGCGGCCCTACCTGGTCGAGGGCATCGGCGAGGACTTCTGGCCCACCACCTACGACCCCGGGGTCGTCGACCGTGTGGTGGCGATCAGCGACGAGGACAGCTTCCTCATGGCCCGGCGGGTCACCCGCCAGGAGGGCCTCCTGATCGGTGGCTCGGGTGGCACCGCCGTGGCCGCGGCCCTGGAGGTGGGGCGCGATCTCGGTCCGGACGACCTGGTGGTGGTGCTGATCCCCGACTCCGGGCGGGGCTACCTGTCCCGGGTGTTCGACGAGGACTGGATGGCCGGCTACGGCTTCGTCCGCGGCGAGGGGCACACGGTGGCCGACGTGCTCGACGCCCGGGGCGTCGCCATCCCGCCCCTGGTGTACGTCCACCCCGACGACACGGCGCAACGGGCGGTCAACGTGATGCGGGGTTACGGCGTGTCGCAGCTCCCCGTGGCCAAGGGCGAGATGCCGATCGCCGCCGCCGAGATCATGGGGTCGGTCGACGAGCTCGCGCTGATGGACCGGGCGTTCCGCGATCCCCACGTGCTGGACGAGCCGGTCGAGAAGGTGATGGGCGCACCGCTGCCCACCATCGGCATCGGCCAGCCCGTGACGCTGGCGGTCGAGCTGCTCGACCACGCCCCGGCGCTGGTGGTGCTGGCGGGCGGCCGGCCCCGCGCCGTGCTCGGCCGGGCCGACGTGCTCGAGCACCTGGCCAGGGGCCACGAGGAGATCCACCGGACGAGGCGGGCATGAGCGCAGGACGTGACGACCGGGGCTTCGAGACGCGGGCCGTCCACGCCGGACAGGACCCCGACCCCGTCACCGGGGCGGTGGTGCCGCCCATCAGCCTGTCGACCACGTTCGCCCAGCAGGGCGTCGGCCGCCACCACGGCTGGGAGTACGCACGCAGCGCCAACCCCACGCGGGCGGCGCTCGAGGCGTGCCTCGCCTCGCTCGAGGGCGCCCGTCACGGGCTGGCGTTCGCCTCGGGCCTCGCGGCCGAGGACGCGGTGCTGCGGCAGCTACGGCCGGGGGCCGGCATCGCCCTGGGCGGCGACGCCTACGGCGGCACCTTCCGCCTCATCGACAAGGTCTACGGCGCCAGCGGCCACCCGTGGTCGGCGGTCGACCTCACCGATCCCGCCGGCCTCGAGCGCGCCTGGCCCGAGGGCACGGCGCTCGTGTGGGCCGAGACGCCCACCAACCCGGCGATGGCCGTCGTCGACATCGCGGCCGTGGCCGAGGTGGCCCACCGTCACGGCGCGCTGCTGGTGGTCGACAGCACGTTCGCCACGCCGTACCTGCAGCAGCCCCTCGCCCTCGGGGCCGACGTGGTCGTCCACTCGTCCACCAAATACCTGGGCGGCCACTCCGACGTGGTCGGCGGCTTCGTGGCGGTCGACGACGACGACCTGGCTGCCGGGCTCGCCTTCACCCAGAACGCCGTCGGCGCCGTGCCGTCGCCGCTCGACTGCTACCTGGTGCAGCGGGGGGTCAAGACCCTGGCCGTGCGCATGGACCGGCACTGCGACAACGCCCGGGCCGTCGCCGAGATCCTGAGCGAGCACCCGGCGGTCGAGCGCGTGCTGTGGCCCGGCCTGCCCGGCCACCCCGGTCACGACGTCGCCAAGCGGCAGATGCGCGACTTCGGCGGGATGGTCTCGTTCGTGGTGCGGGGCGGCGAGCCTGCGGCGGTGGCGGTGTGCGAGCGCACCGAGATCTTCACGCTGGCCGAGTCGCTCGGTGCGGTCGAGTCGCTGATCGAGCACCCGGCGCGCATGACCCACGCCTCGGCGGCGGGGTCGCCGCTCGCGGCCGACCCCGGGCTGGTGCGCGCGTCGGTCGGTATCGAGACGGCCGCCGACCTGGTGGCCGACCTGCGCCAGGCACTGGACGCCGCGGGGTAGCCCGGAACCGTCTCGGGTGCCGGGCGCGGCGCCCGGTACGCTGCCGCCCCGATGGAGGTGATCCGCGACCTGTCCGGCTGCCCGCGCCCCCCGGGCGGCACGGCAGTGACGATCGGCGCCTACGACGGCGTGCACCTCGGTCACCGGGCGGTGATCGGCGAGGTGCGCCGCCGGGCCGACGAGGCGGGCCTGCGCAGCGCCGTGGTCACGTTCGACCGCCATCCGGCGTCGGTCGTGCGACCCGAGTCGGCACCCCGGCTGCTCACCGACCTCGACCAGAAGCTCGAGCTGCTCGCCGCCACCGGGATCGACTACTGCCTGGTCGTCACGTTCGACGAGGCGCGCAGCCACGAGCCGGCCGACGACTTCGTCCGCGAGGTGCTGGTGGGGTGCCTGGCGGCGCGGCTCGTCGTGGTGGGCGACGACTTCCACTTCGGGCACAAGCGGTCGGGCAACGTCGACCTGCTGCGGGTCATGGGGGCCGACCTGGGGTTCGAGGTCGACGGCCTGGCGCTGGTCGACGCCGAGGGGCACCCGGCGCCCGCCGAGGCGCGGGTGTCGTCGACGCGCATCCGCCACGCGCTGGTCGAGGGCGACCTCGCCCTGGCCAACGCCATGCTCGGCCGCCTGCACGAGGTCCGGGGCATGGTGGCCCACGGCGACCACCGCGGGCGCGAGCTGGGCTTCCCCACGGCCAACGTGTCGGTGCCCGGCGACATCCTGCTGCCCGCCGACGGCATCTACGCCGGGTGGCTCGAGCGGGCGGGCGGCGACGTGCTGCCCGCCGCCATCTCGCTGGGGCGGCGGCCCACCTTCTACGTCGAGGCGCACGCCAGCCTGCTCGAGGCGCACGTGCTCGACTTCGACGGCGATCTCTACGGCGAGCACGTCAAGGTGCGGTTCGACAGCTGGCTGCGAGGCGAGGTCAGGTTCGGCTCGGTCGAGGCCCTCATCGAGCAGATGGCGCGCGACTGCGGCAGCGCACGGCGCGTGCTGGGCGTGCTACCGCGCCCCTGACAGCTGTGTGACGACCTGCGCGCGATCCCCGTTCGGGCTCACCACCTCGCTTATGTTGTAAGGCGAAGCAACCATCCGCTCTCGGGCGAGGCGGAATCACGACACAGGAGCCGACAGCAGAGGCAGCAGATGGTGGCTGACGACGGGACGGCCGAGAAACGCTGGGACCAGGCGTTGTCCGGCGACGGTACGGCCGGGGTCGACGGCAACGGGAGCACCACGCTGTCCCGCGACGGCACAGCCGACCACGACCGAGACACGACGCTGTCCCGCGACGGCACAGCCCGGGCCGACGGCAACGAGGCGGCGAGCAATGTCATCCGCCTGGCCGAGATACTGCCCGGCGCCTCCGGCTGGTCGTCGTCGCTGATCGTGCGGGACGACCCGGTCACCGGCCCCTCGGACGAGCCGATCGTGGGCCCCGAGGGCACCGCCCCCGACACCGGCGACCAGGTGGCGGTACCCCGCCTGGCCCGCCACGAGATCGTCCTCGACGACGACCACCGCGTGGGCGTGGCGGTGTGCGGGCAGGGGCTGCCCCTGGTGCTGGTGCACGGGTTCACCGCCGAGGGCATCCTCTACGCCCAGACCCTGTCCCGCCTCGTGGCCATGGGCTTCAAGGTGGTGGCCATCGACGTCGCCGGTCACGGGGCCACCCAGGGCCTCCCCACCGGCGGCGACGACCTGGCCTCCTATGCCGCGCTGCTCGGCCGAGTGCTCGACGAGCTCGGCGTCCGCCGGGCGGTGCTCGCCGGGCACTCGATGGGCGGGCGCCTCGTCACCCAGCTCGCCGCGGATCAGCCCGACCGGGCCATCGCGGTGGTGCTCATCGACGCGGTGGTGGGCCAGTGCTGGGACCGGATGATCGGCCTGTCGCGCTTCATGCCGCCCGTGCTGGTGGCCCTGACCGTGCTGCTCGTGGTCGACACGCTCTCGACCCTGCCCCTGCTGCGCAACCCGTCCCAGGCGGCGAAGCTCGGGCGACTGCTCGGCCCCACCCTGCTCGGCCACGCCCGCCGCCCGTGGCGCATGCTCGGCCCGGCCGTCTCGCTGCTGCGGTCCAGCGCCAGCGGCGGCATGCTCGAGGCCTTGGCCGAGGCCCGGGTGCCGGTCGTCGTGATCCACGGCGACCGCGACATGCCGGTGCCCTACGCCACCGCCGTCGACGCCGCCCGCCGCTCGGGCGGCACCCTGGTCACGGTCAAGGGCGGCACCCACTCGTGGGTCCTCAAGGACCCCGAGACGCTGCCGGCCATCGTGGCCGAGCTGCTCGACGGCCCTCTCGCCCGTGTCCGGGCCGCGGCGCTGGGAGCGGCGGGTCTGCGAACCGACGCCAGCGCCGAGCAGATCGAGGCGACGTTCCTCGGCCCCCACGCCTGGGTGCGCTACCTGACCCCCCGCCTCGAGTTGCGCACGATCGCCGAGCACCACCACCGCTCCCGCTACCGGTGGACGGTCGAGCAGCCGGCGTGACCGCCGCGGCCGCCCGGTCCCCGGCCGACGCGCCGCATGGTCGCCTGTGACGGTGCGTAGCGCGGGGTTCGCCGTTCCGGCGGGGGCACTGGTAGCCTTGCCCGAACGCTCCCGACCAGGCGCAGCGCGGCCGTCACGCCGCCATCGTCCCGATGCGGTGCGCGGGCGCCTCGGCCCTCCCAGCCGAGCCGGTCACGGGGCAGGGTAAGCAGTCACCCGAACGAAGGAAACCACGCGTGTCAGACCAGATCGACGCGGCGAAGGCCGGGATCATCGCCGACAACAAGCTTCACGACTCCGACACGGGGTCGCCCGAGGTGCAGGTCGCGCTGCTCACGGCGCGCATCAACCACCTCAACGACCACCTGTCGAAGCACAAGAAGGACCACCACAGCAGGCGCGGCCTGCTGATGCTGGTGGGGCGCCGGCGTCGCCTGCTCGACTACGTCCGGTCCAACGACGTCGAGCGCTACCGGGCGATCATCGCCAAGAACGGCTTGCGCCGCTGAGACCTGACGATGCGTGGAGCGGCCTGCGGGCCGCTCCTGTCGCATCGTGGCACGTGCCCGCCGCCGGCCGATCCGGCGGGGGGACTGACAACAGAACCCCAGGCAGCGCGCCGGTCAGCTGCCAGTCGCCGTCCTCCGCACATCAGTGATCGCGGTGGTTGCCGACTGGGAACTGGCCCCGCTGCCCGATCCGGCGGAGGATCCGCCGGGAAGGAGTACGCCACATGGCTGACCCCATCAGCGTGTCGAGCCCGGTCTCGGGCACCGACACCACACTGAGCTTCGAGACCGGCAAGCTGGCCTTCCAGAGCCAGGGCGCGGTCGTCGCCCGCCTCGGCAAGACCGAGGTGCTCGTCACCGCGAACGCCGCGCGCGGCATCCGCGAGGGCATCGACTTCTTCCCTCTCACGGTCGACGTGGAAGAGCGCATGTACGCCGCCGGGCGCATCCCCGGCAGCTTCTTCCGGCGCGAGGGGCGGCCCACCGACCTGGCCATCCTGACCTGCCGGCTCATCGACCGGCCCCTGCGGCCCAGCTTCGCCGACGGCTACCGCAACGAGACCCAGGTCGTGGTCACCGTGATGGGCGTCGACGGCGAGAACCCCTACGACGTGGTCGCCATCAACGGCGCCTCGGCGGCGCTCATGCTGTCGGGCATGCCGTTCGAGGGCCCGATCGGTGCGGTGCGCATCGCCTGGTCGTCCGAGGGCCGCTGGGTACCCCACCCGACCTACAGCCAGGGCGAGGACTCCACCTTCGAGCTCGTCGTGGCGGGCCGCCAGCTCGACGACGGCGACATCGCCATCATGATGGTCGAGGCCGGCGGCACCGAGACGGCCTGGGACCTGTACCAGGCCGGCACGCCCTACGTGACCGAAGAGGTCATCGCCGGCGGGCTCGAGGCGGCCAAGACGTGGATCCGCGAGTCCATCGAGGCCCAGCTCGAGCTGGTCGACCGGGCCAAGAACGCCGGCCTGATCACCCCGCTCGAGTGGGAGCCCCAGGTCGACTACAGCGACGACATCGCCGCCCGCGTCGAGGCGGTGGGCACCGAGAGCCTGACCCGCGTCGCCGGCATCACGGCCAAGGCCGAGCGCGAGGCCGCCCAGGGCGAGGCCGCCCGGCAGATCATCGACGCGCTGCTGCCCGAGTTCCCCGACCAGCAGCGCGAGATCTCGAACGCGGCCAAGGCCCTGCTCAAGAAGATCGTCCGGCGTCGCATCGTCACCGAGTCGATCCGGATCGACGGCCGGGGCCCCGCCGACCTGCGGCCGTTGTCGGCCGAGGTGGGCGTGCTGCCCACCGCCCACGGCTCGGGCCTGTTCCAGCGGGGCGAGACCCAGGTGCTCAACGTGACCACGCTGGGCATGCCCAAGACCGACCAGATCCTCGACAACCTGGGCAACCGCGACCGCAAGCGGTACATGCACCACTACAACCTGCCGCCGCACGCCAACGGCGAGACCGGCCGGGTCGGCAGCCCCAAGCGCCGCGAGATCGGCCACGGCCTGCTGGCCGAGCGGGCGCTGCTGCCGGTCGTCCCCGACCAGGACGAGTTCCCCTACGTCCTGCGGCTCGTGTCCGAGGTGCTGGCGTCGAACGGCTCGACGTCGATGGCGTCGGTGTGCGCGTCGACGCTGTCGCTCATGGCTGCCGGCGTGCCGGTCAAGGCGCCGGTGGCGGGCATCGCCATGGGCCTCGTGTACGCCGAGGGCAGCTACACCACCCTCACCGACATCCTCGGCGCCGAGGACGCGTTCGGCGACATGGACTTCAAGGTCGCCGGCACGCCCGAGTTCGTCACCGCCCTGCAGCTCGACACCAAGATCGACGGGCTGCCGGCCGACGTGCTGGCCCGGGCGTTGCAGCAGGCGTACGAGGCCCGCACCACGATCCTCGAGGTCATGCACGACGCCATCCCGGCGCCGCGCGACGACGTGGGCGAGACGGCGCCGAAGATCGTCAGCTTCGAGATCCCGATCGACAAGATCGGCGAGGTGATCGGCCCCAAGGGCAAGGTCATCAACGCCATCACCACCGAGACGGGCGCCGACGTGTCCGTCGACGACGACGGCATGGTCGGCCGGGTGTCGATCGGGTCGACCGACAAGGGCGCGGTCGAAGAGGCCAAGCGCCAGATCCAGCTCATCCTCAACCCGCCCACCGCCGAGGTCGGGCAGGTGTACCAGGGCCGGGTCGTGAACATCACCAAGTTCGGCGCCTTCGTCAACATCCTCCCGGGCCGCGACGGGCTGCTGCACATCAGCAAGATCGGTGGCGGCAAGCGCATCGACAAGGTCGAGGACGTGCTCGACCTCGGCGACGAGGTCGAGGTGCGGGTCGACGACGTCGACCCCAGCGGCAAGGTGTCGCTCAGCCTGGCGTCGGCTCCCGAGGCCGACACCGCGGGCGCGGGCGGCGGCCGGTCCGACAGGGCCGGTGCCTCGGGTGGCATGTCGGCGGCCCCGGCCGTGTCCTCGGCCGAGACCGTCAGCTTCGAGGAGACGTTCGACGCCGAGCTCCGCGGCGACCTGGGCGACCTCGGGCCCGCCACCGCCACGCCGAGCGACGGCCGCGGCGGCCGGGGCGGCGGTGACCGTCGCCGCCGGCGCCGCTGAGGCCCGTCCCCACCGCCCGCGCATGACGACCGCCGCACCCACCGAGGAGATCCGCGAGTCCCGCCTGGCCAACGGCGTGCGCCTCGTCACCGAGCGCATGCCCGAGGCCAGGTCGGTGTCGCTCGGCGTCTGGGTCGGCGTCGGCGGGCGCGACGAGCCCGACGAGCTCGCCGGGGCGTCGCACTTCCTCGAGCACCTGCTGTTCAAGGGCACGCCGACCCGGTCGGCGCGCCAGATCGCCGAGCTGATCGACGCCACCGGCGGCGAGATGAACGCCTTCACCACCCGCGAGCACACCGCGTACTACACGCGGCTGCCCGCGGCGCAGGCCGACCTCGGCCTCGACATCCTGGGCGACGTGCTCACCGAGCCGGCGTTCCGCCCGCACGAGGTCGACGCCGAGCGGCAGGTGATCGTCGAGGAGATCCTCATGAACCTCGACGTGCCCGAAGACCACGTGCACACGCTGCTCGCCGAGGCGCTGTTCCCCGGCCATCCCCTGGGGCGCGAGGTGCTCGGCACCCGCGAGACCGTCGAGGCGGCGACCCGCGACCAGATCGCCGACTTCTTCGGGCGCTGGTACCTGCCCCGCAACCTGGTGGTCGTGGCGGCCGGCGACCTCGACCACGACCACGTGGCCGCCCGGCTGGACGCCTCGCTCGGTCGCCTCGACGGCGGCGAGCGCCCGGTGCGCCACGTGCCGGCGGTCGACGTCGAGCCGCGGCTCGTGCTCGACGATCCCACCGAGCAGGTCCACGTGGCCATGGGGTGGCGCGGCGTCGACCACCACGACGACGACCGCTACGCGGTCACGATCGCCAACCAGATCCTGGGCGGCGGCATGGCGAGCCGGCTGTTCCAGCAGGTCCGCGAAGAGCGGGGCCTCTGCTACTCGGTCTACTCGTGGGCGTCGACCTACGCCGACTCGGGCACGGCCGGCATCTACGCCGGCACCGCACCGTCGCGGCTGCCCGAGGTGCTCAGCGTCATCGACGACGAGGTCGCCAAGCTGGTCGCCTCGGGCGTGACCGAGGGCGAGCTGGCGGTGGCCAAGGGCTTCGTCGAGGGGTCGCTCGTGCTGGGCCTCGAGGACTCGGGGTCGCGCATGGCCCGCCTCGGTCGCAGCCTGATGGCCCGCGACGAGGTGGTCACGGTCGAGGACCAGCTGGCGCGCATCCGGGCGGTCACGGCCGACGACGTCGCCGCGGTGGCGGCCCGCGTGTTCGGCGGCCCCCGGGCGCTGGCCGTGATCGGCCACGTCGACGAGTCCGTCCTCGGCTGACCCGACGCGCGGTCAGCGCCGCTCGTCGACCCGGCCGCCGGCGACCTCTACCACCCGGTCGATGCCGACGGCGTCGAGCAGGCGGCGGTCGTGGGTCACCAGCACCAGCGTGCCCCGGTACTGCACCAGCGCCTGCTCGAGCTGCTCGACCGCCTCGAGGTCGAGGTGGTTGGTGGGTTCGTCGAGCACCAGGACGTTGACCCCCCGCACCTGCAGCACCGCCAGCGTGGCCCGCGTGCGCTCGCCGGGCGACAGCGACAAGGGCGGCCGCTCGACGTGGTCGGCTGTCAACCCGAACTTGGCCAGCGCCGAGCGGGCCGGGGCCTGCTCCGCCAGGCCGGTCGCGGCCTGGAAGCCGGCCAGCAGGGTGGCGGCCCCCGCGAACAGGTCGCGCCCCTGGCTGATCTCGCCCACCACGACGCTGGGACCGAGCCACTGCGTGCCCGATACCAGCGGCAGGCGCCCGAGCAGGGCGGCGAGCAGCGTCGACTTGCCCGATCCGTTGGCGCCCACGACGGCCAGGCGGTCGGCCCACCCGACCTCGAGCGTCACCGGCCCCAGCGTGAAGGCCGCGCCGCCCGCGGCCCCGGGGCGGACGACCACCGCGTCGGCGAGGCGGGCGACCACGTCGCCGCCGCGGCCGGCGTCGGCGATGGAGAGCCGCAGGTCCCACCCCTCCCACGGCTTGTCGACCGGCGTGAGCCGCTCGAGCGCCCGGTCGGTGGTGCGGGCCTTGGCGGCCACGTGCTGCGAGCTCTGCACGTGGCGGTGGCGGATGAACTTGTCGGTCTCGCCCGACCGCTTGGCCGCCCGTACCCCCTTGTGCGCCCACTGGCGCTGGGTGCGGGCCCGCACCTGCAGGGTGTCGCGCTTGTCGACGTAGACGCGGTAGTCCTGCTCGGCGTGCTGGCGGGCGAGCGCCCGCTCGTCGAGGTAGGCGAGCCAGCCGCCCTCGTAGCGGGTGAGGGTGCGGGCGTGCTCGTCGATCTCGGCCACCGCGGTGACCGCGCGCTCGAGGAAGGCGCGGTCGTGCGACACGACCATCACCGGCGCGTCGAGGCCCAGCACGAACCGCTCGAGCCGGTCGAGGCCGTCGAGGTCGAGGTCGTTGGTGGGCTCGTCGAGCAGGAACACGTCGAACCGGGCCAGCAGCAGCGCGGAGAGCTGGGCGCGGGCCGCCTGCCCGCCGGAGAGCCGGGCGGTCTCGCGGTCGAGCAGCGAGGCGTCGAGGCCGAGGTCGTCGGCCACGGCGCCGGCGCGGGCCTCGAGGTCGGCACCGCCCAGCGCCAGCCACCGGTCGAGGGCGGCGGCGTAGCGCTCGGCTGCGCCCGGGTCGTCGCTCGACAGCGCAGCCGTGGCCCGGTCGAGGGCGGCGGACGCGGCGGCCACGCCGGTGCGGCGGGCCAGCATCGCCCGCACCGACTCGCCCGGGCGGGGGCGGGGCTCCTGCGGGAGGTAGCCGACCGTGGCCGCCGGCGGGGCGAGCAGGACCCG
>DASTFE010000318.1:0-6853 GCA_035708905.1 Acidimicrobiales bacterium | reverse complement strand
GCCCGCGCGACGCGGCATGCTTGAGGGGGTGACGACGCACGGCAGCACGGTCGGTCAGCTCCTCATCGCCGAGCCGATGCTCGGCGACCCCAACTTCGACCGCACGGTCGTGTTCATGATCCAGCACGACGACGAGGGCGCCCTCGGCGTCGTGCTGAACCGGCCCACCGAGCTCGAGGTCGACGCCGTGCTCGGCGACTGGACCGAGCTGGCGGCCGATCCCCGGGTGATCTACGCCGGCGGGCCGGTCGAGCCCAACGGGGTGCTGGCCCTCGGCCGGCGCTCACCCGGGGCCGACGTGCCGGGCTGGCGGCGCGTGCTCGGCGACGTCGGCACGGTCGACCTTCGCCGCGAGCCCGAGGAGATGACGCGCGGCCTCGACGGCTTGCGCTTCTTCGCCGGCTACTCGGGGTGGGACGGCGGCCAGCTCGAGGCCGAGCTGGCCGAGGGTGCCTGGCTGGTCGTGCCCGCGGTGGCCGACGACGTGTTCGCGCCCGCCCCCGACGCCATGTGGCGCTCGGTGCTGCGCCGCCAGGGCGGCAAGGTGTCGATGCTCGCCGACTTCCCGGCCCACCCCTCGCTCAACTGAGCGTCGCCCGCGACCGGCGCGCCCGCCCGCCGCCACGACCCGCGCGTCACAACCGGGTGATGGCCTTGAACGCCTCGCCGGCGGGCACGCCGGCCAGCCGGCCGTGCTCGGCCAGCCGGTGGCGCACCCGGGTGCGGAAGTCGGTGAGCTGGCGGTCGGCATCCGGCGACCCCGGGTCGACGAACATCGTCGACACGAGCTGCGAGCGGTGGGCCTCGAGTGCCGCCAGCTTGCGCTCGACGTCGCGTTCGCCGGCCTGCTCGACGTGGTCGGGCTCGTCGGCCTCGAACAGCAGCAGGGCGTCGGGCCGGTGGTGGACGACGTCCTGCTCCGGGAAGAAGTGCGGGTCGCGGGCGGCCACCACCCCGTCGACGGCCAGGAAGCCGGCGTGCCGGTGGTCGGGGTGGAGGCGGTACCGCTTCCAGGGGTCGTGGCCCAGCACGACCGCCGGGCGCAGCCGGCGGATCCAGTAGGCCACCTGCCACCGCTGGCGCAGGCCCGAGTCGAGCTCGCCGTCGGGCCAGTCGAGGAAGACGACCTCGCCGGTGGCGCCGAGCGCCTTCGCCGCGGCGCGCTGCTCGTCGCGCCGCTGGACGACCAGCTCGGCCAGGTCCTGGTCGGCGTCCCAGGTTCCCTTCGACCCGTCGGTGCACACGAGGTGGTCGACGACACAGCCGGCGGCGGCCCACTTGGCCAGCGTGGCCCCGCAGCCGAACTCGACGTCGTCGGGGTGGGCGCCGATCGCCAGCGCCCGGTCGGGCGTCGGCAGGTCGAGGCCCACGCCGGTCACGGGAGGACGGGCGCGCCCGGGTAGGCGAGGTCGGCGGGCAGGTCGACGTCCCAGCCGAGGTCGGGGTCGTGCACGATGCGGGCGGGCAGGCCGAGCCGGGCGGCCTCGGCCCGGTGGCGACCGAACGACCCGGCGCCGTACGAGAACACGAACCCGGCGTCGGTGGGGACGGCCAGCACGTTGGTGCCGTCGAGGCGCCGGTCGGGCACGAGCGACACGCCGGCGAAGTCGGCCAGCCAGTCGAGCCGGGTGGCGAGCGGCAGGTCGGCGTGGGCGACGATCGCCCGCGCGATGCCGTCGTCGCGCAGGGCGGCGACCCCGTCGCAGACGGCGCCGTTCAGGCCCCGTCCCGGGCACCAGACGACCCGGGCGCCGGCGGCCTCGGCCCACGAGCGCACGTCGTCGTCGTCGCACACCACCACGACCGGCAGGGGCGCCGCGGCATCGAGCACGATCTCGGCCATCCGGCGGGCCAACGCGGCCCGCTCGTCGGGATCGAGCGCGCTGGCCAGCCGCACCTTGGCCTGGGTGAAGGCCTTGACCGGCACGACCACCGCCGCGGATGTCCTCGGTGACACTGCGCCGCAGCGTAGTGTCGTCCCATCGGCGCTCCCGCACCGGTTCCGCGCGACGTCGCGTGCCCGGAACCGGCTGCAGGTTACGGTGGCGGCATGCGCATCCGTGTCGCTGTGGTCGGGGCCGGGTCGTGGGGCACCACCGTCGCGGCGCTCGCCTCGCGCAACACCCCCACGGTGCTGTGGGCCCGGCGCGCCGAGCTGGCCGACGAGATCGCCCGCGACCACCGCAACAGCGAGTACCTTGCCGGGTTCGACCTGCCGCCGGAGCTCGAGGCGACGTCGTCGCTCGACGAGGCGGTCAGCGGGGCCGACGTGCTGGTGATGGGTGTCCCGTCGCACGGGATGCGCGACACGCTGCGCCAGCTGGCGGCCCACGTGCGCCCGTGGGTGCCGGTCCTCAGCCTGGCCAAGGGCCTCGAGGTGGGCACGCACCTGCGCATGACCCAGGTCATCGCCGAAGAGCTGCCGGGCCACCCCGTCGGCGTGCTCACCGGGCCCAACCTGGCCCAGGAGATCCTGGCCGGCCACGCGGCCGCCACCGTGGTCGCCTTCAGCGACGACCACATCGCGACCGAGCTGCAGCGCATCTTCTCCGGCGAGGTGTTCCGGGTGTACACCAACCCCGACGTGGTCGGCTGCGAGGTGGGCGGCGCGCTCAAGAACGTGGTCGCCATCGCCTCGGGCATGGCCGACGGGCTCGGCACCGGCGACAACACGCGCGCCGCGGTGATCACCCGGGGCCTGGCCGAGCTGTCGCGCCTGGGCCTGGCGATGGGCGGCGAGCTGATGACCTTCGCCGGCCTGGCCGGGATGGGCGACCTGATCGCCACGTGCATCTCGCGCCAGAGCCGCAACCGCTACGTGGGCGAGCAGCTCGGCAGGGGCCGGCCGATCGACGAGAT
This sequence comes from Acidimicrobiales bacterium, assembly GCA_035708905.1. Classification (GTDB taxonomy): domain Bacteria; phylum Actinomycetota; class Acidimicrobiia; order Acidimicrobiales; family VFJN01; genus ZC4RG19. The sequence continues at coordinate 3,994 of DASTFE010000318.1, read as the reverse complement.
CGTGGCCGAGATGAAGATGGTGGCCGAGGGCATCAAGACGTCGAAGGTTGCCACCGAGCTGGCCGGGAAGTACGGCGTCGAGATGCCGATCGCCGAGGAGGTCCACGCCGTGGTCCACGAGGGTCGCCCGGCGGCCGAGGCGTACCGGGGCCTGCTCCGGCGCGTCCAGCAGTCCGAGCGGCACGGGATGAGCTAGGACGGTCGATCGCCCGATGTCCGTACGCGCCTGGATCCTGCGCCGCCTCATGGGCCGGCTGCGCATCACCGACGACGTCGTCCGCCACCTGTCCACGTTCCAGCGGCTCGGCGAGCACGTCGAGGTCGAGCTGCCCAGCGAGCTCATGCCGGTCGGCGCCCGCACGGTCTTCCGGGCGCTGCGCACCCGGGCGGCGGCGCAGATCGGCCCCGACTGGGTCTGGCCGTTCTGGCTCGAGCGCCAGCTCGATCCCACGTCGAACGCGTTCGTGCCCCGCGGCCACCTGCCGTTCCTCACCAACCTGACGCACCGCAACTGGACCGCGGTGGGCAACCTCGACTCGCCGTGGGAGGCGATCGTCGATCCGCGCGGGCTCGTCACCCCGTGGTACGACGGGTGGTCGCTCGACTGGTGGATCGGGGCGGACGACCGCTGGCACCTGCCGTCGCGCGACGTGGCCGTGCGCCAGCGCCTGATGGGCGCCGCCCCGGTGGTCGAGACCGCTATGGCCATTCCCTCGGGCGACGCGGTGCAGCGGGTCTACGCGGTGCGGCGCAGCTCGGCCGCGGGTGGCGGCGAGCTGCTCGTCGTGGAGATCGAGAACGCGTCGAAGGCGCCGGTGGCGCTCGCCCTGGCCGTGCGGCCGTACAACCCCGAGGGCCTGTCGGTCGTCGAGCGCATCGACCACCGGGGCACCGCGGTGGCCGTCGACGGCCGGGTGGCGCTGCTGCTGCCCCGGCCGCCCGGCCGGGTGGCGGTGTCGACCTTCCACGACGGCGACTCTGCGGCGACCGTGCTGTCCGGCGAGGCGGCCGAGCGCTGGCCGGGCCCGGTGCACGACCCGGCCGGCCTGGCCCAGGCGGCGTTCGTGTACCCGCTGGCGCACGGGGCCACCCTGCGGGTCGCCGTGCCGATCGAGCCCGCGCAGCGCACCCGGCGCCGGCGGGTCATCCGCCACCGGCTGGCGGGCGCCCCCGCCCTGCCCGAGGCGCTGCCGTCCGCCGCGGTGGTGGCGCGGGGCTGGCGGATGCAGGGTGATCGCGGCATGCGGCTCGACCTGCCCGACGACCGTCTGGCCGAGGCCGTCGCAGCCAACCGCTGCCACCTGCTGCTGCTGCACGACGGCGCCGACATCACCCCCGGTCCGGCCACCTACCACCGCTTCTGGTTCCGCGACGCCGCTTACCTGCTCGCCGCCCTCGGCCGCTACGGCTACCACGACGAGGTCGCGCAGGTGCTCGCCTCGTACCCCGAGCGCCAGCGCAGCGACGGCTTCTTCTTCAGCCAGCGCCACGAGTGGGACGCCAACGGCGCCGCCCTGGTGGCACTGCTCGACCACTGGCGGCTCACGCGCGACACGGCGTTCGTCGAGGGCATGGTCACGCCGGTGGCCAAGGGGGTGCACTGGATCGAGAGGAAGCGCCGGCCTGGCCGGGGCCGACGGTCCGACGCGATCGTGGCCGGCCTGCTGCCGGCCGGCGTGTCGGCCGAGCACCTGGGGCCGTTCGACTACTTCTACTGGGACGACTTCTGGGGCGTGGCCGGACTGCGGGCCGGCGCCGAGCTGCTGCGGGCGGCCGGCCAGCCCGACGCGGCCGACGACGCCGAGCGCTTCGCGACCGCCATGTGGGCCGACCTCGAGGCGTCGCTCGCGCTCGCGGCCGAGCGGCTCGGCACGCCGGCCATCCCGGCGGGGCCGCGGCGGCGCATCGACGCCGGCGCCATCGCGTCGCTGGTGGCCTGCGCCCCCCTCGACCTGGTGGCCCCCGACGACCCCCGCCTCGCCGCCACGCTCGACGAGATCAGGCAGCGGTTCACCCTGGCCGGCGGGCTGGCGTTCTACCAGGGCATCAGCCACAGCGGCCTCGGCACCTACCTGACGATGCAGCTCGCCGCGGTCGAGCTGCGCGCCGGCGACCGGCGGTGCCTCGACCGGCTCGAGTGGCTGCTCAGCGTCGCCACACCGACGTGGACCTGGCCCGAGGCGATCCACCCCCGGATCGACGGCGGGTGCATGGGCGACGGGCACCACGGGTGGGCGGCGGCCGAGCTGCTGACGTTCGTCCGCGACCTGCTCGTGCGCGAGGTCGACGGCGGCGACGGCGCCGACGGTGGGCTCGCCCTGTCCAGCATGGTGCCGGCCGGGTGGTACGGCCAGGGGTGGGAGGTCCACGACGCGCCCACCGCCGTCGGTCGGCTGTCGTACGCGGTGCGCTGGCACGGCGACCGCGTGGCCCTCCTGTGGGAGGTCGAGCCGCACGAGGGGGTCGGGCCGGTGCGCCTGACGGCCCCCGGCCTCGACCCGTCGTGGTCCACGACCGAGCGGCAGGGCGAGGCCCTGCTCGGCCCCGTGCCCTCACCCCCCGGCGGCCCCCGCGACCCGGTCGTCGCCGGGGCCGGTGGCGCGGGCGCCGCGCGCGTCCGGTCGGCAACGCCGCCGCCAGAGGGCGGATCGTTCGGGTGAGCCCGCCGCCCCGGCCCGACCCGGTGTCGCCCCCGGGCGACGGCGGGCTGGCGGCGCTCCGGGGCACGCTGCTGGGCCTGGGCTGCACGGCCGACGAGCTGGCCCGGGCCGAGCGCGAGGGCACGCTGCCGCTGCTGGCGGTCGAGCGGCTGATCGTCCCCGACGTGCCCGTGCACGACCTCGACGCGGTGGTCGAGCGCACGGGACTCGACCCGGCGCACGTCCTCGACCTGTGGCGCACCCTCGGCTACCCCGTCCCCCGCCCGGGCGAGGTGGCGTTCACCGACACCGACGTCGAGATCCTCGGCGAGATCAGCCGGTTCATGGCCAGCGATCTCGCCTCGGCGGCCCTGGTGATGCAGATGAGCCGGGTGATCGGGTCGTCGATGGCCCGCATCGCGTCGGCGCAGGTCGACGCGCTCAGCGCCCGGGCCCGCCTGGCGGCCCGGCAGGAGGCCGCCGGCGAGCTGTCCGAGGCGCCGTCCGAGGCGCCGTCCGACGAGCGGGTCGTGGCCAGCGCCCGGGCGCTGCTGCCCATCGTGCCCCGCGTGCTCGCCGCCGCCTGGCGGCGTCACCTGCAGGCGGCCGTCCGCCGCCGGCTGAGCATGGCCGAGGCGGGCGAGGGTCCGCTCGGCGTCGTGGGGTTCGCCGACCTCGTGGGGTTCACCGCGCTCAGCCAGCAGGTGGGCGACGACGAGCTGACGGCGATCGTCGACCAGTTCGAGCAGCTCGCCTTCGACGTCGTGACGGCCAACGACGGCCGGGTGGTGAAGATGATCGGCGACGAGGTGATGTTCACGGTCGACTCGCCGGCGGCTGCCGCCGAGATCGGCCTGGCGCTGGCCGAGGGCACCCGGGGGGCCGACGAGCTGTCGGACCTGCGGGTCGGGCTGGCCCACGGTCCGCTGCTCGAGCGCGAGGGCGACCTCTACGGGCCGGTCGTGAACCTGGCGAGCCGCATCACCGCCATCGCCTTCCCGGGCTCGATCGTGGTGAGCGAGTCGCTGCGCGACCGGCTCCGCGACCACCCGGACTACCGGCTGCGGTCGATGCGCCCCCGCCACCTCAAGGACATCGGCCGGGTGCCGCTGTGGGTGCTGCGCCGGGCGGCCCCGGCGGAGAGCCGCTTCGCCCCACGGCGGCGGGCCCTGCGCGCCGCGGTGCGGGCCCGGGTCGAGCCGGACGAGGCGGAGTAGCTCAGCCGAGCATCGTGCGGCGAGCCCGGGCGATGCCGAGCCGAAGGCGGTCGCACGAGAACTGCCCCGTTCCCCGAGCGCACGAGGGACGAGTGGGCGGCGCCCGCCAGGCTGCCTCAGCCGGTTGCGGGAGCGGCG
>DASTFE010000317.1:0-10813 GCA_035708905.1 Acidimicrobiales bacterium | reverse complement strand
TGCGTCCCAGCGGCGTCGAGCTGGCGGCCGCGTTCGCGCACGGGGTGCAGCGGCAGGGGCTCGACGTCGTCGACCTGGGGCTGGCGTCGACCGACCTCGTGTACTTCGCCGCCGGCCGGCTCGATGCCCCGGCCGCCCTGTTCACCGCCTCGCACAACCCGGCCCGGTACAACGGCATCAAGATGTGCCTCGCCGGCGCCCGGCCGATCGGCGAGGACTCCGGCCTCGGCGAGATCAAGCGCCTGGCGCGGGCCGGTGTCCCCGTCCCGCCCACCACCCCGGGCCGGCTCGAGGCGCTCGACGTGCTGGACGAGTTCGCCGAGCACGTGCGCGGGTTCGTCGACACCGCCACGCTCGCCCCGCTGCGGGTGGTGGCCGACACGGCCAACGGCATGGGCGGCCTGGTCGTGCCCCGGGTCTTCGAGACGCTGCCCTTCGACCTCGACGTCATGTACGGCGAGCTCGACGGCACGTTCCCCAACCACCCCGCCGACCCGATCCAGCCCGAGAACCTGCGCGACCTGCAGGCCCGCGTGCGCGACACCGGCGCCGACGTCGGCCTGGCGTTCGACGGCGATGCCGACCGGGTCTTCCTCGTCGACGACCAGGGCGAGCCGCTCTCGGGCTCGACCACCACCGCCATCGTGGCCAAGGGTGTCCTCGAGCGCGAGCCGGGCTCGACCATCCTGCACAACCTCATCTGCTCCAAGGCCGTGCCCGAGGTCATCGCCGAGAACGGCGGCACCCCCGTGCGCACCCGGGTCGGGCACTCGTTCATCAAGGCCGTCATGGCCGAGACGGGCGCCGCGTTCGGCGGCGAGCACTCGGCGCACTACTACTTCCGCGACAACTTCCGGGCCGACTCCGGCTGCATCGCCGCCCTGGTCGTGCTCGAGCAGATCAGCAAGGCGGGCGTGCCGCTCTCGGCGCTCCGCAAGCCGTTCGACCGCTACGCGGCCTCCGGCGAGATCAACACGCAGGTCGACGACGCCGCGGCGGTCATCGAGCGGGTGGCCGCCGCCTACCAGGGCGCGGATCAGGACCGCGTCGACGGCCTGACCGTCGACCTCGGCGACTGGTGGTTCAACCTCCGGCCGTCCAACACCGAGCCGCTGCTGCGGCTGAACCTCGAGGCCGCCACCCCCGAGGCGTGCGACGCGCACGTGGCCGAGGTGCTGGCCCTCATCACCGACAAGGGTTGACCATGGCACTCGATCCCCAGCTCCTCGAGATCCTCGCCTGCCCGGAGGACAAGGGCCCCCTGCTCTACTTCGAGGACGAGGACGCGCTCTACAACCCCCGGCTCAAGCGCCGCTACGCCATCCGCGAGGACATCCCGATCATGCTCATCGACGAGGCCGAGACGGTCGACGACGCCGAGCACGAGCGTCTCGAGGCCAAGGCGGCGGCGCAGGGCATCACGCCCACCTTCGAGGCCTGAGATGACCAGCGTGGGCGACGACGTGCTCGACAGCCTCGACATGTTCGGGGTCACCGCCCGGTTCCCCGAGCAGGTCGCGCAGGCCGCCACCGTGGCGGCCGGCATCGAGGGCCTGCCGCCGGCCGAGCAGGTCGGCAACGTGCTCGTGCTGGGCATGGGCGGCAGCGGCATCGCCGGCGACGTGCTCGCGGCCGTGGGCGGCCCGTTCGTGCCGGTGCCGATCGTGGTGGCCAAGGGCTACGCGCCGCCGGCGTTCGTGGGGCCGGGCACCCTCTGCTTCGCGGTGTCGTTCTCGGGCAACACGGAAGAGACGCTCGAGGCCGCCCAGGCGGCGGCCACGGCCGGCGCCCGCATGGTGGTCGTGTCGGCGGGCGGCGAGCTGGGCGCGCTGGCCCCCAGCTGGCAGGCCCCGCTCGTGCCGCTGCCGGCCGACATCCCCATGCCTCGGGCCGGGCTGGGCGCGCTGGCCGTGCCGCTCGTCCTGCTGCTCGAGAAGGTGGGCCTGTTCCCCGGGGCGACCGGTTGGGTCGAGGCCGCGGTGGCCCAGCTCACCGCCCGCCGCGATGCGCTGGTCGCCGGCGACGCCGCCCAGCGCATCGCCCGCCGCATCGATCGCACGATCCCGCTCGTGTTCGGCGCCGGCCCCCTCGGGGCGGTGGCCGCCGCCCGGTGGAAGGCCCAGGTCAACGAGAACGCCAAGGCGCCGGCGTTCAGTGCCGCCTACCCCGAGCTGTGCCACAACGAGATCGTCGGCTGGGGCCAGAACGGCGACGTGACCCGCCAGGTGTTCACCCTGGTCGAGCTGCGCCACGACGAGGAGCACCCCCAGGAGCTGCGGCGCTTCGAGTACGTGCGAGACGTGATGGCCGAGGTTGTCCACGACGTCGTCGAGGTGCGGGCCGAGGGCGACGGGCCGCTGGCGCAGCTCTTCGACCTCACCCTGATGGGCGACTTCGTGTCGCTGCACATGGCCGCGCAAGAGCGCATCGACCCGGGCCCCATCCCGGTGCTCGACGAGCTCAAGCGCATCCTCGCCGGTCCCTGAGCCGCCGCCGCGTTCGGCCGGAGTGCCCCGCCCCGGGAAGGTCGCCCACCGCGTCGACCTCCCCGGACACCCCGACCGGCCGGCGCCTCCCGCCAGGCGCCGGCGGCGCCGCTCAGTCCCCGGCGTCGCCGCCGGGAGCCGAGCGGAGAAACGTGACGAGCTGGTCGGCGTCGCGGAACGGCATCGACGTCCCGGTGGCCACGTGCTCGACGACCCCGCGGAGGCCGTCGGTGCCGCTCGCCGGCTCGTCCTCGGCGTCCGACCGCCACGCCCGCACCACGAACGTCTCCACGGCCGCAGTGTGACCGCCCGGCTTCCGGCGGGCTTCGGACGAGCTTCGGATCAGCTTCGGGCCGCGGCGACGGGGACCGGGAACGGGGCGGCCTCGACGCCGATCTCGCCCATCCGCAGGCAGTACGCCTGGTATGCCCGCCGCGCCTCGCCCCGCTGGCCGGCAGCCAGCAGCGTGGTCACCAGGCCGAGGTGAGCGCCCTCGTCGTAGGCGTCGTGCTCGAGCACCCGCAGGTAGCAGCGCACGGCCGTGGCCGTGTCGCCCTCGGCCGCCGTGTCGGCCGCCAGGGTGCGGGCCACCCAGATGTAGCCGGCGCGGGCCCGCTCGCGGGCCGAGACGGTCCAGTCCTCGTAGGGGTCCTCGGGGAACGGGTCGCCGACGTAGGCGGCCTCGGCCGCGGCGAGCGCCTCGGTGGCCGCCGGTGACGGCCCGGCCTTGCGCGCGCCCTCGGCCCGGGCGACCAGGTGGGCGAAGATCAGCAGGTCGACCTCGGCGTGGTCGACGTCGAGCCACACGGTGTCGGCGTCGGCCGCCAGGAACCACCCGGCCGGGTGCCGCTTGGCCGGGTCGAGCACCGCCCGGGCCGTGCTGAGCGCGACCGACAGCCGGCTGGCCGTCTGGGCCGGGTCGTCGTCGGGCCACAGCAGGTCGAGCAGCACCCCCCGGTGCACCGGCCGACCCTCGCGGGCGACCAGCAGCTTGACCAGGTCGCGCGCCTTGCGCGACTTCCACTCGCCGACCGGCACGGGAACGCCGGCCCTCACGACGGCGAACCCACCCAGGCAGTGGACGGCCAGCGGTGGCTCGGGTGCGGCCGCCGAGGCGAGCCTGTCGGCTTCGCCGGCCAGCCGGCGGGCCCCGAGGGGGCGCAGGTGGTGCCCGGCCCGCCGGGCCAGCGTCGCGGCGTCGGGCCCACCGAGCCGGGCGAGCGCCAGCAGCACGCGCCCCTGGCCGAGCGGGTTGCGCAGCTCCTCCCACAGCGCCAGGGCCTCGCGCAGGGCGGGACGGCCCACCTCGCCGGGCGTGGCGGCCGCCCGCAGCTCGGCCGCGTCGGCCAGCGACGCCCGGTCGCGGCGGTCGCGCGCGAGGCCGGCCGCCCGCTCGGCGATCGCCGCGGCCTCGGCGTTCCCGCCTCCCGCGACGGCGGCCCAGCCCTGGGCCAGCAGCGCCTCGACCGCGCCGAGCCCGCCGCCGGCGGCCACCGCCTCGTCGGCCAGGGCGCGGGCCGTCACCGGGTCGTCCGCGCCGACCAGGCGGGACAGCCCGGCCAGCGCCGGGACGAGGCCCTGCACGTCGCCCGAGGCGCGGCACACGTCGACGGCCTCGCTGAACGCCGCGTGGGCCAGGGCGGTCTGGCCCCGCGCCGCGTGGATGTGACCGATCTCGCCGAGGGCGTAGCCCACCAGCAGCGACCCCAGGCGCTGGAACGTGGCGCGGGCGGCCTCGAGGTCGTCGATGGCCTGCTCGAAACGGCCGAGGGCCCGGTGGGCCTCGCCCCGGTTGCCGAGCGCGATGCCCTTCAGCGCCCCGTAGCCCCCGAGGTCGGCGAGGCCGATGGCCAGGTCGAGCTCGGCGACGGCCTCGTCGTGGAAGCCCTCCTCGTTGAACCGCGAGCCCCGGTTGAGCCGGATGCGGATGATCTGCAGCGGGTCGCCGGCCCGCTCGGCGTGATCGAGTGCCCGGAGGTAGTGGGTGTCGTTGGCCAGCCGGTCGCCCTCGTGGGCGGCCACGAGGGCGCGCACCGTGTGGGCCGCGGCCAGCGCCCGGTCGTCGCCGCTGCGCTGCGCCCGGTCCATGGCGTCGTCCGCCAGGTCGCTGCACGTGCTGGTGTCGCCCTGCAGCCAGTGGGCGGTCGCCGTCCAGCACACCAGCAGGGCCTGGTCGGCGAGCACGGGGTCGCCGACCGGCCGCGCCGCCAGGTCGCCACGCCGGTAGATGGCGAGGGCGGTGTCGAGCCGGCCGCGCAGGTGGTGGATGAGGCCCCAGCGCCAGGCGAGCCCGGGCGCGAGCGGGTCGGCGTCGCCGGCGGCGCGGGTGTAGCAGGCGACGGCGCCGTCCCAGTCGCCGGCGAGCTGGCGGGCGTCGCCCTCCAGCCGGTCGACGGCCGCCCTCCGGTCGGCGCCCGCCACCCGGGCGAGCGCGTCGAGCACGGCGCCCGCCTCGCCGGCCCGCAGCAGGTCGGGGCCCCACTCGTCGACGAGCCGCGCCACGTCCACCGGGGCGCCCGCCGCCAGCGCGCAGCGGATGGCGGCCGCCGGCTGGCCGTGGTCGCCCAGCCAGCGGGCGGCGCCGGCGAGCGTGTCGTCCCGGATGGCACGGGTGGCCGGCGCGGCGGCGACCACGTCGCCCACCAGCGCGTTGACCCGCAGCCAGGCGTGGCCGCGGCCCGGAGCGTCGACGACCAGGCCCCGCCGGGTCAGCGCACCGAGCGTGGTGCCCGTGCCGTCGGGCCCCAGCGCGTCGGCCAGCTCGGGCGTGAACCGGTCGAGGACCGCGAGGCGGGCGAGCAGGTCGCGCGCCGCCGGAGGCTCGGTGGCGATCACCTCCTCGGTCAGGTAGTCGTGCAGCACGCCGCCCGGCTGGCGCAGGCGTCCGAGCGTCGCCCGCCGCCGGCCCGGGTCGACCCGGGCGAGCGCCTCGGCGGTCAGGCGCACCGCGGCGGGCCACCCTGCGGTCAGGTCGTGCACCGCGGCGGCCAGGTCACGGTCCACGGCCCCGCCGTCGCCACCGTCGTCGCCGTCGTCGCCGCTCGGCTGGCCGGCAGCCAGGGCCCGCCCGAGCACCTCGGCGGTCTCGCTCGCCGAGAACGCCAGGTCGGGCGCGGTCAGGTCGACCACCAACCCCTGGCCCCGCAGGCGGGCGACGGGGAAGGGCGGGTCACGCCGGGACGACAGCACGACGTGCAGCACCGATGGCGCCTGCCGGCACAGGCCGGCCACGAAGGCGGCCGACTCGTCCGCGCCGTCGAGCACCTCGACGTCATCGAGCACCAGCACGAGGGGGCGGGGCCGCCGCTCGGCCACCGCCTCGCAGATGCGGCCGGCGTAGGCCTGCGCCTGGCCGCTCGCCTCGGCCCCCGTGTCGGGGCCGCGCGCGCCGGACACGGCCGCGACCAGGTCGGCCGGCAGCCCGGGGACGCACAGTCGCAGGGCGTCGGTGACGGCCCGCACGATCGCCGGCAGCATCCGGTCGCGCTCGGTCAACCCGTGCCAGGCCGACATCGCCAGCGGGGTCGTGGACGCCCACCGGCTGAGCAGCGTCGACTTGCCGAACCCGGGACCGGCCACGACGCAGGTCAGGCGGTGTCCGAGCGCGCCGTCGAGGCGCGCCTCGAGCGCCGGACGGGCGATGGTGGACGGTTGGAGCGGGCGGCGCCCTGGCACGTCACCCCCATCGGCTCCCAGCCTTTGCGCGCCGTCCAGACTACGCCATGACCCGCGGGGTAGGCGCCGTTCGGCGGCGGAGGTGGCAGCATGTGGTCCGAGCGTCGACTGCCCGGAGGGGATCCCACATGAGCACGACCGCCACCCGGACGGCGTTCCGCACCTGCCCGCTCTGCGAGGCCGGGTGCGGGCTCGAGGTCACCCTCGCCGGCAGCAACGGCGACGAGCGGGTCACCCGCATCCGCGGCGACCGCGACGACGTCTTCAGCCACGGCTTCATCTGCCCCAAGGGGTCGACGCTCCGCCAGCTCCACGACGACCCCGACTGGCTGCGGCGCCCGGTGGTGCGGCGTGACGGCCGCTTCGTCGAGGTGACCTGGGACGAGGCCTTCGCCGAGGTCGAGCGGCGCCTGCTGCCGATCGTCGAGCAGCGGGGGCGCGACGCCGTGGCCGTCTACGTCGGCAACCCCAACGCCCACGCGCTGTCGGGCCTGCTGTACCTGCGCCCGCTGATCCGGGCGCTCGGCACGACCAACGTGTTCTCGGCCAGCACCGTCGACCAGCGCCCCAAGGAGGTGTCGTCGGGCCTCATGTTCGGCGGGGGCCTGACCGTGCCGGTACCTGACGTCGACCGCACCGACTTCCTGCTCATGCTCGGCGCCAACCCGTACGCCTCCAACGGCAGCCTGGCCACCGCCCCCGACTGGCCCGGCCGCATCGAGGCGCTGGTCGCCCGGGGCGGCACGCTGGTGGTGGTCGACCCCCGCCGGTCGCGCACCGCCGAGCAGGCCACCCAGCACGTCGCCATCCGCCCGGGCGCCGACCCCTTCCTGCTGATGGCGCTGGTCAACGTGCTCGCCGCCGACGACCTGGTCGACACCGGCCCGGCCGGCGAGTACCTGGCGGGCGTCGACGAGGTGCTGGCGCTGGCCCGGCCGTTCACCCCCGAGGCCGTCGCCGCGATGACGGGCGTCGAGCCCGGCACCGTCCGCAAGCTGGCCCGCGACCTGGCGGCGGCCCCCCGGGCATGCGTGTACGGGCGCATCGGCACCACGACGGCGCTCTACGGGACGATCACGTCGTGGCTGGTCGATGTGCTGAACGCCCTGACCGGCAACCTCGACCGCCCGGGTGGCGCCATGTTCACCAGGGCGGCGGCCGGCGCGTCCAACACGCGGGGCCGGCCCCGCTACGGCCGGGGCCTGACCCTGCACCGGCGGCGCAGCCGGGTGCGCGGCGCCGGCGAGACGCTCGGCGAGCTGCCGGTGGCCTGCCTGGCCGAGGAGATCGACACGCCCGGCGAGGGCCAGGTCCGCGCCCTGGTGACGGTGGCCGGCAACCCGGTGCTGTCGACACCGAACGCCGGGCGCCTCGACGCCGCGCTGGCCACGCTCGACCTCTACGTGGCGGTCGACCCGTACATCAACGAGACCACCCGCCACGCCGACGTGATCCTGCCGCCGCCCACCCCGCTGCAGAAGAGCCACTACGACCTGGCGCTGCTGCAGCTCGCGCTGCGCAACGTGGCCAACTACAGCCCGGCCGTCCTGCCGCTGGCCGAGGGGCAGCTCGACGAGTGGAAGATCCTGGCGCGGCTGGCGCTCATCGCCCAGGGCATGGGCGCCGGGGCCGACCCGGCTGTCGTCGACGAGCTGGTGGTGCAGACCCTGATCGGCGCGGCGGTGGGCGACGAGACGAGCCCCGTCGCCGGGCGCGAGCCGGCCGAGATCCTCGCCCTGCTGGGCGAGCGCACCGGGCCCGAGCGGCTGATCGACCTGATGCTGCGCACCGGCCCCTACGGCGACGGGTTCGGCGCCCGGCCCGGCGGGCTCACGCTCGACGTGCTGCTCGCCAACCCCCACGGCGTCGACTACGGCCCGCTCGAGCCCCGGCTGCCCGACGTGCTGCGCACGCCGTCGGGCATGGTCGAGCTGGCCCCCGAGCCGATCGTGGCCGACGTCGCCCGCCTGCAGGCCGCGCTCGACGAGCCGGCCGGCGGCATGACCCTGATCGGGCGGCGCGACCTCCGGTCGAACAACTCGTGGATGCACAACGTCGAGGTGCTGGTCAAGGGCCGGCCGCGCTGCACGCTGCACGTCAACCCCGGCGACGCAGGCCGCTTGGGGCTGGCCGACGGCGGCGACGCCCGGGTGCGGTCACGCACCGGCGAGGTGGTCGTCCCCGTCGAGGTGACCGACGCCATCCGCCCGGGGGTGGTCAGCATCCCCCACGGCTGGGGGCACGACCTCGACGGGGTCGAGCTGTCCGTCGCCCGGCGGCACGCCGGGGTCAACACGAACGTGCTGGCCGACGACCAGCTCGTCGACCCCCTGTCGGGCAACGCCGTGCTCAACGGCATCCCGGTCGAGGTCGCCCCGGCCTGACCCCGGCGCCGCGGCAGGACGGCGCCGGCCGCCCAGCGCGTTCTCGCCGCGGTTTCGGGGGTCGGGGCCCCCGTTCCCGCGGCAGGAAGCCGGCTCAGGCGACCTCGACGACCCGGCCGGCATCGAGCACCACCACCCGGTCCGCCCGAGCGAGCACGTGCGGGCGGTGGCTGACCAGCAGCGCCGTCTCGAAGCCGCCGCCGATGACCCGGTCCCACAGGCGGGCCTCGGTGTCGACGTCGAGCGCGCTCGACAGGTCGTCGACGACCAGCAGCTCGGGGCGGCGCACGAGGGCTCGGGCGGCGCCCGCCCGCTGGATCTGGCCGCCGGACAGGCGCAGCCCGCGGCTGCCGATCACCGTGGCGACACCGTCGGGCATGGCGCGCAGGTCCTCGTCGAGGCACGTGAGCCACAGCGCATGGTCGAGCCCGTCCTCGTCCTCGCCGAGCAGCACCGTGTCGGCCAGCGCCTCGCTGAACAGCCGGGGCACCTGGGGCAGGTAGGCGGCCCGCGGCGGCACGAGCACCGTCGACGGGTCGGCGACGGGGACGCCGTTCCAGCGCACGACACCCGCGTCGGCGCCGACCAGGCCCAGCACGGCGCGCAGCAGCGTGGTCTTGCCCGACCCCACCGGACCGGTCACGACCACCAGGTCACCCCGCCGGACGGTGAGGTCGACCCCGTCGAGGCCCCGCCCCGAGCCGGGGTGGCGCACCGTCAGGCCCTCGACCCGCAGCTCGGCCAGGTCGCCGGCGTCGGCGGCCCGCCGCTGCGCCAGGTCGCCGAGGTCGGTCGCGCGGCCGGCCAGCGGCGGCGGACCGTGGCGCAGGTGGGTGCGCGTCGGTGCCACGACCGCCCGGCGGTCGCGGTCGGGCAGCAGCTCGGCCAGCCGGTCGACCGACACGTCGGCCTGGCGCTGGAACACCAGGTAGCGGCCCACCCACTTGGGCAGGTGGGCGATCACCGAGGCGTAGGCGGCGAACAGGCCGAGGTCGCCCACCGACAGGTCGCCCCGCCGGAACGCCGCGGCCACGACCACCAGCGCCACGCCGGCCGCCACCTCGCCCGTGCCGTAGCCCAGCGAGCGCACCAGCTCGGACCCGACCTGGTCGCGCCGGCCGACGCGGGCCCGCTCGGCGTTCAGGTCCGCGAAGCGGCGGCGCACCGCCGGCTCGGCTCCCGCCGACTGCACGGCCAGCACCGCGCCGAAGGTGTCGCCGATGAACCCCGTGACCCGGGCCGTGGCCTCGCGCGCCTCGCGCCGCCACACCCGCAGGCGGGGACCGAGCCACGTGGTGCCCGCCGTGGCCAGCACGACCGGCACCGCGATGGCCACGGCCGCGGCGGGGTCGATCGACACGAGCACGGCCAGGGCGACCAGCGACGACACCACCGCGCCGGACAGGTCGAGCCAGACGTCCAGCACCATGGCGAGGTCCTCGACGTCGTCGCGGAAGCGGCTCACCGCCTCGCCGGGCGATCCCGGCAGCCGTCCCGCCGCGGGGCCGGGCTCTTCGGCCAGCGAGCGGAGCAGGTTGACCCGGGGCACGGTCTGCCAGCCGACCCAGCATCCGTGCCACTGCACGGCGATGATCACCAGCCACGTCCAGCGCACGGCCTCGACGCCGACCACCGCGGCCAGCAGCACCCACACGCCCTCGGTGCGCCCTTCGACCACGCGGTCGAGCACGACCTTGACGAGCGCGCCCGTCACCAGCGGCACCGAGAAGAACGCCACCCAGCCCACCCACGTGGTCAGGTAGGCGATCGGCTCGTTGCGGGCCAGCCGCAGCGCCACGCGGGTGGTCGAGCCGGCCTCCCGGCGGCCGGGCGCGCGCCGGCGGGGCCGCCGGTCGGGGCCGTCGACGCCCGCGGTCGGGTCGGTGACCGGCGCGACGTTCGGGGCCGCAATCACGGCGCCCGCCGTCACGCGGGCACCTCCTCGGGCTCGTCCGGCAGGTCGACGAACCGGCCCGCGTCGAGGCCGCGGCGCCCCGTGGCGCGCGCCGCCCGCAGCAGCCGCCCGTAGCGGCTCGACGGGTCGGCGGCCAGGTCGCGGCGGCGGCCGTGCTCGACCACCCGCCCGCCGTCGAGCACGGCGATCTCGTCGACCCGGTCGAGGGTGTCGAGGCGGTGGGCGATGATCACCGCCGTGCGGCCGTCGAGCAGCGCCTCGGTGGCCGCGGTGATGCGCCGCTCGGTCACCGGGTCGAGCCGGCTCGACGCCTCGTCCAGCACCACCAGGTCGGGGTCGGCCAGGAAGGCGCG
>DASTFE010000316.1:0-4801 GCA_035708905.1 Acidimicrobiales bacterium | reverse complement strand
GCCCAGCGTCGAGGCGGCGGCCGCCGACGTGACGCTGTGGGAGGGGCTGGTGCTCGCGGTCGAGCCCTTCCTGTCGACGGGCGCGACCGTGGCGGTCGAGGACCGCGACGGCTGGACGCTGCGCACGCCCGACGGCAGCCTGTCCGCCCAGTTCGAGCACACCATCGTGGTGACGGCGGGGCGTCCGCTGGTGCTCACGGCGTCGCCGTAGCCGGCCCGAGCCCCCAGCGACGCGCCCCGAGTCAGTGGAAGAAGTGGCGCTCGCCGGTGAGGACCATGGCCACGCCCAGCTCGTCGGCCCGGGCGATGTTGGCCTCGTCGCGCATGGCGCCGCCGGGCTGGATGATGACCGCCACCCCGGCCTCGGCCGCCGCCTCGATGCCGTCGGGGAACGGGTAGAAGGCGTCGCTGGCGCAGGCGCCGCCCGCGGCCCGGCCGGCCGCCTTGGCCGCCGCCAGCTGGCCCGACTCGACCCGGTTCTGCTGGCCGGCCCCGATGCCCCACGCCGTGCCGTCCCTGGCCAGCACGATGGCGTTCGACTTGACCCAGCCGCACACCCGCCAGGCGAACTCGGCGTCGTCGAGCTCGGCCTCGGTGGGCTGCCGCTCGGTGACCACCCGCCAGTCGCGGCGCCCGGCCACGAAGCCGTGCGGGTCCTGCACGAGCAGGCCGCCGGTGATGGGGCGCAGGTGCCAGGCGTCACGGGTCGGCGGCGCCGCTTCGAGGATGCGGGTGTTCTTGCGCTTGGCCGCCAGCGACTCGATGGCGCCGGGGGCGTAGCCGGGCGCGACGACCACGTCGGCCTGGGCCGCGGCCACCATGCGCTCGACCGTCGCCGCGTCGACCGGCCCGCTGAGCGCCACGATGCCGCCGAAGGCCGAGCGCTCGTCGCACTCGAAGGCGCGCTGGTAGGCGTCGGCGAGCGTGTCGCCGATGGCGGCGCCGCACGGGTTGGCGTGCTTGATGATGGCCGCAGCCGGTCGGCCGAACCGGCCCGCGAGGTCGTGCGCCAGCAGCCAGGCGGCGTCCGCGTCGTAGAGGTTGAGGTAGCTGAGCGCGAGGCCGCCGTGCTGGGTCATGGTCGCCCACCAGGGTTCGGCGTCGGCCACCCCGCCGGCCGCCCGGTACAGCGCCGCCCGCTGGTGCGGGTT
This sequence comes from Acidimicrobiales bacterium, assembly GCA_035708905.1. GTDB lineage: Bacteria > Actinomycetota > Acidimicrobiia > Acidimicrobiales > VFJN01 > ZC4RG19. The sequence goes on along the minus strand of DASTFE010000316.1, from coordinate 3,650 downwards.
CTCGCCGTAGCGCAGCGCCAGCGGCTCGCGCCGGTAGGCCAGGTGCACGGACGGCGGCAGGTCGGGCCTGGCGCCGGCTGCGTCCGTCGCTGCCGGGGCGGCGGTGCGGTCGAACCAGTCGACGATGGCGGCGTCGTAGGCGGCGGTGAGGGCGAAGGCGGCGCGGGCCAGCCGCCGCCGGGTGGCGTCGCCCACGCGCCCGTCGCTGCGCAGCTCGTCGAGCACCACCGGGTAGTCGGCCGGGTCGGTGAGCACGGTGACCCGGGCATGGTTCTTGGCCGCCGCCCGGATCAGGGCCACGCCGCCGATGTCGATCAGGTCTTCGGCACCGCTGCCCCCGTGCTCGAAGGTGGCGGGGTCGGCGCCGAAGGGGTAGAGGTTGACGACCACCAGGTCGAAGGGCTCGATGCCGTGGGCCGCGAGGTCGGCCCGGTGGGCGGGGTCGTCGGTGTCGGCCAGGATGCCGCCGTGCAGCTTGGGGTGCAGGGTCATCACCCGGTGGCCGACGATGGCCGGGAAGCCGGTGACCTGCTCGGTGTCGACCACGTCGAGGCCGGCGTCGCGCAGCGCCGCTGCCGTGCCCCCGGACGAGACCAGGTCGACCCCCAGGTCGGCCAGCTCGCGCGCGAGCTCGGCGATGCCGGACTTGTCGTAGACCGAGAGCAGCGCCCTCATGTGCCGTCGTTCTCCTCGATGAACCGTCGGATGGTGGCGGGGTAGAGCCGCCGCTCAACCTGCTTGATGCGCTCGTGCAGCGTCTCTTCGGTGTCGCCCGGCAGCACCCGCACCGCCTCCTGCGCCAGGATCGGGCCGGCGTCGACCTCGGCGGTGGCGATGTGGACCGTGGCGCCGGTGACCTCGACCCCTGCGGCCAGGGCGTCGCGCACGGCGTGCCACCCCTTGAACGCCGGCAGCAACGCCGGGTGGGTGTTCAGCACCCGGCCGGGGAACGCCAGCGGCAGGCTCGGGACCACCGTGCCGAAGCCGGCCATCACCACCAGGTCGACCGCGTGCGCCCGCAGCACCTTGACGAGCCGCTCGCCGTAGGCCTCGCGGTCGAACGACGGCCCCCACTCGGTGCGCTCGACCAGTTCGGTCGGGACGTCGTGCCCGGCGGCGATGTCGAGCGCCCTGCACGGCCGGTCCGCCACAGCCAGCCCGACGGGCAACCCCTCCTGCAGGATGGCGTGGAGTAGGGTGCCGCTGCCCGAGGCGAGGACAGCGACCTTGGTTGGGGGCACCGAGCCAATGCTAGCGGTCACGCGCGAGCGCGACGGGGCTGGCCCCCAGGCACGCGGCTCCGCGGGTTTCACAGTCTGAACCAACTCATTGCGAGGCGGATTCTTCACCATGGACCTGAACAAACTGTCGCTCGGCGCCAAGCTGGTGGCCGGGCTCGGCATCCTCGAGGTGCTGCTGCTGCTGATCGTGCCGTGGCACAGCGTCGATGTGTTCGGCGAGACCTTCACCATCAAGCCCCTCGAGGGCGACGGCGACGCTGTCGCCTGGCCGGCGGTCCTGGCCCTGATCGTGCTGATCGCGCTGGTGGCCGTCGTGCTCATCCGGGCGCTGTCGCCCGACACGAAGCTGCCGGACCTGCCGATCGGCTGGAACCAGGCGATCTTCTACGCGGCGATCGCCGTGCCGGTGCTGCTGCTGCTCAAGCTCATCCTGCAGACGGACTACATCTCGTTCTGGGCGTACGTCCTGATCCTGATCGGCGCGGGCATCGCCTACGGCGGCTTCCTCATCTCGAAGGAGCCCGAGGTCGCGACGGCCGGCCCGTACCAGGGCGGCCCGAGCGCCCCGCCGCCACCGCCGGGCGGCTCGTCGTTCTGACGCCGACCGGCGTACAGCCGTTCACCCGAGGCCCCGCTGCGGCGGGGCCTCGGCGCGCCCGGCGCGCGTCCCCGGGCGGCCCGTTCCGACGCGACGGCGGCCTCGCGAACCGGTCAGAGGTCGCGGACGACCTCGACCATGAGGCGGCTGGCCTCGGTGGGGTTGAGGCCGACCTTGGCCCCCGCCTCGCGGAGCGCTTCCATCTTGGCCTGGGCCGTGCCCTTGCCGCCGGAGACGATGGCGCCGGCGTGGCCCATCTTCTTCCCGGGCGGCGCGGTGACCCCGGCGATGTAGCTGACGACCGGCTTGGACATCTTCGAGGCGATGAAGTCGGCGGCCTCCTCCTCGGCCGAGCCGCCGATCTCGCCGAACATCATCACGGCGTGGGTGTCGGGGTCGGCCTCGAAGGCCTCGAGGCAGTCGATGAACGACGTGCCCGGCACCGGGTCGCCGCCGATGCCGACGCAGGTCGACACACCGATGTCGTTGAGCTTGAGCTCGTAGAGCGCCTGGTAGGTCAGGGTGCCCGAGCGGCTGACGATGCCGACCGCCTTCTCGCCGTCGACGGGCGGCTTGGCGATGTGGCCGGCGGTGATGCCGATGTTGGCCTTGCCGGGGCTGATGATGCCCGGGCAGTTGGGCCCGAGCAGCTGCACGTCGGGGAAGTCGCGGCGCAGCTTGTTGAAGAACCAGGCCTCGTCGTGGGCGGGCACGCCCTCGGTGATCGCCACGATGAACGTGACGCCACCCTCGGCCGCCTCGATCACCGCGTCCTTCACCCCGGGGGCGGGGATGAAGATGCAGCTCGCGGTGGCGCCCGTCGCGGCGACGGCCTCGCCCACGGTCGCGTGGACCGGGATGCCGTCGACCTCGGTGCCGGCCTTGCGCGGGTTGGTACCGGCCACCACCTGGGTGCCGTAGTCGCGGTTGAGCAGCCCGTAGAAGCGACCCTGGCTGCCGGTGAGGCCCTGGTAGACGACCTTGGTGTTCTCGTCGACGAAGATCGACATGGTTACGGCCTCACTTCCCCGCCAGCGCCACGGCGGCCCGGGCGGCGTCGAGCATGGTCGGCTGCATCTGGATCGTGTCGGACAGGTGGGGCTCGAGGATCTCGCGGCCGAGGTCGGCGTTGGTGCCGTCGAGGCGGATCACGATCGGCACGTCGATCTCGACCCGGCCCAGGGCGGCGACGATGCCGTTGGCCACCTCCTCGCCCTTGGTGATGCCGCCGAAGATGTTGATGAGGATCGAGCGGACCTCGGGGTCGTTGGTGATCACCTCGAGCGCACCGGTCATCACCTCGGCCGAGGCGCCGCCCCCGATGTCGAGGAAGTTGGCCGGCTCGCCGCCCACCTGGTTGACGATGTCGACGGTCGACATGGCGAGCCCGGCCCCGTTGGCGATCACGCCGACGAAGCCGTCGAGGCCGACGTACTGCAGGCCCTTGTCGTGGGCGGCCTGCTCGCGCTCGTCGCGCACCTGCGTGGCCTCGTAGGCGGCGTAGTCCTCGTGCCGGAAGGTCGAGTTGCCGTCGAGCGTGACCTTGGCGTCGAGCGCGTGCACCTCGCCCGTGGGCTTCAGGATGAGCGGGTTGATCTCGACCAGGTCGGCGTCGCCCTCGACGTAGGCCAGGTAGAGCTTCATCAGGATGTCGACGGCGCCCTCGGTGGCCGCCGGGTTCAGCTGCGCGGTCGCCACCCAGGCCCGGGCCTGCTCCTCGCTCAGCCCGTCGACCGGGTCGACCCAGATCTTGGCGATGGCGTCGGGGTTCTCGGCGGCCACCGCCTCGATATCGACGCCCCCCTCGGCCG
>DASTFE010000315.1:0-2946 GCA_035708905.1 Acidimicrobiales bacterium | reverse complement strand
CGTGGCACAGCTCCAGCTGGAGCTCCATGTTCTCCTTGATCTTGTGCATGGGCACGTGGCCGGGGCCCTCGATCATCACCTGCACGTCGTGGTCCCAGGCGATCTTGGTCAGTTCGCCCAGGGTGGCCAGCTCGCCGAGCTGGGCCTCGTCGTTGGCGTCGTCGATGCAGCCGGGACGCAGCCCGTCGCCGAGGGAGAACGCGGCGTCGTACTGGGCCAGCAGCTCGCACAGCTCCTCGAAGTGGTCGTAGAGGAAGTTCTCCTTGTGATGGGCCAGGCACCAGGCGGCCATGATCGACCCGCCCCGTCTGACGATCCCGGTGACGCGCTGGGCGGTCCTCGGGACGTAGCGCAGCAGCACGCCGGCGTGGACGGTCATGTAGTCGACGCCCTGCTCGGCCTGCTCGACGACGGTGTCGCGGAACAGCTCCCAGGTGAGCTCCTCCGGGGTGCCGTCGACCTTCTCGAGCGCCTGGTAGATGGGCACGGTGCCGATGGGCACGGCGCTGTTGCGGATGATCCACTCGCGGGTGGTGTGGATGTCGCGCCCGGTCGACAGGTCCATCACCGTGTCGGCGCCCCAGCGGGTGGCCCACGTCAGCTTGTCGACCTCGTCGGCGGCCGACGAGGTGACGGCCGAGGTGCCGATGTTGGCGTTGATCTTGGTGAGGAAGCGGGTGCCGATGACCATCGGCTCGCTCTCGGGATGATTGACGTTGGCCGGGATGATGGCCCGCCCCCGGGCCACCTCGTCGCGCACGAACGCCGGGTCCATGCCCTCGCGCAGCGCGACGAACTCCATCTCGGGGGTGACGTCGCCCCGGCGGGCGTAGTGCATCTGGGTGACGGTGCGGCCCGGCGCGGCCCGCAGGCGGGGGCGGTCGCCGCCGGCGCCGGGGAACGGCTCGGCGCCGGAGCGCCCGGCCCGGTACGAGGCCCGGCCGTCGTCACGCAGGGTCGCGACCCGGCCGGCGTAGTGCTCGACGTCGCCCCGGTCGTGGATCCACGCCGCCCGGTGGGGGTCGAGCCCCACCCGGGGATCGCCGCCCGGGCCGCTCGTGTCGTAGAGCCGGACGGGCTCGTTCGGCGGGTCGAGGACGACCTCGCAGAACGGCACGCGCACGTCGTCGCGGCTCCCCGCGACGTAGGTCTTGCGGCGGACGCCCATGCAGCATCACTCCCTTCGCCGGCATTACCCGGATCAGGTTCGGCGGTCGGCGCCCGGTGCGCCCTCTCAGCCCGGTGGCCCGAGCTCCCGCGTGTCTTCGGTTGCCCTTCACCGTAGCGGGCCGGTCGCCCGGTGCGTCCGGGAAACCCGCTGTCGCCGATCCGGCCCGGCCGGTAGAACGGCGGCGTGCGCACGGCGGAGCAGCAGCAGGTGGCGACCAGCGCGTTCGAGCGGCAGATGGCGCTCGAGCCCGACCCCGGCGGGCCGGGGCGCCACCGCGTCGAGCTCGACCCCCGGTGGAACTGCCCGGTCGTCCCCCAGGGCGGCGTGATGGCGGCGGTGGCCGCCCGGGCCATGAGCATCGAGCTCGACCGGCCCGACCAGCGACTGCGCTCGCTCACCACCGTGTTCGCCGCCCAGGTGCCCGCTGGGCCCGCCGTCGCGGACGTGACGGTGCTGCGCCGGGGTCGCACGATGTCGCAGGCCACCGCCACCGTCCGGGCCGAGGGTGTCGCCGCCGGGCACACGTCCGTGGCGGTGTTCGGCACCGACCGCGGCGGGTTCGAGTTCACCGACCTGGCGATGCCCGACGTGCCCGGCCCGCGGGACTGCCCGTCGTTCCGCGACCCGCCGCCGCCCGAGGCGGCCGACCGGTTCGCCGAGCGCGAGCCGTTCGCCTTCTGGCAGCACGTCGAGGGCCGGGCCGCCATCGGCCGGGCGCCCTGGGACGACGACGTGGTGCCCACCAGCTCGGAGTGCGCGTTCTGGTACCGCTTCGACGAGCCGCCCATGCGGCCCGACGGCACGCTCGACCCCCTCGCCGTCGTGGCCCTGTGCGACCTCATGCCCTCGTCGGTCGGCCAGCGGATGGGCCCCGGCACGCCCGAGTGGTACCCACCCAGCGCGGACCTGACGGTGCACCTGCTGGGCGAGGCCCGCTCCGAGTGGTTGCTGGCCCACCTGCACGCCCGGCGGGCGACCGAGGGGTACGCCTCGGTCGAGGTGGCGCTGTGGGATCCGACGGGCCCGTCGCTCGTCGCCCACGCCACCCAGGTGATGTTCCTCTCGTTCCCCGACGGCCCGCCCACCGGCGACCTGCGCCTGCCGCCCGACCAGCGGCGCTGAGCCGGACCGGCGCCAGCGGGTGGTGCCGGCGCCAGCGGGCCGGAGCGGCGCCAGCGGGCCGGGTCGGCGCCAGCGGGTGGTGCCGGCGTCACCCGGGCCCGCCGCCGGCTGGGCTGTTCCTGCCGGTGCGGTGGCAGACTGGCGGGCGATGGCGGAGCTGACGCTGGGGAGCCTCAACCTCCACATGGGCCGCGGCAGCGGCGGCCACGACGCGCCGTTCTACGACGTGGTCGCCGCCTGCAAGGAGATCGACACCGACGTCCTCGTGCTGCAGGAGGGCTGGGTGCCCGACGACGCCGAGGGCGACGTGTTGACCGTGGCCGGCGCGCTCGGCTACCAGGTGGCCGCCACGTTCGCGATCGCCCGGGCCGAGTGCCACGACCAGGTACGGCTCGTCGCCCGCGACGGCACCGCCGGCGATGGCGACTGGACGGTGGCGGTGCTGTCCCGCCTGCCCCTCCGTTCGGCCGAGGTCGTGCCGCTGGCGCCCCAACTGGCTCGCGACCCGGGCCGGCGGGCGGTGGTGCGGGCGGTCGTCGACGTCGACGGGTCGCCGTTCACGGTGGCCGGCACCCACATGCCGCTGCTGAAGGACCCGGTGTGGCGCCTCCGCCGGTCGTTGCGGGCCGCGCTGCCGGGCCCCGGAGAGCCCG
>DASTFE010000314.1:0-2499 GCA_035708905.1 Acidimicrobiales bacterium | reverse complement strand
CCGCCCGCCGACCCCCGGCGCCGCCACAACGGGATCTCGTACCTGCTGGTGCCCATGCGCCAGGCCGGCGTCGAGATCCGCCCGATCGTGCAGATGACCGGCGACAGCGAGTTCAACGCGGTGTTCTTCGACGGCGCCCGCACGGCCGCGGCCAACGTGGTCGGCGCCGTGGACGAGGGCTGGAAGGTGGCGATGGGCACGCTCGCATTCGAGCGGGGCGCGTCGACGCTGGGCCAGCAGCTCGCCTTCCGCAACGAGCTCGACGCCATCACCGCCGCCGCCCGGCGCAACGGTGCGGCCGCCGACCCCGTCGTGCGCCAGCGGCTGGCCCGGGCCCACATCGGGCTCGAGATCATGCGGCTCAACGCGCTGCGGACCCTGGCCGGCAGCGAGTCGGGCACCCTGGGCCGCGCCGCCACGGTCGGCAAGCTCTACTGGGCCACCGTGCACCGCGACCTGGGCGAGCTGGCCATGGACGTGCTCGGCGCCGAGGCGACGGTGTGCCACGGTGCGCACGACGCAACGGCCGCGCCCGCCGCACCGTCGCCGACCGGCGCGGACGGCGGATCCGCACCGGGTGACACGGGCGGCTACGACCCCGACCCGCTGCAGCGGCTGTTCCTGTTCAGCCGGGCCGACACCATCTACGGCGGGTCGAACCAGATCCAGCGCAACATCATCGGCGAGCGGGCCCTGGGCCTGCCCAAGGAGCCTCGATGACCGACCCCGGCACGACGACGCCACCCACGCCGCCGCCGGCGCCCGGCGAGCCACCCACCGAGCCACCGGTCGAGCCGCCCGGGCACGACCTGCTCGCCGGCAAGGTGGCCGTCGTGACGGCGGCGGCCGGCACCGGCATCGGCTCGGCCACCGCCAGGCGCCTGCTGGCCGAGGGTGCCACCGTGGTCGTCAGCGACGCCCACGAGCGCCGCCTGGCCGAGACCGCCACCCGGCTGGCCGGAACGCCCCGGGCCGACGGCAGCGGCAGCGACGAGCCGCTGGCCGTGCCGTGCGACGTCACCGACGAGGACCAGGTGCAGTCGCTGTTCGCCGCGGCGGTCGACGCCCACGGGCGCATCGACGTCGTGGTGAACAACGCGGGGCTGGGGGGCACGGTCGACATCGTCGACATGACCGACGAGCAGTGGGGCCGGGTGGTCGACGTGACCCTCACCGGCACGCTGCGGTGCACGCGGGCCGCGCTGCGGCACCTGGTGCCCCGGCGCAGCGGCGTGATCGTCAACAACGCCTCGGTGCTGGGCTGGCGGGCGCAGGCCGGCCAGGCCCACTACGCGGCCGCCAAGGCCGGGGTGATGGCCCTCACCCGCACGGCGGCGGTCGAGGGCGCGCCGCACGGCGTGCGCGTCAACGCGGTGGCGCCCAGCCTGGCCATGCACCCGTTCCTGGGGAAGGTCATCAGCGACGAGGTGCTCGACGAGCTGGCCCGGCGCGAGGCGTTCGGCCGGCCCGCCCAGCCGTGGGAGGTCGCCACCGTGATCGCCTTCCTGGCCAGCGACTACTCGTCGTACATGACCGGCGAGGTCGTGAGCGTCAGCTCGCAGCACCCGTGACCGAGGGAGGCACGATGGCGCAGACGGTGTTCGAGTCGCTCGACGAGCTGCGGGCCGGGGCGGGGACCGTGCTCGGCACGAGCGACTGGTTCGAGGTCACCCAGGACCGGGTGGACCGGTTCGCCGAGGCGACCGGCGACCACCAGTGGATCCACGTCGACGTCGAGCGCGCCCGCCGCGAGAGCCCCTTCGGCGGACCGGTCGCCCACGGCTGCCTTACGCTGGCCCTGACCAACCTGGTCCTGCCCCAGGTCGTCGAGGTGCGGGGGGCGTCGCTGGGCGTCAACTACGGCACCGGCCGGGTGCGCTTCCCCGCTCCGGTGCCGGTGCCCGGCCGCGTGCGGGGGACCGCGGAGCTGGTGGCCTGCGACGACGTGGCGGGCGGCGTGCAGACCACGATCGTGGTCACGATGGAGGTCGAGGGCGGCACCAAGCCCGCGTGCGTGGTGGAGTCGCTGAGCCGCTGGCTCGCATGACGGCGGCCGCGACCGACACGCCGCCCGTCTAGACCGAGACGATCACCGACGAGCCGTGGCCGAACAGACCCTGGTTGGCGGTGATGCCCACCGTCGCGCCCTCGACCTGGCGCCCCTCGGCCCGGCCGCCGAGCTGCCACACGACCTCGCACACCTGCGCGAGCGCCTGGGCGGGCACGGCTTCCCCGAAGCAGGCCAGGCCGCCCGACGGGTTGACCGGCACCCGGCCGCCGAGGGCCGTCACGCCGTCGCGCACCAGCTTCTCGGCCTCGCCGGGCGCGCACAGGCCGATGTTCTCGTACCAGTCGAGCTCGAGCGCGGTCGACAGGTCGTAGACCTCGGCCAGCGACACGTCCTCGGGCCCGAGGCCGGCCTCGTCGTAGGCGGCGTGCGCGATCGAGTCGCGGAAGGTCCGTGCGGCGGGGGCGACGGCTGCCGACGAGTCGGTGGCG
>DASTFE010000313.1:0-17591 GCA_035708905.1 Acidimicrobiales bacterium | reverse complement strand
GTGCACGGCCTGCTGCTAGCCGCGGTCGACGCCGGGTTGGGGGCGCTGCTCTTCGGGCTGTTCGGGCACGAGGCCGCGGTGCTGGCGGCGCTCGGGGTGCCGCCGGGGTGGCGGGCGCTTGGCGCGGTGGCGCTCGGCTGGCCGGCGCCGGACGAGCCGGGTCGGTCGGCGGCACGCCCCCGACCGCCGCTGGGGAGGGTGATCCACCGTGGGGGATGGGCGGGCGCGGGCGGCCGGGACGCCTGACGCGGCGTCAGTTACCGTGCCGGTGTGGACCTGCAGACCGCCATCGACCTCGACGCCACGACCAACCGGCGGGTGGTGCTCCGCCACCGGCCCGAGGGCCTGCTGACCCACGACGACGTCGAGATCCAGGACGGCGTGCCGCTGCCCGACCTCGAGGACGGCGAGGCGCTGCTGGCGGTCGAGTGGATCGGCATCGACGCCACGGTGCGCACCTGGCTGTCGAAGGCCGAGGGCTACCTGCCGGCCGTCGAGGTGGGCGAGCCCGTGCGGGCCAGCGGCATCGGCCGGGTGGTGGCCACGCGGTGCCCGACCTTCCCGCTCGGCCACCGCGTGTACGGGCTGCCGGGCTGGCAGCACTACGGCGTCGTGCGGGACGACCCGCTGGCCACGCACCTCGGCCCCGAGGTCGATGCGCCAGCCATGCTGTCGGTGCACGGCGCCACCGGGCTGACCGCGTACGTCGGCATGGTCGACGTCGCCGCGGTCCGCCCCGGCGAGACGGTGGTGGTGTCGGCCGCGGCGGGCGCCACCGGGTCGCTGGCCGCGCAGATCGCCAAGATCAAGGGATGCCGGGTCGTGGGCATCTGCGGCAGCCCCGCCAAGGCCCGGTGGCTGCTCGACGACCTCGGCCTCGACGGCGCCATCGACCACCGGGCGGAGGACGTGCACGCCCGCCTGCGGGCGCTGTGCCCCGACCGCATCGACGTCTACTTCGACAACGTCGGCGGGCCGATCCTCGACGCCGTGCTCGACCGGCTGGCCATGCACGCCCGGGTGGTGCTGTGCGGGGCCATCGCCATCTACAACGAGCACGGGCGCCCGCCCGGCCCGTCGAACTACTTCCAGCTCATCAACCGGCGGGCCCGCATGGAGGGCTTCCTGTCGCTCGACCACTGGGACCGGTTCCCCGAGGTGGCGGCGACGCTGGGCGAGTGGATGGACGAGGGGCGGCTGACGTACCGCACCGAGGTGTTCGAGGGTCTCGAGTCGGCCGTCGACGCGCTCAACGCCCTGTTCACGGGCGCGAACACGGGCAAGACCGTCATCAGGCTGTGACCGGCGGGGCGATCCGAGACGTCGAGGGGCTTGACCTCAAGCGAACTTGAACTCGTAGCGTGCCCGCCATGTCCCGACGTCCCGACCTCCCCCCGCGTGCGCCGGACCCCGTCCCGCCTGCTCCCGTGCCGCCCGCCGGCGCCGGCGGCGACCCTCCGATCGACCCGGCCGTGCACGCCCGCCGCTGGCGCACGCTGGGCGTTCTCTGCCTCAGCCTGACGATCGTGATGATCGCCAACATGAGCCTCAACCTGGCGCTGCCGGCGATCTCCCGCGACCTCGGCGCCTCGACCGGCTCTCTGCAGTGGATGGTCGACTCGTACGCCCTGGTGTTCGCCGGCCTGCTGTTCACCGCGGGCGCGGTGGGCGACCGGTACGGGCGCAAGGGCACGCTGCAGTTCGGCCTGGCCCTGTTCGTGGCCGGGTCGGTGCTGGCGGCCACCGCCGGCAGCGCCGGCACCGTCATCGGCGCCCGGGCGGTGATGGGCGTGGCGGCCGCGTTCGTCATGCCGTCGACGCTGTCGATCATCAGCAACGTCTTCCCGCCGGGCGAGCGGGGCCGCGCCATCGCCACGTGGGCCGGCGTCTCCGCGGGCGCCGCCGCCCTCGGCCCCACCGGCTCGGGGCTGCTGCTCGAGCACTTCTGGTGGGGGTCGGTGTTCCTGGTCAACGTGCCCATCGCCCTCGCCGCCCTCGTGCTGGGCCGCCGGCTGGTGCCCACCTCGCGCGACCCCGAGCGGGTGCCGATCGACCTGGCCGGCGCCGGCCTCTCGATCGTCGGCGTCGGCGGGCTGGTGTACGCCATCATCGAGGCCCCGCACCGGGGCTGGAGCGCGCCCCCCACGCTGGCGGCGTTCGGTGTGGCGGCCGCCGCCCTGGGCCTGTTCGCCTGGCGCGAGCTCACGGCCCGCCACCCGATGCTCGACCTCCGCCTGTTCCGCGACCGCCGGTTCAGCGTCGCCTCCGGCGGCATCGGCCTCACCTACTTCGCCCTGTTCGGCACGTTCTTCCTCGTGTCCCAGTACCTGCAGCTCGTGCTCGACGTGTCGCCGCTGCGGGCGGGGCTGGTCCAGCTGCCGGTCTCGGTCATCATGCTGACGGTGGCGCCCCAGGTGCCCCGGGTCGTCGACCGCTACGGCACCGCCCGCGTCGTGCCGGTGGCGCTGGCCCTGGTGGCGCTCGGCATGGGGATCCTCGCCACGCTCGACGCCGGCAGCCCGATGCTCATGGTGGTGGTGGCCATGGTGCCGATGGCGGTGGGCATCGCTGCCACCGGCGCCCCGCTGACCACGCTGATGATGGCGGCCGTGCCCGTCGGCCGGGCCGGCGTGGGCTCGGCGATGAACAACGCCAGCCGCGAGATCGGCGGTGCGTTCGGGGTGGCGGTGCTGGGGTCGCTGCTGACGACCCGGTTCACGTCGTCGCTGGCGCCCGCGGTCGAAGGGCTGGCGGCGCCGTCGCAGGCCGCGGCCACGTCGGGCCTGGCGGGCGCGCTGGAGGTGGCGCGGGGGCTGCCCGGCCCGGCCGGCGAGGCGCTGGCCGGTGCGGCCCGGGCGGCGTTCGTCGACGGGTTCGCGCTGGCCGGCGCGGCGTCGGCGGCCCTGGCCGTCGCGACCGGCGTGGGCGCGTACCTCCTGCTGCCCCGCACGCCGGCGGCGGCCGCCCCGGCGCCCGTCGTCGACAGCGATGCCGACGGCGCCGACGCCGGCGAGGTGGTCGTGGTCGCCGCCGCCGGCGGGACCAGGCCCGCCGACCTCCCGACGGCCGCCGCCCCCTGACCCCTGCGTTCCCCCCTCGCCGTTCTCGCTGCGGTTCCTGGGGTCCCGACCCCGGATCCCGCGGCAGGAAGTCGCGGCGGCGGGTCAGGCGGCCGGGGCGAGCTGGCGGGCGAGCGTGGCCGGGTCGCCGGCGGGGAGCTGGCAGGCGTAGTTGCGGCACACGTAGGCGGCGCCCTCGTCGCGGCCCGCCCACAGCGGCGAGTCGTAGGGCTCGCCCCAGGCCAGCACGGCGCGGGGCAGGAACATCCGCTGGGCCACCTCGACGAGGTCGCGGCGATCGCCGGTGACCACCACCTCGTCGACCCCGCGGGCGGCGAGGTCGACGGCCACCAGCAGGTGGCCGAAGGCGGTGGGGTGGCGGGTGGCGATCGGTCCGGCCAGCCGCAGGATCTGGTCGGCATGGTGGCGGTAGCGGTCGTCGCCGGTGAGCGCGGCCAGCCGCAGCAGGCCCACCGCCGCCAGGCTGTTCGCCCCGGGAGAGGCGTTGTCCATCAGGTCCTTGTTGCGGGTGATCAGGCGCTCCGCGTCCGAGCCCGTGGTGAACACGCCGCCCCGCTCGGCGTCCCAGAACAGGTCGAGCAGGGCGTCGGCGGTGGTGCGGGCCTCGCCGATCCACCGGGCCTGGCCGGTGGCCTCGGCCAGCCGCACGAACGCGTCGACGAGGGCGCCGTGGTCGGCGGCGAAGGCGAGGTGGCGGGCGCCGCCGCCGGCCTGCCACGAGCGCAGCCACCGGCCGTCGTCGCGGCGCAGGGCCCGCAGCAGGAACTCGCCGTTGGCCACGGCGGCGTCGAGCCAGTCGGACCGCCCGGTGGCCGCGGCCGCCTCGGCCAGCGTGGCCAGCATCAGCCCGTTCCACTCGGTGAGGACCTTGTCGTCGAGCCCGGGGCGCACGCGCCGCTCGCGGGCGGCGAACAGCCGGCGCCGGGCGCCCTCGATGTGGTCGGGCCGGTCGAGCCGGCCCCGCTCGGCCAGGCGGTTCAGGATCGTGCGGCCCTCGAAGTTGCCGCCCGGCGTCACGCCGTAGAAGGCCATGACCTCGCCGGCCAGGTCGGTGTCGCCGTCGAGCGCCGCCACCACCTCGTCGGGCGTCCAGACGTAGAACCGCCCCTCCTCGCCCTCGCTGTCGGCGTCCTCGGCCGAGTAGAACCCGCCGTCGGCGTGCCGCAGGTCGCGCAGCACGTACCCGATCGTCTCGTCGACCACCTGGCGGTAGCGGTCCAGCCCGGTGATCTGCCACGCGTGCAGGTAGGCCCGGGTGAGCAGCGCCTGGTCGTACAGCATCTTCTCGAAGTGGGGCACCAGCCAGGCCCGGTCGACCGAGTAGCGGGCGAAGCCCCCGCCCAGGTGGTCGTAGATGCCACCGGACGCCATGGCGTCGAGCGTGGTCTCGACCACGAGCCGCACGTCGGCCGGGTCGGACCCGTCGGCGTCGTCGGCCGCCCCCGTCGCCGCATCGGCCGGGGCGCCGTCGCCGGCCGGCGCCAGCGACCGCACCAGGAGGTCGATGCTCATAGCCTGGGGGAACTTGGGCGCGGTGCCGAAGCCGCCGAACGCGCCGTCGTGCTGCTGGACGAGGTCGCGCCGGACCGCGGCGAGGGCCGCCGCACCGGGCACCTCGTCGCCGGGGTCGAGCAGGGCCGTGCGCCCGAGGGCGTCGGCGAGCTGGCCGGCCTGGGCCTCGACGTCGCCCCGCTGGGCGCGCCACAGCTCGCCGATGCGCCGGCACAGGATCGGGAACGACACCATGCCGCCACGGGGTTCGCGGGGGAAGTAGGTGCCGCCGAAGAAGGGCCGGCCGTCGGGCAGCATGAACACGGTCATGGGCCACCCGCCCTGGCCGGTCATGGCCTGCACGGCCTCCATGTAGATCTCGTCGACGTCGGGGCGCTCCTCGCGGTCGACCTTCACGTTGACGAACAGCTCGTTCATCAGGCCGGCGACCTCGGGATCCTCGAACGACTCGTGCGCCATGACGTGGCACCAGTGGCAGGACGAGTAGCCCACCGACAGCAGCACCGGCTTGTCGGCGTCGCGGGCGGCGGCGAACGCCTCGTCGCCCCACGCGTACCAGTCGACCGGGTTGTCGGCGTGCTGGCGGAGGTAGGGGCTCGTCTCGTCGGCCAGGCGGTTCATGGCACCCACGCTAGGGCGAGCGGTCGCCGCCGCCATGTGGGCCCGACCGGCGGGGCGAGGTCGTCGCCGCCATGACCTCGGAGGTCATTGCCGGGCCCCCGCCGGCGGGCCACCATCGCCGCCATGACTCCCACCGAGGCCACCGATCTGATCCGCAGCGCCATGCCGTTGTGCGACACCCTCGACATGCGGGCGACGGCGGCGGGCCCCGCCGAGGTGCGGGTCGAGATCGACCATGCGCCGGGCCTGTGCACGACAGGCGGCGTGCTGCACGGCGGCGTGATCATGGCGCTGGCCGATTCGGCCGGCGCGACGTGTGCCTACCTGAACCTGCCCGAGGGCGCGGCCGGGACGACCACCATCGAGTCGAAGACCACCTTCCTGGGCGCCGTGCGCGCCGGCACGGCCGCGGCCGTGGCGACGCCGCTGCACGTGGGCGGCAGGACCATCGTCGTCGAGACCACCGTCCGCGCCGGCGACGGCAGCCCGGTGGCCAAGGTGACGCAGACCCAGATGGTGCTCGGCCCGCGGCCCACCTGAGCACGTGCCGCGGGGGAGGGCGGGCGGGCTGGTCACCCACTGTTCGCCCCCGGGCACCGACCCGGTCCCCGCGACGCAACGACCCGGTCACCGGGCCTCCGTAACGTCCCCGCCGGCGGTCCTGTGACGACGGAGGATGAGTCGTGGCAGAGGTGACCAAGGTGCAGATGGGCAGGCGGTCGTTCCTGTCGGCGGCCGGTGCCGCGACGGCCGGAGCGGTCGTCGCCGGCGGCCTCGGCTTCGAGGCCCTGGGCGCAGCAGCCGGAGCGGCGCCCGCGGGGGCGGTCGGCCGGGCGCGACCTTCCGCCAGGGGGGCGCTGGTGCCCGTGGCCGACCAGGCGACGGGGCTCGAGCTGCTGAAGCTGCCCCGGGGGTTCGAGTACGTGACCTACGGATGGCGGGGCGACATGATGGACGACGGCATCGCCACGCCCTCGACCCACGACGGCATGGCGGCGTTCCGCCGGGGCGACATCGTGCACCTGGTGCGCAACCACGAGCAGGGCAGCCTCAGCGGCGCCTTCGCCACCGGCATGACCTACGACCCGGCGGCGACCGGCGGCACCACGACCGTCGAGTTCGACCCCGACGCGGGCGCGTTCACCCGTTCGTACGCCAGCCTGGCCGGCACCATCCGCAACTGCGCCGGTGGGCCGACGCCGTGGGGCACGTGGCTGTCGTGCGAGGAGACGACGCTGGTCAACGGCGCGCTGCGTCACGGCTACGTGTTCGAGGTGCCGGCCGACGGCACCGCGACCGGCGAGCCGCTGCGGGCCATGGGCCGGTTCTCGCACGAGGCGGTCGCGGTCGACCCCGAGACCGGCATCGTGTACCTCACCGAAGACGCCACGCCCTCGGGGCTGTACCGGTTCGTGCCCGACGTGCCCGGCCGCCTCGCCGCCGGGGGACGCCTGCAGATGGCGGCCGTCGGCGCGTCGTCGCTGGTGACCTACGCCGACACCGCGCCCCGCGACTACGGCGGGCTGGGCTGGGTCGACATCGACCGGCCCGACCCCGGCCCCGGGGAGCAGTCGACGGTCGCCCAGGGCATCGCCCGCGGCGGCGCCCAGTTCGAGCGGCTCGAGGGGATCTGGCACCACGACGGCACGATCTGGTTCGTCTCGACGTCGGGCGGCCCCCAGCGCGGCCAGGTCTTCGCCTACACGCCGCGGGACGGTCGGCTGCGGCTCGTGTTCCACAGCCCGGCGCCCGAGGTGCTCGACTCGCCCGACAACATCTGCGTCAGCCCCCGCGGCGGCCTCGTGCTGTGCGAGGACGGCAGCGGGCGCGAGTACCTCCACGTGCTCACGCCCGACGGCGACATCTTCCCCTTCGCCGAGAACAACATCGTCCTCGCCGGCGAGCGGGGGTTCTTCGGCGACTTCACCGGATCCGAGTGGTGCGGGGCCACCTTCGAACCGAAGACCGGCAACTGGCTGTTCGTGAACATCCAGGCCCCCGGCATCACGTTCGCCATCACCGGGCCGTTCCGGCGGTACGGCCTCTGAGGCCACGGGCCGCCCGCCCACGCGGCCGCCGCCCCGGGTTCGCCCGTGCGGGCGGCGGCCGTTTAGGTTCCGGCGCCATGGAGATCACGCTGGACGGCAAGGTCGCGCTCGTGACGGGGGCCAGCCGGGGCATCGGCAAGGCGATCGCCGGGGCGTTCGCCGGGGCGGGGGCCTCGGTCATGCTGTCGTCGCGCAAGCAGGACGCCCTCGAGGCGGCGGCCGACGAGATCGGCACGGGTGGCGGCGAGACCGCCGTGTTCGCGGCCCACGCGGGCGAGCCCGACCAGATCGCCGCGTGCGTCGCCGCCACGGTCGAGCGCTTCGGCCGGATCGACGTGCTGGTGAACAACGCCGCCACCAACCCCTACATGGGCCGGGCGATCGACATCGACCTGCCGCGCTTCGACAAGACCTGGCAGGTGAACTACCGGGGCCCGGTCGTGTGGGCGCAGCACGTGTGGCGGGCGTCGATGGCCGAGCACGGCGGCTCCGTCGTCAACATCGCCTCGATCGGCGGGCTGACCGTCGAGTCGAGCATCGGGCACTACAACGTCACCAAGGCGGCGCTGATCCACCTCACCCGCACGCTGGCGGCCGACCTGGCGCCCGGGGTGCGCGTCAACGCCATCGCTCCGGGCCTGGTGAAGACCGACATGGCGCGGGCGCTGTGGGAGCCGGCCGAGCAGGCCATCGCGGCCCGCATGCCGCTGCGCCGGCTGGGCGAGCCGGCCGACATCGCCAACGCCGCCCTGTTCCTGACCAGCGACCTGGCCTCGTGGATCACCGGCCAGACGATCGTCGTCGACGGCGGGGCGCTGTTGGGGGCCGCGCTCGGCTGAGCCGGGACGGCGGGCCGACCTGGGTTCCGACACGCACGAACACCACAGCCGCCTGGGGGGTCGCTATCCGATGCGCTGTCGCACCCACCAGAAGCAGAAGGCCCCGACGGCCCCGGTCAACACGACGAAGATGGCCGCCTCGGCGGCCTGGAGGGTCCAGAAGCGGTCGGCGGGGAACATGGTCACGACGTCGTGCAAGCCGAGGCTCTCCCCGCAGGCATCGAGCTGGGCCTTCGTCGGGCTCGCCGTGGGCAGCCCGCAGAGCGTCGCTGCGGCGTCATCCCGGATGGTGCCGCCCGAGCTGAGCACCTGGCCGGCGCTGTCGAGAGTCTGGGTCGACAGCACCCAGCCGCTGTCCGCCGCGACGCGGCCGGCCGGTTCGTCCGTGTAGAACGTGAAGGTGGGGTGGCTGATCTCGATCGGGTCCAGGATGCGCGGCCGGGCCCAGCTCTCGACCGCTTGTCGCACGGCGAAGAACACGGCGAGCGTGGTCGCCATGGCGGGCAGTGTGCGGCGGATGACCGAGCCGATGGCGGTGCCCAGGACGAGGGCGAAGGCGGCATAGGCGACGGGCGTGACGCCGCGCTGTGCGAAGTGCGCCGGGCTGATCCGGCTGCCGAGCCGGTCGGAGGACGATGCCCACCACGTGAAGGCCAGGCTGAGGATTGCGGTCACGACGACGGCGACCGCGCCGACGAGGCTCAGCTTGACGGCCAGCCACCGCGTGCGGGTCACACTCTGGACCCAGGCCACCTGATGGGTTCCGGCCTCGAGCTCGCCGGCGACCAGCGGTGCGCCCCAGAACGCGCCGATCATCGCCGGAAGGACGACCAGGGCGGTGCCGAGCAGGCGCACCAGCGGGTACCGGTCGATGAAGCCGCGCACCAGGTCGCCGCACGTCAGCGATCCGGTGTCGGTCTCCCTCCCCGCAGCGCAGTCGGCGAGCCCGCCGGCGGCGAAGTCGTGGGCCAGGCGCGGACCGGTGACGGCGAGGAGCAGGACCACGACCGCCAGCGCGACGAGCGCCACCGCCGCCCGAGCGCGGAACTGGCGCCATGCGAGCCAGGTCATCGGCCGACGTGGACGCCGTTCCGGGCGACCGCGGGCCGCTCGGCCGGGGTGGACGGCGCGGCCATGTAGGCGAGCACGAGGTCCTCGAGGTTGATCTCGGTCACGGTCCAGGCTGGGTCGAGTATGGGGCGGTCGGTGCGGACGAGCAGTGTGGTCTGGCGGCCGGTGTGGCTCGCCTGGACGACGTGCTGGTCGGCGGGAAGCCGTCTCGGGTCGCGTCGGCGTCCGCGCAGCACCTTGTGGGTGGCGAGCAGGTCCTCGACGTCTCCGGCGACGCGCACCCGCCCGTCGGCCAGCACGACCAGGTGGTCGCAGACCCGCTCGATGTCGCCCAGCAGATGCGACGACAGCACCACCGTCAGCTTCCGGGCGGCGACGGCCTCCATCAGCCCCTGCAGGAACTCGCGGCGGGCGAGCGGGTCGAGGCTGGCGACCGGCTCATCGAGGACGAGCACGTCAGGGCGCTTGGCGACGGCGAGCGTGAGCGCGATCTGGGCCCGCTGACCGCCCGAGAGCCGGCCCGCCGGCTGGTCCGCGTCGAGCCCGAGCCGGTCGATGCGAGCGGCGGCCGTCTCGTGGTCCCAGCCTGGGTTGAGACTGCGCCCGAGCCGCAGGTGGTCGGCGACGGTCAGCGTCGGGTACAGGGGCGCATCCTGGGCGACCAGGCCGATCCGAGCGAGCTGCGTCGCCCGGGCGGCCGGCGGCTCACCGAAGACGGAGATCGTGCCGGCCGTGGGCCGGAGGAGGCCGACCGCGAGGTGGAGGAGGGTCGTCTTGCCGGCACCGTTGACACCGACCAGACCGACCACCTTGCCGGCCGGGAGGGTGAGCGTGCAGTCGAGCAGGGCCCAGCGGCCGCGGCGGTAGCGCTTGCTGAGGTGATGGGTCTTCACGGCGGCGGTCACGCAACGCCCTCTCCGGTGCCGGCCCGAAGCGTCGTCTGGAACAGCGCGTCGATGCTGTCGTCGTCGAGTCCAGCGTCGCGGGCTGCGGTGAGCCAGTGGACCAGATCCCGGCGCAGCGCCTGGTGGGCGGCGAGCGAGGCACCAGCGAGGCTGCGGGTGACGAAGGTGCCCTTCCCCGGCCGACCCGCCGCCAGGCCCTCGTGCTCCAGCTCGCGGTACGCCTTCAGGACGGTGTTGGGGTTGATCGCCACCTGGGAAACCACCTCCTTGACCGTCGGGAGCTGGTCGCCCTCGCGCAGGATGCCGAGCCGCAGCGCCTGCTTCACCTGGTGGACGAGCTGCTGGTAGGGCGCGACCCCCGACCGCGAGTCGATCCTGAACTCGATCACGGATCGGAGCAATCATCTAGAGTCATAGTTAAATAGATAATTCGTGCTCCGAGCACTCGTCAACAGCCAGATCTCATGCGGCCGGCCGACGCCGCGATCGTCGGGTCAGCCCGCGGCGTCGGCCAGGCGTGAGCGGGCGACCTTGCCCGAGGTCGTGCGCGGCAGGGTGTCGACGAGGCCGATCTCCCGCGGCGCCGCGTAGGCCGGCAGCTCCTCGCGGACCGCGGCGCGCAGGTCGTCGAGCGCTGGCGGTGCCGCCCGGTCGGCGGGCACGACGAACGCCACCACCCGCTGGCCCCACTCGGGGTCGGGGTGCCCGGCGACGGCGACCTCGCGCACGCCCGGCAGGCGGCCGAGCACCCGCTCGACGGCGGCCGGCCACACCTTCTCGCCGCCGGTGACGATCACGTCGGCGATCCGGCCGTGCACCCGCAGGCGCCCGGCGCGGGCGTCCCACTCGCCGGCGTCGCCGGTGGGGAACCAGCCGTCCGGCGTGCGGGGGTCGGTGCCGTCGCGGTAGGCCCGCAGCAGCATCGGCGCCCGCACCTGCACCTCGCCGTCGACCACCCGCAGCTCGACGCCGGCGAGCGGCAGCCCGTCGTACACCACACCGCTGCCGGTCTCGGTCATGCCGTAGGTGGTGACGGCGTTGGGCGGCAGGTCGGGCGGCATGGCCGACCCGCCGAGCACCACCGTGCGGAACCGGGACGGGTCGATGCGCCGCAGCGCGGTGGGCACGAGCGACACGAGCGTGCACCCGGCGGCGGCCGCCGCCTCGACCGCGGCGGCGTCGAAGCCGTCGTGCACGGTCAGCGGGGTGCCGGTCACGAGCGCCCGGGTCACGACCGCCAGCCCGCCCACGTGGGCGAGCGGCAGGCAGGCCAGCCACCGGTCGGCAGACGGGTCGACGCCCAGGCGGTCGCTCGTGGCGCGGGCCGAGGCCGCCACCGCGTCGTGGGTGAGCACCGCCGCCTTGGGCTCGCCGGTGGTCCCGCTGGTCGCCACGACGAGGGCGTCGCCGTCCTCGACCGGCTCGCCGTGCCGGGCGGCGGCGAGGACCCGGTCGCGGGCGGGGGGCGGCAGCCGCGGGTCGAGCGGCAGCACGGCGTCGCCGTCGTCCCACGCCCGGCGCAGGCGGTCGACGAAGGCCTCGGAGCCCTGCGCCTCGACCACGACCAGGCGCCGCACGGGTCAGTCCGCGAACGCGACCGGGTCGCCCGTCCGGATGGTGCCCGGCGTGTGGACGTCGGCGTACATGCCCACGTTCTGGTCGAGCTCCTTGACGACGTGGCGCAGGATCGAGCGGTCCTGCGGCGTCGCCTCGTCGATCTCGCGGGTCACCATGACGCACCGGGGGCACGGGGTGGTGAGCGCGAGCACCGCCTCGCCCACCCGCAGCCGCCGCCCCGCCCACCCCAGCTCGGGGTGGCCCGCCTGGTCGCCGGTGTCGATCACGATGCTGGGGCGGAACCGGCGGACGTCGACGGCGCTGGCCGGCAGGGCGTCGCGGAGCGCCCGCAGGGCGGACGTGGTCATGAGCATCAGGGGGAACGCGTCGTGGTAGGTGCCGGGAGGCGACTCGTGCTCGAGGATCTCGGGCGGGAACACCGACAGGTCGGGCAGCGGCTCGTCCTCGGTGCGGCCGAAGATGGCCCGCAGCTCGTCCATCAGGTCGTCGTGGTAGGGAGCGCCCCGGCGGTAGTGCTCGCGGTCCTCGGCCGGGCGCAGGCGTTCGAGCGTGACCTCGTGGCCGATGGCCGCGGAGACGGCGGCCGCCGCCTCGGGGTCGTCGGTCGACACGGTGGCGCCGTCGGGCAGGGTGATGAGGGCGGCGCCGCCGTCACCGTCGGCGTAGCGGGCCGACAGGCGCATGAGCCCGCCCAGCACCTTGGCGCCGCGGATGCCACCCCGCACCTGGTCGCGCACCGCCCACGTGCGGTCGCCGACGATGCCGCGGGCGTCGAGCGTGGCGGACTCGACCCGCCCGCCCACCATCGACTTCACCGGGTAGCGCCAGATCTCGGAGACGTGCACGGGCCCTGCTTAGTCGCCTGCGCCCGTCGCGGTCAGGTCGGTCGCCGCAGGTCGCGTCCCTGCCGTGGCGGCACGAGCCGTCCAGGTGCCATCCTGCCCCGGTGGCCGACGCATCCGTCGACGAACCGCGCACGTCCGGGCCCGCGGGCTGGCGGGCCTGGGTGGCCGGGGCCCGGCCGCGCACGCTGCCGGCCGCCGTGGTGCCCGTGCTGGTCGGCACGGCCTGCGCGGCCGGCCGCACCGACGTGATCGCCTGGCGGGCCCTCGCCGCGGGGGTGGTGGCGCTGGCCCTGCAGGTGGCGACCAACTACGCCAACGACTACAGCGACGGCGTGCGCGGCACCGACAGCGGCGAGCGCCGCGTCGGCCCGGTGCGCCTGGTGGGCTCGGGGCTCAAGGCGCCTGGAGCGGTGAAGCGGGCGGCCCTGCTGTCGTTCCTGGTCGCCGGTGCCGCCGGGCTGGCCCTCGCCGTCGCCGTCGGGCCCGAGCTGCTCGTGGTCGGGGCGGCCGCGATCGCGGCGGGCTGGTTCTACACCGGCGGCCCGCGCCCGTACGGCTACCTGGGTCTCGGCGAGGTGTTCGTCTTCGTGTTCTTCGGCGTGGTGGCCACCGCCGGCTCGGCCTACGTGCAGGAGGAGTCGCTGTCGTGGCTGGCGCTCGGTGCCAGCGTGCCCGTCGGGCTGCTCGCCACCGCGCTGCTCGTCGTGAACAACCTGCGCGACATACCCGGCGACGCGGCGTCGGGCAAGCGCACGCTGGCCGTGCGGCTGGGTGACGCCCGCACGAGGTGGCTCTACACCGGCCTGCTGGTGGGCGCGGCCGTGGCCGTCCCGCTGGTCGCCGGGCTGGGCGAGCGCCCAGCTGCGGCGGTGGCGCTGGCCGCCGTGCCACTGGCCCGCCAGCCGGTCGTCGACGTGCTGGGCGGCGCCCGGGGGCCCGCGCTGATCCCGGTGCTCGGGGCCACCGGCCGGGTGCAGCTCGCGTTCGGCGCGCTGCTCGCCGCCGGGCTCTGGTTCTCGGCGTGAGGGCGGGCGGAGCCCCGGGTGGCGTCGCCGTCAGGTCATCGCCGCCAGCGCGGCGACCACCGCGTCGACCTCCTCCGGCGTCGTGACGATGCCGGGGCCGAGCCGCACGTGCTCGTCGCGGTAGGGCGTGATGCTGGCGGCGAACCCCTCGGCCTCGAGCCGTCCGACCACGTCCGGCGACGCCGTGCCCTCGACGTCGAGGCACACGATGCCCGACGACAGCTCCACGTCGGTCGGTGTCACCAGCCCGATGCCCGGCACCTCGGCCAGTCCCTCCTTGAGCTGGGTCGCCTGCTCGTGGGTGCGCGCCGCCACCCGATCCTTGCCGATGTCGAGGTGGAACCGGAACGCCTCGGCCAGCGCCCACCGGTGCTCGAAGCTGTGGTAGCCGCCGGGGGTGAAGCGCACGCCGTCCATCGGCGCCGGGTCGAGCCCGTTGCGCCACTCGCCGAAGCTGGCCGGCTCGAAGGCGGGGATCGCGGCGTCGACGGCGGGCCAGGCGTCGGCCCGGCCCCACACGATGCCGGTGCCGCGGGGGCCGTACAGCCACTTGTGGGTGCCGGCCACCAGGAAGTCGCAGCCCAGGTCGGTGACGGTGACGTCCTCGACGCCGAGGCCGTGGACGCCGTCGACGCACAGCAGGGCCCGTTCGCCGGGCTCGCGGTCGGCGTTGGCGTCGGCCAGCTCGTCGGCGACGGCCCGCACCGGCAGCTTGACGCCCGTGCCCGAGTGCACCCAGGTGACGGCCACGACCCGCGTCGCCGGGGTGACCTCGGCCATCAGCCGGTCGACGGCGTCGCCGGCGGTCGCGCCGGCCGGGTCGTCGTAGAGGCGGGCCCGTCGCACGGTCGCGCCGTCGCGGGCGGCCCGCAGCGCCAGTGCCTGGTGGGTCGAGTAGAAGTCGTGCTCGGTCGTGAGCACCTCGTCGCCGGGCCCCAGCCGGATGCCCCCGAGGAGCAGGCCGAGGCCCATCGTCGTGCTGTCGGTCAGCGCCACCTCGGTGGGCTGGGCGCCGAGGTACTCGGCCGCTGCGACCCGCACGGCCCCCTCGGCGTCCTGCTCGGTGGCCGGGAGGTAGCCGTGGGTGTCCTCGTCGAGCCCGGCCCGGTGGCGCTCGACGGCCTCGGCCACCGGGCGGGGATGGGCGGCGAGCATGAACGCCGCGAACTGGGCGACCTCGGTGGACAGGGGGAACTGGTCGCGCACCGACGCCCAGTCGGACGGGTCGAACGCCGCCCGCTCGCCGGCGGCGTCGGCCGGCGGTGCGGCGCCGGCATCGTCGTCGTCGGACTCCGAGCAGCCGGTGGTCGCGCCGGCCAGGGCGAGCCCCCCGGCGGCGACCGACGTGCGGGTGATGAAGTCCCGGCGGGACAGGGCTGCCATGGTTCGCTCCCTCGAACGCCTGGCGCCCATTCCACCACGCGCCACCGCGTCGGGTGCCGGCGCCCCGCCGGCGAGCTACGCCCCGACCTCGGCCAGCCACCCGAGCACGACGTCGGCCGTGCGGTCGGGCTGCTCGAGGTGGGCGCTGTGGCCGGCCCCGGGCACGACGGCGACGCGGGCGTTCGCGCCGATGGCCGCGGCGGTGCGCTCGGCGATGGCGGCGTAGCGGTGGTCGTCCGCGCCCGCCACGACCAGCACCGGCACGCCAATCCGGGCCAGCGCGCCCCACAGCGGCGCCTGCGAGCCGGTCCCGGCCAGCTCGAGGCTCGTGGCCAGGCCGTCGGCCGTGTTGCGGCGCCGCTCGCCCTCGAACCGGGCATCGGGCGGCAGGCCGGCGAACATCGGCATCGCGAGCCACCGCGCGACGAAGGCGTCGACGCCCTCCGACCGGATGCGCTGCGCCTGGGCCAGGTCGGCCGCCCGGCGCTCGGCCCGGGCGGCCTCGTCCTCGATGCCGGGGGTGCCGCCGACCAGCACGAGCGCCCGCACCACGTCGGGCACCTCGGTGGCCACGTGCAGCGCCATGCGGGCGCCCATGGAGTAGCCGAGGTA
Source organism: Acidimicrobiales bacterium (assembly GCA_035708905.1). GTDB lineage: Bacteria > Actinomycetota > Acidimicrobiia > Acidimicrobiales > VFJN01 > ZC4RG19. The sequence goes on along the minus strand of DASTFE010000313.1, from coordinate 2,072 downwards.
GGCGGCGTGGCCGCCGACCTCGGCCACGAGCCGCCCCGTCGTCGGCAGGTCGGCGGCGACGCCGGCCGAGCCGCCGTGGCCGGGCGCGTCGACGCGGACCACCTCGTGCGCCCGGGCCAGCGCAGGCGCCAGCGTCCCCCAGCACCGGCAGGTCTGGCCGAAGCCGTGCAGCAGCACGATCCGGGGTCCGGAGCCGTCGCGTTCGCTGTGCAGCGCCACGGCGAGCGATTCTTGTCGCTGACATGACCACGCCGCCCGCCCCGTCCCCGACCGACGTCCAGGCCGCGTTCGCCGCCACCCTCGTCGACGAGTGGGTGCGCGCCGGCCTCACCGACGCGGTGGTCTGCCCCGGCTCGCGCTCGACCCCGCTGGCCCTCGCGCTCGCCGACGACGGCCGGGTGCGGGTGCACGTCCACCACGACGAGCGCTCGGGCGCGTTCCTGGCGGTCGGGCTCGGGTTGGCGGCCGGGCACCCGGCGGTCGTGCTCACCACCAGCGGCACGGCGGCGGCCGAGCTGCACCCCGGGGTCGTCGAGGCCGACCTGGCGGCCGTGCCGCTGCTGGTGTGCACCGCCGACCGGCCGCCGGAGCTGCGCGACGTCGGCGCGCCGCAGGCCATCGACCAGGTCCACCTGTTCGGCCGGTCGGTGCGCTGGTACGGCGACCCCGGCGTGCCCGAGGCGGCGGGCGCCGGCCGCTGGCGGCCGCTGGCCGCCCGGGCCCACGCCGCCACCCGTGGCGCCCGGCCGGGCCCCGTGCACCTGAACCTGCCGTTCCGCGAGCCGCTCGTCGGCACGCCCGGTCCCCTGCCGCCGGCCCGGGGCGCCGGCCCGTGGGTGGGCACGCTCGACGCCGGCGGCTCGCGCCCGGCGGTGGGCAGGCTCGCCGCCGGCGGCGCGCACCCGGCGGTGGGCGGGCCGGGGCGCGAGCGCGAGCCCGGGGCGGGGGTGCCCGCCGCGGTCGCGGACCTCGTGGGCGACCTGGCCGGCCGGCGGGGCCTGATCGTGGCCGGGCTCGCCGCGCTCGACGGGCCGGCCGTCCACGCGGCCGCCGCCGCGCTCGGCTGGCCGGTGGTGGCCGAGCCGCGCTCGCCGGCGTGGATCGCGGCGGCGACGCTGGTCGGTCACGTGGACGCCCTCCTGCGGTCGCCGCGGGCCGCCACGGCGCTGCGACCCGACGTGATCGTCCGCCTCGGTGCCCCGGGGTCGTCCCGGGTCGTGAACGAGTGGCTGGCGGGCTCGGGCGCGGTCGAGGTGGTGGCCGGGGCCCCGGGGTGGTCCGACCCGTCGGGCACCGCCGCGGTGGTCGTGGACGGCGACCCCGGCGCCCTCGTCGCGGCGCTGGCGGGCGCGGCGACCCGCCCCGACGGTCCTGCCATGGACCCCGGCTGGCTCGCCCGGTGGCAGGCCGCGTCGGCGGCCGCCGCCTCGGCGGTCGGTGCGGTGCTCGGCGACGGACCGCCGCCGGGTGGCGGGCCCGTACCGGCGAGGACTCCGAGCGAGCCGGCGGTGGCGCGGGCGGTCGTCCGGGCGGTGCCCGAGGGCGGGCACCTGGTCGTGTCGTCGTCCATGCCGATCCGCGACGTCGAGCGCTACGCCGAGGCCCGGCCCGGCACTCCCCACCGGGAGGTCACCGTCCACGCCAACCGGGGGGCCAACGGCATCGACGGCGTGGTCTCCACCGCGGTGGGTGTGGCGCTCGCGTCGGCCGCGCCGACCGTGCTGCTGATCGGCGACGTCGCCTTCCTCCACGACAGCAACGGCCTGCTCGGCGCCGCCAGGCGTGGCGTCGACCTCGTGTGCGTGGTGGTCGACAACGACGGCGGCGGCATCTTCTCGTTCCTGCCCCAGGCCCGGGTGGTCGGCGACGAGCGCTTCGAGTCGCTGTTCGGCACGCCCCACGGGCTCGACCTCGTGGCGCTGGCGGCCGCGTACGGCGTCGACGCCCGCCGCCTCGGCGCGGCCGACGACGTCGAGGCCGCGGTCGCCACGGCCGCCGCCAAGGGCGGCGCGCACGTGCTGGTGGTCGCCACCGACCGGCGGGCCAACGTCGAGGTGCACCGCCGCGTGGAC
>DASTFE010000312.1:0-3338 GCA_035708905.1 Acidimicrobiales bacterium | reverse complement strand
GACCCGGCACGCGTCGCCTACCTGGGGACGACCAGCAAGAGCCTGGCTCCCGGCCTGCGCCTGGCCTGGCTCGTGGTGCCGCCGCCGCTGGCCGCCGCGGTGGACGGCGTGCTCGGGCCGCACAGCTCGGTGTCGTCGCTCGACCAGCTGGCGCTCGCCGCCCTGGTGCGCAGCCACGCGCTCGACCGGCACCTGCGCCGCGCGCGGGCCGCGTACCGCTCCCGGCGCGACGTGTTCGTGGCCGCACTGGCGGCGCAGGCGCCGCGGGCACGGGTCGAGGGCGTGGCCGCCGGCCTGCACGCCCTGGTCCGGTGGTCGGGCGGGGCGAGCGAGGAGGACGTGCTGGCCGAGGCCGCCGCCCGGGGCATCGGCGTCACGCCGGTGGGACCCACCTGGCACGGGGAGGCGCGCTTCGCCGGCCTGCTCGTCGCCTACGGGCGGCCGCCCGCCCACGACGTCCGCCGCTGCTTCGAGGCCTTCGCGGCCCTGATGGCCGACGTGACCGGCTGACCGGCTGCGCCGGTGGCACGCCGCCGGGCACCCGCCGGCTCGGGCCGGCCGCGCGTCACACCGGGGCGGCGCGCTGGCGGCGTGGGCGCAGTACCGTTCCGCCCGTGACCCCCGGGGGGACCGACGACGCGCGCCACACGTGGGAGGCCGTCGCGCCCGCCTGGGAGCGCCACCGAGATCGGCTCTTCACCAGCAGCCGGGCCGTGTCCGAGTGGCTCGTCGACCAGCTCGACCCCCGGCCCGGCCAGACGGTGCTCGAGCTGACGTCGGGCCCGGGTGAGACCGGATTCCTCTGTGCCGAGCGGTTGGGGCCCGACGGGCGCCTGGTCTCGTCCGACCTCGTGCCCGCCATGGTCGAGGTCGCCCGCCGGGGCGCGGCCGACCGCGGCCTCCGCAACGTCGAGTTCCGGGTGATGGACGCCCAGGACATCGACCTGCCCGACGCCAGCGTCGACGGCGTGCTGTCCCGCTTCGGCCTGATGCTGGTGCCCGACCCGGCGCGGGCCTTCGGCGAGATGCGGCGCGTGCTGCGCCCCGGCGGGCGCCTGGCCTACGCGGTGTGGGGCACCCCCGAGCGCAACGCCTGGGTTGGCCTGATGCTGGCGGCGATGATCCGGAACGGGCACCCGCCACCCGGCGACGCCTTCGCCCCCGGCGGCGTGCTGTCGCTGGCCACCGCCGAGCGCAACCGCGACCTGCTGTCGCGCGCCGGCTTCACCGACGTGCGCATCACCGAGGTGGCCTCGTGGATGCACGTGCGCGACCTCGACGACTACTGGTCGCTGCAGTCGGCGGTCGTGGCGCCGGTCGCCCGGGCGGTCGCCTCGCTGCGCCCCGACCAGGTCGAGGCCATCAAGGCCACCGTCGAGGAGTCGCTGGCGCCGTACAAGGACGGCGACGGCTACGAGCTGCCGTCGCTGGCCACGGTGGTGCTCGCCAGCTGAGCCGCCGGCCGGCCAGGTCGCAGCCGGGGGCGCGAGGCGGCTGGCGGCCTCAGCCGCCGGGCAGCAGGGACCGCACCGCGTCGATCGTGTCGGCCTCGGCGGCGGTCTTGTCGGCGCGGTAGCGGCGCACCCGGGCGAAGCGCAGCGCGACGCCACCCGGGTAGCGCGTGGACTGCTGCACGCCGTCGAGCGCGACCTCGACCACCTGCTCGGGCCGGACCTGCACCACCCAGTCGTCCCGCGACGTCTCCAGGGCGAGGAAGCGCTCGGTCTGCCAGGCCAGCAGCTCGTCGGTCAGGCCCTTGAAGGTCTTGCCGACCATCACCAGGTCGCCCGAGGCGGGGTCACGGGCACCCAGGTGGAGGTTGGACAGCCAGCCCCGGCGCCGCCCGCTGCCCCACTCGACGGCCAGCACCACCAGATCGAGGGTGTGCACGGGCTTGACCTTGCGCCAGGCGCCGCCGCGGCGGCCGGCGTCGTAGGTCGAGGTGGCGTCCTTGACCATGACCCCCTCGTGGCCGGTGGCCAGCGACTCGTCGAGCACGCGCTGGGCCGCGGCGGGATCGGTCGTGACCACCCCGGGCACCCGCCACCGCCCGGCCACCCGCTCGAGCGCAGCCAGCCGGTCGGTCAGGGGCCGGTCGATCAGGTCGTCGCCGTCGAGGTGCAGCAGGTCGAAGAACCGCGACCGCAGGTCGGCGCCCGGGTGGCCGCCGGGGCCCTCGGTGCGGCGCCCGAAGGCGCTCATCGTGTCCTGGAACATGCGGGGCAGCTCGTCCTCGTCGACGCCCATGGCCTCGCCGTCGAGCACCAGGGCGCGGGCGGGCAGCGAGCGCACCAGGTCGACGATCCCCGGCAGCCGGTCGGTCACGTCGTTGAGGTTGCGGGTGAAGATCCGCACCGCGTCGCCGGCGCGGTGCACCTGGATGCGGGCGCCGTCGAGCTTCCACTCGACCGACGCCGGCCGGGGATCGTCGCCGGGCTTGCGGCCGGTGGCGAGGGCCAGCGCCTCGGTGACGTCGGGGGCGGTCTGGGCGAGCATGGGCTGGACCGGGCGCAGCACCGTGAGGCCCACGGCGGCGAGGCCGTCGGCGCCCTCGTCCCGGGCGATCGCCGCCACCCGGGGCAGGTCGCCGGCCAGCATGGCCGCCCGCCGGACCGTGGCCAGCGGCACGTCGAACGCCTTGGCCGTCGCGTCGGTGACCAGCCCCTCGAGCGCGCCGTGGCGCAGCTCGCCCACCAGCAGGCGGCGGATCAGGTCCTGCTCGGGGGCGGTGGCCCGGCCGAGCACCGACGCCAGCAGGTCGGTCCGCGCCCGCTGCGAGCCGGGGCCCCGCAGCCCGGCCAGCTCGTCGAGCGTGCGGTCGAGGTCGCCGACCGTCAGCGACGGCTCGGTGGCGGGCGGCGGGTCGACGGCGCGCACCGTCCGCCAGCCGATGCCGATGCGCCCCTGCCGGGGGGCGCCGGTCAGGATCGCCACGACGACGGGCAGCTCGTCGGCGGTCAGGCGGGCGAGCAGCCCGGCCAGCGCCGCGACCTTCTTCGAGCGGGCGCGCGTGGCCACCACCTCGTCGGTCGTGGCCACGACGTCGGCCAGGCGCGTGTCGGGCGGCACGGCCACCATCCTGGCCCAGCCGAGCCCGCCCGCGGCCGACGGTTGACCGGCCGGCGAGGATGACGGCGGCATGCCCCGCGTCCCGACCCGCGGTCGTCCGGGGTGCCGCCGTGGTGGTGGCCGGTACGGCCGAGGCCCTGCCGCTCCGGTCGGGCCGGGTCGACATCGCCTGGCTGTCGACCGTCGTCCACCAGATCCGCGGGCTCGACCGGGCGGTGCGCGAGCTGCACCGGGTCGTCCGGCCGGGCGGTGGCGTGCTGGTCCGGGGC
>DASTFE010000311.1:0-8227 GCA_035708905.1 Acidimicrobiales bacterium | reverse complement strand
TCGATGCCGAGCTGCCTGCGCTGCCCGCGGCGCGGCGCACCCGTCTGGCCGAGGTGGCCGGGGCGGGCTCGACGGCCGGTCCCGTGGCGATCGCGGTCGAGCGGGGTCTCGACACGCTGGCGCTCGAGGCCATCGCGGCCGACGGCGAGCCGGGGCGCGTGCTGACCCACATCGAGCACAACCTGGCGGTCGAGGGCGCCGAGCGGCTCGACCCGGCCGGGCTGGCGACGCTGGTCATCATGGAGGCCGACGGCGAGCTGACCGCCACGCAGGGCAAGGCCGTCCTGGCCGAGATGGTCGCCACCGGCGGCGACCCCGTCGCCATCGCCAAGGAGAAGGGGTTCGAGGCGATGGGGGCCGACGCCCTGACGGCCGCGGTCGACGAGGTGATCGCCGCCAACCCCGACGAGTGGGCGCGCTTCGTCGGCGGCGACGACAAGGCTCGCGGCAAGCTCACGGGCTTCTTCGTCGGCCAGGTCATGAGAGCCACGAGGGGCCAGGCCGACGGCAAGGCCGTGACGGCCCTGCTGCGCGAGCGCGCCGGCGCCTGATCGCCCGGGCGTGGGCGCCCGCACCCCGGGCCGCCGAGGCGATGACGACCGCCGGACGGCTCACGAGGCACGAGCGGTCGGGGGCCGACCGCTAGTCCCTCGACAGTCGGGGAGCGACGGCTGGTGCCTCGCGGCCCGCGACCCGGTAATTCTCGATGGCGGGCCGGCGCAGCACGCGAGGCTGGCGCCGTGTCGTGGTCGCCCCGTCTGATCGAGCCCGACGAGCTGCCCGCGGTCATCGACCTGCTGGCGCTCGGCTTCGGTGCGGGACCGGTGTCGCCGCCCGACCTCAGGGCGGCCGTCGAGGCCGCGGCCGAGATCGACCGCATCTTCGTGGTCGAGGACGACGGGCGGCCGGTCGGCACCGCCGCGGCCTACAGCTTCCACATGGCGGTGCCCGGCGGCAGCCTCCCGATGGCCGCGGTCACCGAGGTGGTCGTGTCGCCCACCCACCGGCGCCGCGGCCTGCTCACCGTGCTGATCGACGCGGTGCACGACCAGGCCGTCGAGCGGGGCGAGCCGTTGGCCGGCCTGACCGCCAGCGAGGGCGGCATCTACCGGCGCTTCGGCTACGGCGTGGCCACCCGGTTCCAGCGGCTGCGCGTCGACGCACGCCGCTCGGCCGAGCTCCCGCCGCTCGACGGTGGGGCGGTCGGCGGGCGGATGCGGTTCGTCGGCGAGCCCGAGGCTGCCGAGGTGCTGCCCGCGGTGTGGGACCGCCACTGGCGCCGCACGCCCGGCGAGGTCGACCGCACGCCGGGCTGGTGGGCCGAGCAGGCGCTCGATCCGCCGCACGACCGCGACGGGGCGAGCGCCCGCTTCGTCGTCGTCCACGACGACGACGCCGGCCGGCCCGACGGCTTCGCCGTCTACCGCGTCGCCCAGGGCTTCGGGCCGAGCGGCACCGACCACGAGGCGCGGCTCGTGTGGATCGCGGCCGCCTCCGACGCCGTCGAGGCGGCCCTGCTGCGCTTCGTCCTCGACGTCGACCTGGTCGGCACCGTCACCTGGGCCGCGCCCGTCGACCTGCCGCTGCGCTTGCGCCTGGCCGATCCCCGGGCCCTGACGGTGACCGCCGAGCGCGACCACCTGTGGCTGCGCCTGCTCGACGTCGCCGCCTGCCTCACCGGCCGCGCCTACGCGGCCGAGGGCGAGGTGGTCGTGTCGGTGGTCGACGACCGGCGGGACGCCGGCGGCCGGTTCCGCCTGGCGGCGGGCCGCGACGGTGCTTCGTGTGACCGCACCGGCGCCGACCCCGACCTGACGCTCGCCATCGCCGACCTCGGGTCGCTGCTGGCGGGCGGCACCACGTGGCGGACCCTCCAGCGGGCCGGCCGCGTCGCCGAGCACCGCGCCGGGGCGATCGATCGGGCTGACGCCCTGTTCCGCCCCGAGCGGACCGCCTTCTGCAGCACCGACTTCTGATCGGCGACGGGACCGTCCGCCTCGGCACGGGCGCCGCCCGGCGGTGAGCCTCGACGCCGGACGGGACGCACGGCGTCAGGCGCCGCCCGACACGGCGGGAAGGATGGCGACCTCGTCACCGTCGCCGAGCGCTGTCGCCTGCTCGTCGAGGTCGCGGACGTTGGTGGCGCCGACGAACACGTTGACGTGACGGCGCAGCGCACCCTGCTCGTCGCGCACCCGCCGCTCGAGGTCGGGCAGCGTGGCCGCCAGGTGGTCGAGCAGCGCCCGCACGTCGGGTGCGCGGCTGCCGCCGAGCCGCGCCGGCACCGTCGACCGGCCGCCGGCCGCGTGACGCAGGGCGGCGGGGACCCGGACGTGCACCGTGATCTCGTCCACCAGGTGTCAACCGACCTGGGCGGCCCGCACCGAGAGTACGTCGGGCAGGTGGCGGGCGATCGACGCCCACGACTCGCCCTCGTCCGCGCTGGCGAACACCTCGCCCGTGCGGGTGCCGAGGTACACGCCGGCCGTCGGGGCGTCGTCGGTGCACATGGCGTCGCGCAGCACGGTGATGTAGGCGTGGTCCTGGGGCAGGCCGGCGGACAGCGGGTGCCACGACTCGCCGGCGTCGGTGGTGCGGTAGACGCGGCACCGGTCGTCGGGCGGCATGCGGTGGGCGTCGGCCACCAGCGGGTAGACGTACGCCGTGCCCGGCTGGTGAGGGTGCGTGACCAGGGGGAACCCGAAGGTGGCGGGCAGGCCCTCGTGGATCTCGCCCCAGGTGGCGCCCCCGTCATCGCTGCGGTACACGCCGCCGTGGTTCTGCAGGAACATCTGGTCGGGCCGCTCGGGGTGACGGGCGATCTTGTGCACGCACTGCCCGAAGGGCGGGTGGGGATCGGGGTTGTGCCAGGCCGTGATGCCCGTGTTCGACGACTGCCACGACCTGCCGCCGTCCTCGGTGCGGTACACGCCCGCGGCCGACACGGCGATCACCACGCGGTCGGGGTCGGTGGGGTGGGGGACGACGGTGTGCAGGCACAGGCCGCCGCCGCCGGGCATCCACTGGGGGCGGTCGGGGTGGTCCCACAGGCCCTCGACCAGCGAGAACGTCGACCCGCCGTCGTCGGACCGGAACAGCGCCGCCGGCTCGACGCCGGCCCACACCACACCGGGCTGGTCGGCCCCCGCCGGCTGGAGCTGCCAGGCGCGGGCCAGCGCGGCACCCGTCTCGGCCGGGAAGCGCAGCGCCCCGCCCTCGGGCTCGTCCCACGTGGCGCCCAGGTCGTCGGAGGTGAAGATCGACGGGCCCCAGTGCTCGCTGTCGGCGCCGACCAGCAGCCGCGGGGTGTCGGGGCGGGTGTCGATCGCCACGGCGTACACCGCGTTCATGGGGAACAGCGGGCCCTCGAGCGCCCACGAGCGGCGCTCGTCGGTGCGGGCCAGGAACAGGCCCTTCCTCGTCCCGATCATCAGCAGCGTGCCCATCGGATTCCCCTCTCGGTGTTCCCAACCGGAATGTAGACGTCCGCCCGGGGAGGGCGCGCCGACGCCGGCGGGCGCCCGGGTCAGCCGTGCCGGGCGACCGGCGGCACGGTGCGCAGTGCGGCCTCGTCGACGAGGAAGTACGAGGCCCTGCGCACGCGGGCTGCCTTGGCGACCAGCGATGACGGGACGCTGTCGACCCGGGTGTTCAGCGCCCGCACGTTGCCGTTGTAGAAGCGGCGGGCCGCGGCGATGCGGTCCTCGGTCTCCGCGAGCTGCCGCTGGAGCGCCAGGAAGTGCCGGTCGGCCCGCAGGGCGGGATGGTCCTCGCCCAGGGCCAGCAGCCACCGCAGCCCCTGCGACAGCTGCGACTCGGCGCCGTCGCGCTGGGCGATCGTCGCCGGCTGCTCGGCTGTCGCCTCGGCCTCCGTCACCCGGTCGAGCACGGCCCGCTCGTGGGCGGCGTAGGCGCGCACCGTCGCCACCAGGTCGGGCACCAGCCGGTGGCGGCGGGCCAGCTCGACGTCGACCTGCCGCCACGACTCCTCGACCAGGTGGCGCTGGCGGACGAACCGGTTGTAGCTGGCCGCGACGGCGACGAGCACGAGGGCGGCCACGGCGGTGGCGCCGGCCACGGCGCCCCAGGTGGTCGTCACGACGGGGACCGCCAGGCGAGCGGTGGCGGGGGAGCGACCCCCCGCTCGCTCCACACGAACGACGGCAGGTTCCCGCAGACGCCGGCCAGCAGAGTGAGGGCGGTATCGACCAGGTCGAGGTCGAGCCGGCCGGCGGTGACGACGACGAGGTGCCTGCCGTAGACCCGCAGGTCGGGCGCGCCGCACTGCATCAGCAGCTCCATCGTCCGTGGGTTGACGAGGTCCGAGGCGAACCGGCGGTCGCTGGCCTGCACCCGGTAGACGCGGTTGAACTCCTCGCTCTCGAAGTCGATGTCCTGGGCGCCGAGCAGCTTCGCCGCCCGGTCGGCCAGCGTCTCGGGCGAGAGGTGCACCCACGGGAGCGCGGCTGGCACCCGTAGCACGTGCACGCCGAATCGTTGGGCGATCAGGAAGTCGTTGCGGCTGTCCGACCGGTACGAGTAGTCGAACGCCGCGGCGGCGTACGGCCCGAAGGCGCCGGTCAGCACGTTCTGCGCCCGCGGGAACATGCCGCGGTCGAAGGGGAAGCCGGGTAGCAGGCCCTCCCAGCGCTGGTCGCGTGCGACGTAGCGCCAGCCCCGCTGCGCGGCCCAGTCGGCGACGACGGCGCGCCGGCGTCTCCACCCGCTCCAGTCGTACCGGAGCAGCACCCCCACCGCGACGGCGCACAGCATCGCCAGCACAACGGCTTCGGTCATGCCCGTCGTCGACCTCGCTCCCATCGCTGCGACGGGCCACGCCGTCGCCGCCACGCCCGGCGCGTGCCGGTGGCGAGCAATGATGGCAGGCCGGCCGCACCGCCGCCGGACGATTTCGCGCGCCGGCGGCGCCGGCGCGCGCTCGGCGGACCGCACGGATCACCGCCGGGCAGCCGCCGGCCCTCAACGGGTGGCGCCGAGCACGATCCAGCGGTCGCCGGCGAAACGGGCCAGCAGCGTCCCGGCCCGCACGGTCATCAGCAACCCCAGCGCCGCCCACAGCCACCCGATCCCGGCATCGAGCACGGCCACGGCCATCGCCGCCGGGACGAAGACGGCCGCGGCGCCGGCCATGGCCCAGGCGAGGAAGCGCATGTCACCCGCGCCGATCAGGATGCCGTCGAGCACGAACGCCACCGCGTTGACCGGCTGCAGCACGGCCACCCACACCAGCAGGAAGGCCGCCAGGCCCACGACCGCGGCGTCGTCGCTGAACAGGTGGGGCAGCACGGTGCGCAGGGCCAGGACCGCCACGGCCGCGGTCGCGCCGAGCGCCACGCCCCACTCGATCATCCGCCGGCCCGCGGCCCGGGCGGCGCCGCCGTCGCTCGCCCCGAGCGCCCGCCCCACCATCGCCTGGCCGGCGATGGCGATGGCGTCGAGCCCGAGGGCCAGGAACGACCAGATCTCGAACGCCACCTGGTGGGCCGCCACCTCGACGGTGCCCAGGCGCGTCGCCACCGCCGTGGCCACCACCAGGGCGGCCCGCAGCGCAGCGGTGCGCACCAGCAGGTCGCGCCCCACGGCCCCCAGGCGGCGCAGGCTCGCCGGGTCGGGCCGCAGGTTGACGCCGAGCGCGGCGACCGTCCCGCCGATGCGGGACAGGTAGACGGCCGCCGCCAGGGTCTGCGCCACCACGGTCGCGAGCGCCGAGGCGCCGATGCCCTGGTCGAGGCCGTAGATCAGCACGACCTCGACGACCAGGTTCACGCCTGCCGCGCTCATCGCCACGACCAGCGGCGTGCGGGTGTCCTGCAGGCCGCGCAGGTAGCCGGTGCCGGCCAGCACGACCAGCATGGCCGGCACGCCCAGCAGGCTGATGCGCAGGTACACGAGCGCGTTCGCCCGCACCGCGCCCTCGGCGCCCATGAGCCCCACCAGCGGCTCCGCGGCGGCCAGGCCGGTGACCATCACCCCCAGCCCGATCAGCGCCGCCAGCCACAGCGACTGCACGGCCTGGTGGGCCGCCTCGCGCTCGTCGCCCGCCCCCAGCAGCCGGCTGACCGCGGCGGTCGTGCCGTAGGCCAGGAAGACGAAGACGGCGTACAGCGTCAGCAGGATGGTCGAGGCGACGGCCAGGCCCCCGAGTTGGGGCGTGCCCAGGTGCCCGACGATCGCCGTGTCGGTGAGCACGTACAGCGGCTCGGCGATGAGCGCGCCGAACGCGGGCAGCGCCAGGCGGCCGATCTCGCGGTCGTACGGGCTGCGCAGCCGGGCGGCGGTCGGTGGCATGGGGCCACCAGTCAACCGCTCGGCAACTCGATGGCAGCAGCCCGATCCGCCGGGCGTACCATCCCGGTCATGTCCGAGCCGCCCACCAGCGAGTCCACCCAGCCCACCGACTCCACCGTGTCCACCGAGTCCGCCGTCGAGATCAAGCCCCGCAGCCGCGACGTGACCGACGGCTACGAGCGGGCGCCCGCCCGGGCGATGCTGCGGGCCATCGGCATGACCGACGACGACTGGGGCAAGCCGCAGGTGGGCGTGTGCTCGTCGTGGAACGAGGTCACGCCGTGCAACATGCCGCTCGACCGCCTGGCCAAGCGGTCGAAGGAGGGCGTGCGGGCCGCCGGCGGGTTCCCCATCGAGTTCACCACCATCGCGGTCAGCGACGGCATCTCGATGGGCCACGAGGGCATGCGGGCCTCGCTCGTGTCACGCGAGGTGATCGCCGACTCGGTCGAGACCGTCATGCATGCCGAGCGGCTCGACGCCATGGTCACGTTCGCCGGGTGCGACAAGTCGCTGCCCGGCATGCTGATGGCCGCCGCCCGGCTCAACGTGCCCAGCGTGTTCGTCTACGGCGGGTCGATCCTGCCGGGGCACCACAACGGCCGGGCCCTCGACATCGTCAGCGTGTTCGAGGCGGTCGGCGCCCACGCCGCCGGCACGCTCGACGACGCCGGGCTCGACGCCATCGAGCGCAACGCCTGCCCCACCGAGGGCGCGTGCGCCGGCATGTTCACGGCCAACACCATGGCGTCGGTCGCCGAGGCGCTCGGCATGTCGCTGCCGGGCGGCGCCTCGGCCCCGGCCGTCGACCGCCGGCGCGACGACGAGGCCTACGCCGCCGGCACGGCGGTCGTCGACCTGCTGAAGGCGGGCATCAGGCCCCGGCAGATCCTGACGAAGGAGGCGTTCGAGAACGCCATCGCCGTGGTCATGGCCCTGGGCGGCTCCACCAACGCGGTGCTGCACCTGCTGGCCATCGCCGCCGAGGCCCGGGTCGACCTGGCGCTCGACGACTTCAACCGGGTGGCGGCCCGGGTGCCGCACATCGCCGACACCAAGCCGGCCGGCAAGTACCACATGGCCGACGTCGACCGCATCGGCGGCGTGCCCGTCGTCATGCGGCACCTGCTCGACGCCGGGCTCATCCACGGCGACTGCCTCACCGTCACCGGGCGCACGGTGGCCGAGAACCTGGCCGCCATCGACCCGCCGGCCCCCGACGGCGACGTCGTCCACCCGCTCACCGACCCGATCCACGCCGCCGGCGGCATCGCCGTGCTGACCGGGTCGCTCGCCCCCAACGGGGCGGTGGTCAAGGTGGCCGGCATCACCTTCGACCGGTTCGAGGGCACCGCCCGCGTCTTCGACGGCGAGGACGGGGCCATGGAGGCCATCCTCGCCGGGTCGATCGAGCCCGGCACGGTCGTGGTCATCCGCTACGAGGGCCCCAAGGGCGGGCCGGGCATGCGCGAGATGCTGGCCGTCACCGGCGCCATGAAGGGAGCGGGGCGGGGCGGCGACTGCGCGCTGGTGACCGACGGCCGCTTCTCGGGCGGCACCCACGGGTTCTGCATCGGCCACGTGGCGCCCGAGGCCGTCGACGGTGGCCCGATCGCCCTGGTGGCCGACGGCGACCGCATCGTCATCGACGTGACCGCCAAGACGATCGAGCTGCTGGTCGCCGACGACGAGCTCGACCGGCGCCGGGGCGAGTGGAAGCTGCCCCCGCCCCGCTACACGACCGGCGTGCTGGCCAAGTACGCCCGCTTGGCGTCCGGCGCCGACCGGGGCGCCATCACCGAGGCCTGACAGAGGATCCCCCTTCGTTTCCGGCCGCGGGATCGGGGGTCATGGCCCCCGATCCCGCGGCGAGAACGCGGGGGTGGGCGCCCTGGGGGCGGGTCAGAGGACGGCCAGG
>DASTFE010000310.1:0-7686 GCA_035708905.1 Acidimicrobiales bacterium | reverse complement strand
CCACATGTCGGGATCGGGGTCGTCCCACCCGCCCGCGCCACCGGGCTGACGGCGCGGCGACGGGGCGCTCCGACCGGAGCCGGGATCGGGCCGGGGCGCGCGCCCGCGCTGGCCGCGTCCCGAGCCGGGGTCGGGGTTCGGACCGGCGGAGCGACCGCCGCGGCCCGGTTGGCGACCGCGGCGCTGGTCGGGCGGCGGTGCGCCGCGCCCCCCGTCGGGACGGCGGCGAGGACCACCCGCACCGCCGGGGCCGGAGGCACCGCCGGGCAGGTCGTGGCGGCTGGGCAGCCGGCCGTCGCGTCCCAGGCCGGGCGCCGGGCGGCCTGCCGGTGCCGGGCCTGCCGGCGGGGGGCCCGCCGGGTCGGCACCCGGAGCACCGAAAGTGGTCGACGACTCGGCGGGCTCGTCCCAGAACGGGTCGCGCCCCTCGCCGCGCCGGCCGCGGCCCCGCGGCTCACGCGGCTCGCGCGACCGCCCGCGATCGGCCGCAGGCGCTGCCGCCGTTGCCGGTGCGGCGGCCGGGCCCGGTGGCCGGCGGCCACGAGCCGGCGCAGGGCCCGCGCCGGTCCAGCGCTCGTCGTCGTCCTCGTGGTCGCCGTCGTCGAGGTCGAGGCCCGGGCGGGTCAGCAGCCAGTAGCGCCACGTGAGCAGCGCCACCAGCAGGCCCACGCCGGCCAGCGCGGCGATGATCATCCAGATCAGGCGGCTCTCGTCGCCGGCCGTGCCGCCGCTGGCGGTCGGCGCCTCGGTCGTCGTGGTGGTGGCCTGTGCGCCCTGGAGGCCGTTACCGGGCACCAGCAGGTCGTTGATCGTGGTGAAGGTGAGCGCGGCGGGCTCGACCGACGCGGCCGCCACCTCGGTGGCGACCTCGTCCTCGTCGTCGCCGTCGTCGACCGGCGGTGCCGTGGCCGGGGGCGAGGTGACGTCCGGCTGCGTCGTGGGCGTGGTCGGCGCTGCGGTGCTCGGTGTCGTCGGCGGGTTGCGGGTCGTGGGCGTGGTGGGCGTCGAGGTGGTGGTCGTGGTCTCGGGCGGGTCCTCGTCGGTCGGCGGCGGGCCCGGCTGTGCCGCCACCATCGCCGACGGCGTCACGAAGGCCGCGGCCGCGACCAGCAGCATCGCCGCCGGCCGGACGCCTCGCCGCCGCGTCGCAGGCGGCGCGACCCGCCGCGCCTCTGTTCCGTTGCCGTCGAGCATCCACTCCACCTTGTCGGCCCCAGCCGGGCACAAATGCTACTCGCAGTGCCGCGGCGACTGTAGGACGCCGCGTCCTGTGACGTGAACCGCGCGTGAACGGCACGGGCCCGGCCGCGGCGCCGTCATCGCTGGTGGGCGGGACAGCTGAGCGTGGTGCGGCCGCCCACCCGGCGGCGGACGAGCGCGGCACCGTCGCGGGGGCACAGACCGTCCAGCACAGCCGCCTGCCGGAGGTCGCCCGTGTGGCTGCCGCCGCGGGCCATCAGGTCGGCGAGCACCTCGCCCACCGCCCGGTGCAGCGCCGCCACCTCGCCCTCGTCGAGCCCGCCCGCGGGCCGCACGGGGTCGAGTCCGGCCCGCCACAGGATCTCGTCGGCCAGCAGGTTGCCGATGCCGGCGAGCCGGGCCTGGTCGAGCAGCCGGGCCTTGAGGGGCGCGGCGCTGGCGCCCAGCGCGTCGCGCACGTCGTCGCGGGTGGCCGCCAGCGCGTCGACGCCCAAGCGGTGCTCGTCGGGATCGAGTGTGACGCCGCCGAGCCGCCGCGGGTCGCGGATGCGCAGGTCGCTGCCGTCGGTGAAGTGGAGGGCGAAGCGGTCCCAGACCGGGTCGTCCCGGGGGCTCGCGTACTCGAGGCGGTCGATGCCGGCCGCGCCGTCGACGAGCAGGCGGCCGGTCATCCCGAAGCGCAGCCCCAGCCGCACGCCCTCGCCGCCGGGGCCGTCGTCGCGGTCGTCAGTCTCGCCGGCGAGGTCGAGGACGAGCAGCTTGCCGCGCCGGCGGACGCCGGCCACGGTCCGCCCGGTGACCGCCGCCACCACCTCGGCGGGGTCGCCGCCCTTGACGAACCAGGCGTCAGGTGCGTCGACGGCGCCGATGGTGCGGCCGATCACCTGCTCGGCCTGGCGGCGGTAGGTCTCGACCTCGAGCAGCTCCGGCACGGCCGGCCAGCCTACGACCGCCGGTCGGGGGCCCCACCGGCTCCGGCCACCCACCGCCGGACCGAGCCACCGCCCCGCCGGCGCGGCATGCTCGTCGCGTGAACCGCACCGATCGGTTGTACGCCCTGGTCGAGGAGCTGCGCGCCATCGCGCCCCGGCCGCGCACCGCCCGCCAGCTCGCCGAGCGCTTCGAGGTCAGCATCCGGACGATCGAGCGCGACCTCGGCGCCCTGCTCGAGGCGGGCGTGCCCATCTACGCCACGCCCGGCCCCGGCGGCGGGTACGCGATCGACCGCGGCCACACCCTGCCGCCGGTCAACTTCACGTCGGAGGAGGCGACGGCCCTCGCCATCGCCCTGGCCCGGCCCGGACGGTCGCCGCTGGCGGACGCGCTGCGCTCGGCGCTGCGCAAGCTGGTGAGCGCCATGCCGCCGGCCGAGGCGGCGGCGGCCGAGCGGCTGACCGGACGGGTCCACCTGTTCCCCCACGAGAGCGACGACCGGCCCGCCACCGCGCGCACGGTCGAGGCGGCGCTCGTCGGCAACCGGGTGATCGAGATCGACTACC
Source organism: Acidimicrobiales bacterium (assembly GCA_035708905.1). GTDB lineage: Bacteria > Actinomycetota > Acidimicrobiia > Acidimicrobiales > VFJN01 > ZC4RG19. Next base: position 4,987 of record DASTFE010000310.1, on the reverse strand, counting down.
GCGACCGCCGCGGCGAGGCGACCCGCCGCCAGGTCGAGCCGACTGCGCTGGTCGGCTCGGGCGAGGCCTGGTACCTGGTCGGCCACTGCCGGCTGCGCGGCGGCACCCGGGCCTTCCGCCTCGACCGGGTGACGGCCGCCCGCATGACGGGCGAGGCGGCCCCCGAGCGCGACCTCGAGCCGGGCACCGACGTTCCCCCGTCGGTACGGCGGCTGTCGCTCGCCGAGTGACGAATGACACCGGTGCAATTCCCGACAGGGGGTTGTCGCCAGGCCCGTCCACGCTCGCCGCATGACAGACACCACAGCAACCCCGTCCCCCGGCGCCCCGGTCACCTGGTTCGAGATCGGCACCGACGATCCGGCGACGGCCCGCTCGTTCTACGGCGAGCTGTTCGGCTGGCGGTTCACGCCCGAGGGTCCCTACACCCTCGTCTCGACCGTCGAGGGCGACGAGCCCAGCGGCGGCATCCAGGACACAGGCACGCCCGGGATCGACGGCAGGCCGCGCAGCTACGCGGTCCCCTACGTGCAGGTCACCGACGTGGCCGCCACGTGCGCCCGGGTCGAGGAGCTCGGCGGCAAGGTCCTCGCGCCGGCGGTGACCGCGCCGAACGGCATCGTCGTGGCCCACATGGCCGACCCCGCGGGGAACCACATCGGCCTCTGGACGCCGCCCCCGACGGCCGCGACCTGACCCGGGCGCACCGTTCCCCGACGGCCGCGACCTGACCCTGGGTGCACCGTTCTCCGGCCGTCGCCGTCTGCCGCCCGCCACGGGCGGGTACGCCGGGGGGAGTCGTGGCGTCCCCCCGGCGGGCGGCGCCCAGGAGGCAGTGAGATGGCGACGATGACCGCTCGGGGCGCAGGACGCGCCGCCGCGCACGGCGACTGGATCGAGAAGGCCGGCCGGGTCGGCCTGGTGGCCAAGGGCGTCAGCTACGCCCTGATCGGCGTGCTGGCCCTCCAGGTGGCGCTCGGCCAGCGCGGGTCGACGGAGGACCGCGAGGGCGTCCTGCGCCAGCTCGCCTCCGAGTCCTGGGGCGCCGCCGCGCTGGTGGCGCTCGCCATCGGCTTCGGGGCGTACGCGCTCTGGTGCCTCGCCAACGGCCTGTTCGACCGCCAGCGCGAGGGGCGCGACGCCGGCGGCCTGGCGGCCCGGGCCAAGGCGCTCGGCCTGGCGGTCCTCTACGGCGCGACCGCGATCGCCGCCATCATGCTGGTGCGGTCGGCGTCCTCGTCCGCCGCCGGCGGCAACGAGCAGGAGGAGACCGCCCGGGTGCTGGAGTGGCCCGCCGGTCGCTGGATCGTGCTGGCCGTGGCCGCCGGCTTCCTCGGCTACGGCCTGTACAACGTCTACCGGGGGGCGACCACCAAGTTCCGGGACAGGCTCGACGAGCACCGCATGAGCCGCGCGGTCGAGCCGTGGGCGATCGGCAGCGGTGTGGTGGGTCACACCGCGCGCGGCGTCGTGTTCGCCATCATCGGCGTCTTCCTCGGCAAGGCGGCGATCGAGTACGACCCCGACGAGGCGGTCGGCATCGACGGCGCCCTGCTCAAGCTGGTCGAGCAGCCCTACGGCCAGGTCCTGCTCGGCCTCGTCGCCGCCGGCCTGGTCGCCTACGCCGTCTACTGCCTCGTCGAGGCCCGCTACCGGAACGTCTGACCGGCAGGCGCACCGTCGGCGGCCCCGGGCGACCGCCCCGGGTCAGCCGGCCCCCGCCAGCGCCCGGTCGAGGTCGGCGATCAGGTCGTCGACGTGCTCGAGGCCCACCGAGATGCGCACCAGCCCGTCGGTGATGCCGAGCTCGGCCCGCTCGGCCGGCGTCATGCGGGGCACGGTGGCCGCGGGATGGGTCACGAGCGTCTCCGGACCGCCGAGCGACAGGGCGATGCGGGCCAGGCGGGTCGACTCGCAGAACCGCGTGGCGGCCTCGCCGCCCCCCGCCAGCTCGACGGCGAGCAGCGTGCCGCCGGCCGACATCTGCCGCTTGGCCAGGTCGTGCTGGGGGTGCGAGTCGAGTCCGGGGTAGCTGACCCGGTCGACGGCAGGGTGCGTCGACAGGTGCTCGGCCAGGGCGAGCGCCGTGGCGCACTGGCGCTCGACCCGCACGGGCAGCGTGCGGATGCCCCGCAGTCCGTTCCAGGCGTCGAACGGTGACGCCTGGCTGCCCTGCACCACGTGCCACCCCCAGAGCGCGTCGACCAGGTCGCGGCTGCCGGCCACCACCCCGAGCAGCGCGTCGTTGTGCCCGCCGATGCCCTTGGTGGCCGCGTGGAGGACGAGGTCGGCCCCGAGGGCGAGCGGCTGCTGCAGCACGGGGGTGGCGAAGGTGGAGTCGACCACCGTGAACGGCCCCGGGATGGCGGCGACGGCCTCGATGTCGGTGAGCGCGAGCGCGGGGTTGGCCGGCGTCTCGACGAACACGATCTGGGTGCGGCCCGGCCGCACCGCCTCGGCGAACTGCTGCGGGTCGGTGCCGTCGACGAAGGTCACGTCGATGCCGAAGCGCCCCAGGTGGGCCGTGAACAGGGCGGACGTGACCGAGAAGAGCTGGCGCTGCACCACCACGTGGTCGCCCGACGAGCAGAGGCCGAACACCAGCCCGGTGACCGCCCCCATGCCCGACGACGAGGCCAGCGCGGCCTCGGCGCCCTCGAGCGCCGCCACGGCCTGCTCGAACTCCTGCACCGTGGGGCTGCCGAACCGCGAGTAGTAGTGGGCGGTCCGCGGCATCCCGGCCATGCGCCGGTGGTCGGCGACCTCGCCGACCTCGTAGGTGGTCGAGGGGAACAGCACGGGGGCGAGCGAGTCGCCGCTCCACGACCGCCCGGCCCGGATGGCCCGGGTGGCCAGGTGCCAGTCGTCGCCGGGGTCGTCGGGCTCGGCGACGGGCTCGGCGTCGCCGGCGTCGGGGCGGGTGGGCTCAGTCATCGTGGGCCTCCACGCGGGCCAGGAACCGCCGGATGACGCCGCCGAGCTGGTCGGTCTCGATCAGGAACGCGTCGTGACCGTGGGGGCTGTCGAGCTCCTCGTAGGTGGCGGGCGCGCCGGCCGCCGTGGCCAGCTCGGCGATCTCGCGGGACTGGTGCGGCGGGTAGAGGATGTCGCTGTTGACCCCCACCGACAGCAGCGGCGCCCGCAGCCGGGCGAACGCCGCGGCCACGCCGCCGCGGCCCCGGCCGAGGTCGTGCAGGTCCATGGCCTTGGTCAGCACCAGGTAGCTGTTGGCGTCGAAGCGGCGGACGAGCTTGTCGCCCTGGTACTCGAGGTAGCGCTCGACCTGGAACCGCTGCCACAGCGAGTAGCCCTCGACGGGCTCGACGACCTGGCGACCGAACCGGGCGCTGAACACGTCGTCGCTGCGGAACGTCATCATCGACACCATGCGAGCCGTGGCCAGACCGTCGTGGGGCCCGTCGCCGGGTGCCGCGTCGTAGTAGTCGCCGCCCCGCCAGCGGGGGTCCATGCTGATGGCGCGGCGGCCGCTGCTCCACCAGCCGATCTGCTGGGCGCTGGCGGCCACCGCCGTGGCGATCGGCAGCAGGGCCGCCACCCGCTCGGGGTACATGACGCCCCACTCGAGCACCTGCATCCCGCCCATCGACCCGCCGACGACCAGCGCCCACCGGCGGACGCCGAGCTGGTCGGCCACTGCAGCCTGGGTGCGCACCATGTCGCGGATCGTCACGACCGGGAACCGCGAGCCCCAGGGGCGGCCGTCGTCGGGGTGCGGCGACGCCGGACCGGTCGTCCCCTGGCAGCCGCCGAGAACGTTGACGCACACGACGAAGTACCGGTCGGTGTCGAGCGCCTTGCCGGGGCCGACGATGCCGTCCCACCAGCCGACCGACGGGTGGCCCGGGCCCAGGCGGCCGGCGGCGTGGCTGTCGCCGGTGAGGGCGTGGCAGACGAGCACGGCGTTGCCGCCGTCGGGCGCCAGCTCTCCCCAGGTCTCGTAGGCGAGCGTGACGTCGCGCAGCAGGCCGCCGCCCTCGAGCGCGAACGGCCGCCCGTGGGGCAGCGACAGGAAGCGGCGCCGGCCGACCGGGTCGCCGGGCCGCCAGGCCCCCGTCACGGGCAGCGCGCTGGGGTGCGCCCGGCGGAAGCCCTCGATCGGACCGTTCATGGGGCGAGGATCGGATGTCGCGACCGGCCCGGTCGGGGGTGCCGGGCCCGCCGGCACGGGACGGCGCGGGGCGGTCGCGCCCCGACCGTCGACGGTCGCCGGGCGATCTCCACCTGCACGGATCGAGTCTAGGGTTCGAGCCATCACGCTTCTGCCCGGGACGGGCTGGTCGGAGCCCGGACAGCCATCGTGCACCCGCCGAGATCACGGACACTTCGTTGCTCGGTGATGAGCCGCATCCCCGGTTGCCCGGGTTGGCACCTTGGCTGTCCGAGCCAGGTTGCCGGGCCGGCCCCGTCGCCGGGGCGGACCGCTCTTGATGTCGCCGACACGCTAGCCGCCCGAGCCGTGGTGGCGCACAGCCGTTCCCGACAGGCCGCGCCACCAAGCGGTGATCCCGGCCGCCGTGCCGTAGGCCCGGGCCGCCGCGTCGAGGTAGGCGGCCAGCGTGTCGGCCCCCGGCGTGGCGACGTAGCGCTCGAGCGCGGTGGCGGCCGCGTCCCAGGCGCAGACGTCGGGCGGCAGCGGCAGCGCGGCCAGGTCCGGCCCCGCCACCTTGAGCGAGCCGCGGTCGAGGCCGGTGCCCGCCCCGCGGCGGGCCAGCCAGGCACTGGCCGCCGGCGACAGCACGGCTGCCGCCAGGCGCCACAGGTCGTCCGGGTCGTGGGGCACGACCGCCAGGGCGGGCACCGACGGCACCCACGTGCCCTCGACGTCGACCGCGGCCTCGACCACCCGGGTCTGGGTGGCCACCACCAGCTTGGCCACCCGGGTGCGCTCGACCCAGCGGCGGGCCGCGGGCGGCGCGTCGCCGGCCAGGCGGTCCAGGTCGACCACCGGGGCGTGCCAGCGCCGCTT
>DASTFE010000309.1:0-31503 GCA_035708905.1 Acidimicrobiales bacterium | reverse complement strand
GTAAGGTTCTTCGCGTTGCCTCGAATTAAGCAACATGCTCCGCCGCTTGTGCGGGCCCCCGTCAATTCCTTTGAGTTTTAGCCTTGCGGCCGTACTCCCCAGGCGGGGCACTTAATGCGTTAGCTACGGCACGGAAACCGTTGGAGGGTCCCCACACCTAGTGCCCAACGTTTACGGCGTGGACTACCAGGGTATCTAATCCTGTTTGCTACCCACGCTTTCGCTCCTCAGCGTCAGTTCCAGCCCAGAGTGCCGCCTTCGCCGCTGGTGTTCCTCCCGATATCTGCGCATTTCACCGCTACACCGGGAATTCCACACTCCCCTACTGGACTCTAGCCACAGCAGTATCGGGTGGCGTCCCCAGGTTGAGCCTGGGGGTTTCACACCCGACTTACTGAGCCGCCTACGAGCTCTTTACGCCCAATGATTCCGGACAACGCTCGCCCCCTACGTGTTACCGCGGCTGCTGGCACGTAGTTGGCCGGGGCTTCTTCTGTGGGTACCGTCTGAATTCGTCCCCACTGAAAGCGGTTTACAACCCGAAGGCCTTCATCCCGCACGCGGCGTTGCTGCGTCAGGCTTTCGCCCATTGCGCAAGATTCCCCACTGCTGCCTCCCGTAGGAGTCTGGGCCGTGTCTCAGTCCCAGTGTGGCTGATCGTCCTCTCAGACCAGCTACCCGTCGTCGCCTTGGTGAGCCGTTACCTCACCAACAAGCTGATAGGCCGCGAGGCCCTCCCGAAGCAGTAACCCTTTCCTCAACCGACCATGCGATCAGTAGAGGGCATCCGGTATTAGCCCTCCTTTCGGAGGGTTATCCCGATCTTCGGGGCAGGTTCCTCACGTGTTACTCACCCGTTCGCCACTAGGTCTTTCCCAGTGTTGCCACTGGTAGGACCTCGTTCGACTTGCATGTGTTAAGCACGCCGCCAGCGTTCGTCCTGAGCCAGGATCAAACTCTCCGTCGAAAAACCGAACGTCATCGCAAGCGATGGCCGTCCGTCGATAGAGATGCCCCTCACCGAGCGGAATCCCTCGGTGTCGAGGCACTGGCACCATCGGATGGCGGAACGCCATCCGGTAATTGACGGTGCATTGATTTCAACGACCACGCCGGAGCCGAAGCCCCGAGGCGGTCGCCCGCACTCGCTCTCTCGTCCTGTCTTCTGTTTTCAAGGAGCGGCTCACGCTCTTGGCACGTGCCCCAGCGAGGGCTTTGGTGCCACTTTCGGTGCTCTCGCTCGGGCCGTATCGGCCGTGCGAGGCGAGGGGTTAATCTAACGACCCCCCCGCGGACCGTCAACCTGAGCGCAGGGTTTCGGGAACTTTTCTTGCGGCAGGCGGCTGAGCAGGGCTTCTGCCCCCGCGCCTCGCGCTGCCGCCAGTCTACGGCGCCGGTCGCCGAGTCGCACCCCCCTGACCCGCGCCATGCTGGCTCGCCGGCGCGGTTCGCCCTCCGGACCGGGCCGACCACGCTGCGTGCGCCGGCCCGGTTGGAGGATCAGCCGGCCACCAGCAGGGCGTAGTGGCGCTTGCCCTTGCGCAACAGCACGTGACGGCCGTGCAGCACGTCGGCCGTGCCGATCGAGTCACCGGCGCCGGCCCGGCGCCCGTTCACCGACACCGCCCCCTGGTCGAGGGCCCGCCGGGCGTCGCTCTTCGACGTCGCGAGGCCGGCCTCGACCAGCAGCGGCACCAGGTCGACCCCCTCGGCCAGCTCGCCGGCCGACGGCAGGGGTGCGGTGGGCACCTCGGCCGCCACGACGGCCAGCGCGTCGGGCCCCGCCGCCAGGGGCGAGCCGCCGAACAGGATGGTCGACGCCTCACCGGCCGCCACCGCGGCCGCGTCGCCGTGCACCAGCCGGGTCGCCTCCTCGGCCAACCGGCGCTGCCCGAGCCGCCGCTCGGGTCGGGCGGCGTGCTCGGCCGCCACCTCGTCGACCTCGGCGAGCGGCAGCAGCGTGAACTTGGCCAGGTACTCGCGCACCTGGCGGTCGTCGGTCTGCATCCAGTGCTGGAAGAACTGGTACGGGCTGGTGCGGGCCGGGTCGAGCCACACCCGGGCGCCTGCGGTCTTGCCGAGCTTGGACCCGTCGGGCGCGGTGATCAGCGGCCAGGACAGGCCGTGCGCCGTCACCCCCCGCACCCGGCGCACCAGGTCGATGCCGGCCACGATGTTGCCCCACTGGTCGGACCCGCCGATCTGGAGCTCGACGTCGAGCGTGCGGTGCAGGTGCAGGTAGTCGTGGGCCTGCAGCAGCATGTAGCTGAACTCGGTGTAGCTGATGCCCTGCTCGCCGGCCAGTCGGGCCTTGACCGACTCGCGCGCCAGCATCTGGTTGACGGTCACGTGCTTGCCGACGTCGCGCAGGAAGTCGAGCAGGGTCAGCTCGTCCGTCCAGTCGCGGTTGTCGACCAGCAGCGCCCGCTCGCCGTCGAAGTCGAGCACGCGGCCCATCTGCTGCTTGATGGCCGCCACGTTGGCGGTCAGCGTGTCCGGGTCGAGCAGGTTGCGCTCCTCCGAACGCCCGCTCGGGTCGCCGACCATGCCGGTCGCGCCCCCGGCCAGGGCGACCGGGCGGTGACCGGCGTCCTGGAACCGGCGCAGCACCAGCAGCCCGATCAGGTTGCCGACGTGCAGGCTGTCGGCTGTCGGGTCGCAGCCGTAGTACAGCGTGATCGGACCGCGGGCCAGCCGCTCGGCGAGCGCCCGCCGGTCGGTGCTGTCGTGCACCAGGCCGCGGGCCTCGAGGTCGTCGAGGATGGTCGCATCTGCCGTCACGGCTGACATCGTCCCCGGCGCGGCCCGGGCGGTCCAGCCGGATCCCCGCGTCACGGGCCCCGGGCCGGGGCGGAGACCGCGCCGACTGGACGGCGGCCGTCCCCGACGGGGAGCCTGGAGCGGTGATCACCGAGACCCGCCCGGACGCCGGCGAGCCCGAGGCGCGCGCCGGGCGGCGCTGGTCCCCGAGCCGCGTGCTGCTCACAGGGGTGGTGCTCGCGCTGGTGGCGATGTGGGGCTACGTGGTGTTCCTGGCGTTCGGCCCGGGGCGCCAGCCGCCGATCGACCGGCTCGACGATCCGGCCTTCGCCACCGCCGGCGAGCAGCGCTGCGCCGAGGCCGTGGCCGAGGTCGAGGCCCTGCCCGTGGCCAGCGCTTCGGCCACCGCCGCCGAGCGGGCCGACGTGCTGGCCCGCGCCGACGCCGCGTTCGCGGACATGCTCGACGACCTCGAGGGCATGCTCCACCTGGCGCCGGCCGGCGACCAGCGGCGCCGGGCCACCGAGTGGCTGGCCGACTGGCGCACCTACCTCGGCGACCGCGAGGCGTACGTCGAGGCGCTGCGCGCCGATCCCGGCGCCCGCCTCCTGGTGTCGGAGAAGCCGGGCGAGGGCCGGCACATCACCGGCTGGATCGACGAGTTCGCCAAGGCCAACCGCATGCCCTCGTGCGTCACGCCCGCCGACGCCTGACACGACGCGCGCACCGGACGGTCGCCGCCGGTCACGGGCGGTCGAACAGGTCGCGCCGGGGCTCGTCGGTGTAGACCGGCTGCCGGCCCGCGTCGAAGGCCCGGATCGCCTCCTGCAGGTTCTCGGTGAAACCGAGCATGAGCTGGTTGCGGTCCTCGAGCTCGATGGCGGTCTCGAGGCTGCCGACCTCGAGGCTGGCCCACAGCACGTTCTTGGTCATCGCCAGGCCGTACGGGCTGAACCGGCACATGTCCCGCGCCGCGGCCAGCGCCTCGTCGAGGGCCGCGCCCGCGTCGACCACCCGCGCCACCAGCCCGATGGCCGCGGCCTCGGCGGCGTCGACCTCGCGCCCGGTCAGCAGCAGGTCGTTGGCCCGCGACGCGCCGATCAGCCGGGGCAGCAGCCAGCCCGCCGCCATCTCGGTGCTGGTCAGCCCGTTCACGATGCCGGTGGCGTTGAAGACCGCGGAGCGCGCCGCGATGCGCAGGTCGGCGGCCAGCGCCAGGCACATGCCGCCCCCGTAGGCGGGGCCGTTGACCGCGGCCACCACCGGCTGGGGCATGCGCCGCATGGTCAGCACGATGCGGCTGTAGGCGCGCATCGAGCGCTGGGCGATGCGCCCCACCGGCAGGCCGTCGATGCCCGGCAGCACCCCGTAGTCCTTGAGGTCGAGCCCGGCGCAGAACCCCCGGCCGGCGCCCGTCAGCACCACCACCCAGGTGTCGTTCTCGTCGGCCACGCGCGCCAGCGCCGCGTCGAGCGCCAGCGCCAGGTCGATCGAGAGGGCGTTCAGCCGGTCGGGCCGGTTGAGCGTGACCACCGCGACGTGGGGGGCGGGGTGGTCGACGAGAACGAGGTCCACCGCCCGGAGCCTAGGTGAGGTCCGCTCGCCGCTCCGCGCTCAGCCGGGGCGCGGCCCGCGGAGGCGGGCCGGGCCCGACACGTGGGGGTCGCCGGGCACGCACCACCGCCACGGGTGCTCGGCGCCGGCCGACAGACCGATGCGGGTGGTCTGGAAGGGGCGCGCGGGCGGTGGCACGCCGTCGTCGCCCACCCAGACGCCGCGGTCCGCGCCCACCAGGTCGGCCCCGTCGAACGAGCCGTCCAGGCCGAGGGCCTGGCACAGCTTGGCCGGCCCGCTGCACAGGTCGCGGTCGCGGCGGGCCGCCGGCCGGGCCGCCCGCATGGCGTCGACGCCCCGCGCCGGAGCCAGCGCCCGCAGCAGCACCGCCACGCCCTCGCCCTCGTCGCCGCACACGACGTTGGCGCACCAGTGCATGCCGTAGGTGAAGTACACGTAGAGGCCGCCGGGCGGCCCGAACATCGTGCGGTTGCGGCGCGTCATCCCCCGGTAGGCGTGGCTGCCGGGGTCGGCCTCGCCGCAGTAGGCCTCGACCTCCACGATGCGGCCCGCCCGCGGCGGCCCGTCCCCGCCGGCGTGCACCAGGAGCTTGCCCAGCAGCTCGGGGGCGACGACCCGCGGGTCGCGACCGTAGAAGGCCGCCTCGAGCGGCGCCGGCAGGGCCGGCTTGCCCCGGTCCCCCGCCTCGCCGGTCTCGCCCGTCCGGTCCCCCGCCTGGCCGGTCTCGCCCGCCCGGGACCCAGGACCCGGGGCGCCGGCGGGATCCGGCACGGACGCGGGCGCAGGCGCGGTGGTCACCGGCGGCTCAGCCGATGCGCTCGGCGTCGGCGTCGAGGCGGCGGGCGAACCGCTCGAGCTGGTCGGCGACGGGATCGGGCCCGGCGCCGCCCGCCGTGGTGCGCCGGGTCACGGCGCGCCCGGGCTCGAGCAGCGCCGCGCCCTCGGCACCCAGGTCGGGATGGGCCTCGACGAGCTCGACCAGCGGCACGTGCCGCTCGAGGCTGTCGCGCACCAGCGCGCCCACCAGCGCGTGGGCGTCGCGGAACGGTGTGCCCCGCTCGACCAGCAGCTCGGCCAGGTCGGTTGCCGCCGCGTACGGCGAGTCGGCGGCCGCCTGCATCCGCTCGCGGCGGAAGCCCAGCGACGCGTACAGGCCGGCCATGGCGCCGAGCGCCAGGCCCACCTGGTCGACGGCGTCGAACAGCGGCTCCTTGTCCTCCTGCAGGTCACGGTTGTAGCTGAGCGGCAGGCCCTTGAGCGTGGCGAGCAGCCCGGTCAGGTCGCCGATGACCCGCCCGGCCTTGCCCCGGGCCAGCTCGGCGATGTCGGGGTTCTTCTTCTGCGGCAGCATGGACGAGCCGGTCGCGTAGGCATCGGCGAGGCGGGCGAAGCCGAACTCGTCGGACGTCCACAGGACGACCTCCTCGCCCATCCGCGACAGGTGGACGGCCACCAGGCTGAGCGCGAACAGGGCCTCGGCCACGAAGTCGCGATCGCTCACCGCGTCGAGGCTGTTCTCGAACCGCCCCGCGAAGCCGAGGTCGGCCGCGGTGGCGTCGGGGTCGAGCGGCAGCGACGAGCCCGCCAGCGCTCCGGCGCCGAGGGGCGACACGTCGAGGCGCCGCCGGCAGTCGACCAACCGGTCGACGTCACGGGCCAGCGCCCAGCCGTGGGCGAGGAGGTGGTGGGCCAGCAGAACCGGCTGGGCCCGCTGCAGGTGCGTGTAGCCCGGCAGGTAGGCCGGTCCGGCGTCGCCGGCGCGGTCGAGCAGGGTGCGCTGCAGCGCCACGACCCGGCGGGCGATCTCGCCCAGCTCGCGCTTGGCCCACAGCCGCAGGTCGGTGGCCACCTGGTCGTTGCGGCTGCGGCCGGTGTGCAGCTTGGCGCCCGCCGGCCCGGCGAGCGCGGTCACCCGTCGCTCGATCGCCGTGTGGATGTCCTCGTCGGTGGGCTCGAAGGCGAACGAGCCCGAGCGCAGCTCGTCCTCGACCCGGTCGAGGGCGGCCAGCACGACGTCGGCCTCGTCGCCCGCGAGGATGCCCGCCCGCGCCAGGCCCCGCACGTGCGCCCGGCTGCCGGCCAGGTCGTCGGGGGCCAGGCGGCGGTCGTAGCCGAGGCTGACGGAGAAGGCGAGCAGCTCGTCGGCGGGCCCGCCCGCGAACCGCCCGTGCCACAGCGTGGCCGGGGCCCCGGCCTCGGCGGACGCGCCGCCGGTCACGGCCTGTCCGTGCCCTGGATGTTGGCCCACGTCTCGATGCCCAGGCCCCACAGGCGGACGAAGCCCTCGCTGTCCTCGTGGCGGAAGTTGTCGGCCGCGTCGTAGGTGGCGAGCGCGTAGTCGTACAGGCTGTGGGGGCTGCGCCGGCCCGTCACCTGGCACGAGCCGGGCGCCAGCCGCAGCCGCACCTCGCCGGTGACGAACCGCTGGCTCTCGTCGACGAAGGCGTCGAGCGCCTGCTTGAGCGGGCTGTACCACAGGCCGTCGTACACCAGCTCGGCGTAGCGGGGCTCGAGGCGGCTCTTCTCGCGCTGCAGGTCGCGCTCGAGGCAGATCGACTCGAGGTCGGCGTGCGCCATCATGAGCGCCAGGCTGGCCGGGCACTCGTAGGTCTCGCGGCTCTTGATGCCGACCCGCCGGTTCTCGACGATGTCGATGCGGCCCCAGCCGTACGCGCCCACCCGCTCGTTGAGCGTCGCCACCACCTCGGCGGGACCGAGCGCCACGCCGTCCACCGCCACGGGCACGCCATGCTCGAAGCCGATCACCACGTCGCTGGGCTCGGTGGCCGTCGGCCGGGTCAGCAGCCACACGCCGGGCGGCGGGACGGCCCAGGGGTCCTCCATCTCACCGCACTCGATGGCCCGGCCCCACAGGTTGTCGTCGATGGAGTACAGCTTCTCCTTGGTCGCCGTGATGGGGATGTCGTGGTCGTAGGCGTAGAGGATGCACTCCTCGCGGGTCATCCCCCACGACCGCACCGGGGCCACGACCTCGAGGTCGGGGGCCACCGCCCGGGTCGACACCTCGAAGCGCACCTGGTCGTTGCCCTTGCCGGTGCAACCGTGGGCCACGGCATCGGCGCCGTGCTCACGGGCGGCGGCCACCAGGTGCTTGACGATCACCGGCCGGGACAGCGCCGACACCAGCGGGTAGCGGCCCTCGTAGAGCGCGTTGGCCTTGAGCACCGGCACGCAGTACTCGCGGGCGAACTCGTCGCGGGCGTCGACCACGACGGCCTCGACCGCGCCGGCGCCCAGGGCGCGCTGGCGCACGACGTCCCAGTCGTCACTCGACTGGCCGACGTCCACCGCCAGCGCGATCACCTCGACGCCCATGTTGTCGATCATCCACCGGACGGCCACCGAGGTGTCGAGGCCGCCGCTGTACGCGAGGACCACACGCTTCGCCATGACATTGCTTCCTTCTCGCTCAGGGCCCGGGGGGCGGGCCGCTCGATCTGTCGGGGGACGGGCCGCCCGGTTGCGGGCCGCCGGGTTGCGGGCCGGGCTGCGGACTGCCCGGTGCCGGGCCGCCGGACCCGAGGCCGGCCATCTCGGCGAGCTGCGCGGCCATCGCCGCGCCGCTCACCTGCTCGGCCACGACGACGACCAGCGTGTCGTCGCCCGCCACGGTACCGAGCACGCCCGGCAGCCCGGACCGGTCGAGCGCCGAGGCGACGACGTGGGCCGATCCGGGCGGCGTGCGCAGCACGACCAGGTTGGCGGAGTGCGCCACCTCGACCACCCACTCGCTGAACACGCGGCGGAGGTGGTCCTCGGGGGCCCGCTGTTGCGACGGCAGCTCGGGGATGGCGTACACGGTCTCGCCGCCGCCCACGCGCACCTTGATGGCGCCGAGGTCCTCGAGGTCGCGCGACACGGTCGCCTGGGTGGCGCTGACCCCCTCGGCGGCCAGCAGGTCGACGAGCTGCGCCTGGCTGGTGATCGCGTGCTCGGCCAGCAGGCGGGCCACCCGGTGCTGGCGCTGCGGCTTGGCGAGGGTGCGGGGGGCGGCCGCCTGGTCGGTCACCGGTCCACCTCGTCGATCAGCCACGACAGCAGGCCCCGCATGCTGTGGAGCCGGTTGTGGGCCTGGGGGAACACGACGCTCTGCGGCCCGTCGACCACCGTGGCCGCCACCTCCTCGCCCCGGTGCGCGGGCAGGCAGTGCATGAAGACCGCGCCGGGGCCGGCCGCGGCCATGAGGCGGTCGTCGACCTGGAAGCCCTCGAACGCCCGGGCCCGCTCGCCGGCCTCGGCCTCCTGGCCCATCGACGCCCACACGTCGGTGTGCACGGCGGCGGCGCCGGCCACGGCGTCGGCGGGCCGGTGGGTCACGACGGGCTCGCCCCCCAACGCCCGCAGCCGGTCGAGATCGTCGTCGGCCGGGCCGTAGCCGGGCGGGCAGGCCAGCCGCACCTTCATGCCGGCCATGGTCGCCCCCAGGGAGAGCGAGCGGGCCACGTTGTTGAAGTCGCCCACCCAGGCCACCGTGGCGCCGGCGAGGTCGCCGAGCTGCTGGCGCATGGTGAGCAGGTCGGCCAGGGCCTGGCACGGGTGGCCGCGGTCGGAGAGCAGGTTGACCACCGGGATGGTCGACGCCCCGGCCAGCTCGTCGAGCAGGCCGTGGTCGTGCACGCGGGCGCCGAGGGCGGCGTGGTAGCCGGACAGCACGCGGGCGATGTCGGCGATCGGCTCGCGCTCGCCGCTGCCCACCTCGTCGCGCCGGAAGGTCACCGGGTGGCCGCCGAGCTGGACGACGGCGACCTCGCACGAGTGCCGGGTGCGCAGCGACGGCTTCTCGAAGTAGAGCGCGACGGTGCGGCCGGCCAGGGGCCGCTCGTCGCCGGGAGGCGCCGCCGCCCGGCGCAGCACGGCGTCGAGCTCGGCCGGCGACAGGTCGTCGATCTCGAGGACGTGGCGCACGCTCACGAGGCACCCCCGTCGCCGGCCCGGGCGGCGGCGAGCACCCGCTCCAGGGTGGTCGCCGCCTCGTCGATGTGGTCGTCGCCGATGAGCAGCGACGGGGCGAGCCGCAGCGCGCTGGGCGTGACCGCGTTGGCCACGACGCCGGCGTCGAGCAGGGCGGCGTTCACGGCCCGGGCGTCGAGCCCGTCGAGCTCGACGGCCAGCAGCAGGCCCCGTCCCCGCACCGCGGCCACGCCGGGCACGGCGGCCAGCCGCTCGACCAGGCGCTCCCCCGCTCTGGCCGCCCGCCCGGGGACGTCCTCGGCCTGCATGGTGGCCAGCACGGCGCGCGCCGCGGCGGCGGCGAGCGGCTGGCCCCCGAAGGTGGTGGCGTGGTCGCCCGGCTCGAACGCGGCGGCGACCTCGGGCCGGGCCCAGCACGCGCCGATCGGCACGCCGTTGCCCAGCGCCTTGGCCACCGTGACGACGTCGGGCCGGATGCCGAGGTGCTGGAACCCGAACCAGCGCCCGGTGCGGCCGAGCCCGGTCTGGACCTCGTCGACCATCTGCAGCGCGCCCCGCTCGTCGCACAGGCGGCGCACGCCCTGGAAGTACCCGGCGGTCGCCGGGTTGACGCCGCCCTCGCCCTGGATCGGCTCGAGCAGCACGGCGGCCACCGTCGGGTCGAGGGCGGCGGCCAGCGCGTCGAGGTCGTCCCAGGCGACGTGGCGGAAGCCTTCGGGCAGCGGCTGGTAGGGCTCGTGCTTGGCGGGCTGGCCGGTGGCGTGCAGCGTGGCCAGCGTCCGACCGTGGAAGCTGCCGTAGGCCGACACGACGACGTGGCGTCCCCGACCGCCGAACCGGCGGGCCAGCTTGATGGCGCACTCGTTCGCCTCGGCCCCCGAGTTGCAGAAGAACACCTGCCCGCCGACCGGCGTGCCGTCGCCGACGAGCCGGTCGAGCGTGCGGGCCACCTCGGGGCCGACCGTCGTGCCGAAGAGGTTGGACACGTGCACCAGCGTCGCCGCCTGGGCAGCCAGCGCCTCGGCGACGGCGGGGTGGGCGTGGCCGAGCGAGGTGACGGCCAGCCCGGACAGCAGGTCGAGGTAGCGGCGGCCGGTGTCGTCCCACAGGTACGGGCCCTCGCCCCGCACGAAGGTGACGGGCGGGGGCGGGTAGGTGGCCATGAGCGGGCTGGTGGCGGTGGCCGGGGTCACGAGGCCTCCTCGGTGGCGGGGCCGGCGGCGGCACCGGCGGTGATCATGGTGCCCACCCCGGCGTCGCTGAACAGCTCGAGCAGCAGGACGTGGGCGACGCGGCCGTCGAGCAGGTGGGCCGAGCCGACCCCGTGCTGCACGGCGTGCAGGGCGGCGGCGACCTTGGGGACCATGCCCCCGGTGAGGCGGCCGGCGTCGATCATGGCGGCCAGCTCGGCCGCGGTGGTGTGGCTGATCAGCGAGGCGGGGTCGTCGACGTCGGCCAGCAGGCCGGCGACGTCGGTGAGGAACAGGGCCTTCTCGGCGCCGAGCGCCTCGGCGAGCGCGCCGGCGACCGTGTCGGCGTTGATGTTGTAGGCCTGACCGGTCGGGTCGGACCCGATGGTCGACACGACCGGGATCAGGTCCTCGGCCAGCAGCCGGTGGAGGATGGCGGGGTTCACCGAGGCGACGTCGCCGACGTAGCCGAGGTCGGGGTGGCGGGCGCCGGCCAGGATGAGCCCGGCGTCCTCGCCGGACAGCCCGACGGCGAGCGGCCCGTGCACGTTGATGGCCGAGACGATGTCGCGGTTGACCTTGCCCACGAGCACCATGCGGGCGATGTCGACGGTCTCGGCGTCGGTGACGCGCAGCCCGTCGCGGAACTCGGCCTGCTTGCCCAGCCGGGCCATGAGGTCGCTGATCTGGGGGCCGCCGCCGTGGACGACCACCGGCTTGAGGCCCACGGCCCGCAGCAGCACCACGTCGTCGGCCACGGCCCGTCCCAGGGCGGGGTCGACCATGGCGTTGCCGCCGTACTTGACGACGACGACGGCCCCCCGGAACCGGTGGATGTAGGGCAGCGCCTCGAGCAGCACCGCCACCCGCTCGGTGCCGTGGTCGCGGTGCGCGCCCGCGCCGAGCGCGCTCACGACGTCCCCTTGTTCTCGTCGATGTAGCCGTAGGTGAGGTCGTTGGTGAGGACGCGGGCCCGGCCGTCGCCGGCGCCCAGGTCGCAGTGGAGCTCGATGTACTCGCCGGCCATGTGCCGCGCCACCGCCGCGGCGTCGTGGTCGGCCGCCACGCAGCCCCGGCTCACCACCGTGCTGCCGTACGCGATGGTCAGCAGCGCCGGATCGAGCGCCACGCCCGCCGTGCCCAGGTCGCTGGCCACGCGGCCCCAGTACGGGTCCTCGCCGAACCACGAGCACTTGACCAACTGGCTCTCGGCCACCTTGCGGGCCGCCTGCCGGGCGTCGGCGTCCGACGCCGCGCCGGTGACCGTGATCCTCACCACCTTCGTGTGGCCCTCGGCGTCGCCCACCATCTGGGTGGCGAGGTCCTCGCAGGCGGCGGCCACCGCCTCGGCGAAGGCGTGCGGGTCGGGGGTGCCGCCGCGGCCGTTGGCCAGGATGAGCACGGTGTCGTTGGTCGAGGTGCAGCCGTCGACGGTCATGGCGTTGAAGCTGTCCGCCACCCCCGCCCGCAGCACGCTGCGCAGCCGGCCGGCGTCGAGCCCGGCGTCGGTCGTGAGCACCGCCAGCATCGTGGCCATGTCGGGCGCGAGCATGGCCGCGCCCTTGGCCATGCCCCCCACCACGAAGCCGTCGCCGCGCACGACCGTCTCCTTGCGGCGGGTGTCGGTGGTCATGATCGCCTGGGCGGCGGCGACGCCCTGCGCCGGCGCCGGGCCCCGGGCGGCCGCCAGGGCCGGGATGCCCGTGCCGACGCAGTCCATCGGCAACTCGATGCCGATGAGCCCGGTCGAGCACACGAGCACCTCGTCGGGCCGGGCCCCGATCTCGCCGGCCACGAGGTCGCACATGCGCTCGGCGTCGGCCTCGCCCCGGGCGCCGGTGGCCGCGTTGGCGTTGCCGCTGTTCAGCACCACGGCCGCCGCCCGCCCGCCGGTGGCCTCGAGGTGGCGCCGGCTCACCACGACGGGGGCGGCCAGCACCAGGTTCTGCGTGAAGACACCGGCGGCGGTGGCCGGCCTGCCGTCGTCG
This sequence comes from Acidimicrobiales bacterium, assembly GCA_035708905.1. Classification (GTDB taxonomy): domain Bacteria; phylum Actinomycetota; class Acidimicrobiia; order Acidimicrobiales; family VFJN01; genus ZC4RG19. The sequence continues at coordinate 19,058 of DASTFE010000309.1, read as the reverse complement.
GTGGCGACGAGGGCCAGGTCGGGGTCGCCCGAGGGCTTGATCCCGCACGCCACACCTCCGGCGACGAAGCCGGGGGCGGCCACGACGCTCATTGGCGTACCTCCGGTCCGCTGGTGAGCGATCGCCGCTGCGCAGCGGGCAACGCACTGTGCCCATGGTTCGCTCGCACGTCGTGCTCGCTCACGGGTACGTCCCCACGCTGGGCAGGCCGGTGCCCTCGGGCAGGCCGAGCATCAGGTTGGCGCACTGGAGGGCCTGGCCCGACGCGCCCTTGACGAGGTTGTCGAGGGCGGCGAGCGCGACCACCCAGCCGGTGCGCGGGTCGCCCACGGCGGTGACGTGGACGGTGTTGGCGCCGAGCGTGGCCTTGGTCGAGGGTGCCCGCTCGCTCACCACCACGAAGGGCTCGCCCGCCCATGCCTCGCGCACGGCCGCCAGCACGTCCGCGGTGGTGACCCCGGGTGCGGCGGGACGGGCGTAGCAGGTGGCCAGGATTCCCCGGTTCATGGGAGCGAGGTGGGGGGTGAACAGCACCTGGGCCGGGGCGCCCGCCACGGCGGTGAGGCCCTGCTCGATCTCGGGGGTGTGACGGTGGTCGAGCAGCCCGTAGGCGGTGAAGTCCTCGTCGACCGTGCAGAAGGCGGTGGTGGGCTTGGGTGGGCGGCCGGCGCCGGACACGCCGCTGGCCGCGTCGACGACGATGCCGGTCGGCTCGACCAGCCCGGCCCGCAGCAGCGGCGCCAGCGCCAGCACGGCGGTGGTGACGTAGCACCCGGGGGCGGCCACGCGGGTGGCGCCGGCGATGTCGTCGCGGAAGAGCTCGGGCAGCCCGTACACGAACGAGTCGAGCAGGTCGGGGCGGGTGTGCTCGTCGCCGTACCAGGTCGGGTACAGGGACGGGTCACGCAGTCGGAAGTCGGCGGCGAGGTCGACGATGGCGCCCACCCGGTCGATCAGCTCGGGCACGACCGCCTGGGAGGCGCCGTGGGGCAGCCCGAGGAAGGCGAGGTCGAGCCCGTCGCAGCGGTCGGCGTCGAACTTCTCGAAGCGCAGTCGCCCGTAGGCCGCCGCCAGGCTGGGGTACAGCTCGGCGACGGGGGTGCCGGCCTGGCTGTCACCGGTGGCGATGCGGACGTCGAGCTCGGGGTGCTGCGCGCACAGGCGTAGCAGCTCTGCGCCGGTGAACCCGGATGCGCCGATGATGCCGACCGATCTCACCGGGCGAGCATACGCTCGGTTGCATACTCATGCAAAGCGAGTTCCGGGGGCGTTCAACCCCGCAAGGTCGCCGGCAGCTCGGCCTCGACGGCGGCGATGCAGCGCCGGCGCACCTCGGCCACCTCGTCGTCGGTCAGGGTGTGGTCGGGCGCGCCGAGTCGCAGGGTGTACGCCAGGCTGCGGCGCCCGGTGGCGATGCCCTCGCCCCGGTACACGTCGAACAGGCGCAGCGACGCCAGCCGCTCACCGGCCGCGGCCCGCAGCGCCTGCTCGACCGCAGCCGCCGGCACGGCCTCGTCGACCTCGAAGGCCAGGTCGATGTCGCTCGACGGGTAGACGCTGACGGGCCGGTACACGTGGGGGTCGTGGGGCAGCGCGGCCACGACGTCGAGGTCGACCTCGAGCCAGCCGACCCGCTCGCCGATGCCGTGGGCCTCGAGCACCCCCGGGTCGATCTCGCCGACCGCGCCCACCGCCTCGCCCCCCGGGCCGACCAGCCGGGCCGACCGGGTGGGGTGCAGACCGGGCACCGCCTCGTTGTGCACCGACACGCCCCGCAGCGACAGCACCTCGGCGACGGCCCGCCACTCGTGCACGGCCTCGACGGCGTCGCGGCCCCCCAGGGCCACGCCGAGGACCTCGCGCTCGTCCGGCAGCCCGTCGCCGTTCGCGCCCGCCCCCGGCCGGCGGAACACGTGGCCGATCTCCCACAGGCCGACGCCGGTGTTGCGGCGGGCGGCGTTGGTGGCCAGCGCCTCGACCAGCCCGGGCAGCAGCGAGGTGCGCAGCACCGACTCTTCCGCCACCAGCGGGTTGGCGATCTCGATGCCGTCGCCCGGCAGCCCGCAGCGCTCGAGGTCGCCGGGGGCGAGGAACGGCAGGGGCATCGCCTCGGACAGGCCCCGCCCGACGAGCAGGTTGCGCAGGCGGCGCCGCTCGCGCTGGCGATCGGTCAGGCGGCCGGCGTGGGCCGAGGGGGGCAGGCTGCGGCCGATGGCCGTGTAGCCGTAGTGCCGCGCCACCTCTTCCACCACGTCGATCTCGGTGGCCGAGTCGTAGCGCCACGGCGGGATCGTGACCTCGGTGTCGTCGCCCGTGACGGTCGTCGCGAAGCCGATGGGCTCGAGCAGCCCGGCGATGTCGGGCGCCGCCAGGTCGGTGCCGAGCAGCCGGTTGAGCCGGCCGGTGCGCACCCGGACGGGGCGGCGCTCGGGCAGGTCGCCCCGCACGTCGACCGTGCCGGCCTCGAGCCGGGCGCCCGACGCCGCCACGAGCTCGGCGAACCGGCGGTGGGCCAAGTCGATGATCTCGGGATCGGTGCCCTTCTCGAAGCGGGCCGACGCCTCGGACCGCAGCCGCAGGCGCCGCGACGTGCGGGCGATGCCGATGGGCAGGAACCACGCCATCTCGAGCAGCACGTCGCTGGTGGACGTGCCGATCTCGGTCTCGGCGCCGCCCATGATGCCGGCGATGCCGATCGGCCGGTCGCCGGCGTCGCAGATGAGCAGGTCGTCGCCGGTGAGCCGGCGCTCGACGTCGTCGAGGGTGACCACGGTCTCGCCGGGGCGCGCCCGGCGCACCCGCAGGCCCCCGCCCCGCACCCTGGCCAGGTCGTAGGGGTGGTTGGGCTGGCCCAGCTCGAGCATCACGTAGTTGGACACGTCGACCAGCGAGTTGATGGGCCGCATGCCCAGCAGGGTCAGGCGCCGGGCGATCGCCGGTTCGGACGGCCCGACCGTGACGCCGCGCAGCACCCGGGCCGTGAACCGACCGCACAGGTCGGGCGCCTCGACCTCGACGGTCACGTCGCCCAGCCGGGTGGCGGGCACCTCGTCGACCACCGGCTCGGGCAGCGTGAACGGCACGCCCAGGCGGGCGGCGAGGTCGCGGGCGACGCCGGCCACCGACATGGCGTCGGGGCGGTTGGGGTTGATCTCGAGGTCGTAGAGCACGTCGGCGGCGATGCCCATCGCCTCGACGAACGGGGCGCCGACGGGCAGCCCGGGCGGCAGCACGTGGATGCCGGCGTGGTCGCTGCCCAGGCCCAGCTCGCGGGCCGAGCAGAGCATGCCGTTCGACCACTGGCCCCGCATCTTGCGCCGGCCGATCTCCACGCCGCCGGGCATGACCGTGCCGACGGTGGCGAGGGGCACGAGGTCGCCCGGGCCCATGTTGAAGGCCCCGCACACGATCTGGAGCACCTCGCCGTCACCGGCGTCGACGTCGACGAGCTGGATCTTGTCGGCGTCGGGGTGGGGCCGCGTGGCGAGCACCCGGGCCACCACCACGCCGTCGAGCCCTTCGCCGAGCACGTCCATCTGCTCGACGGCCATGCCCAGGTCGCTCAACTGCTCGCCGAGCGCCACGGGATCCCCCTCGATCGGCGCAAAGTCACGAAGCCAGGACAGCAGTACTTTCATCACAGGAACCTTGTCGCCGGGTGGCGGGGGGCGTGGGGGGCAGAGGCTCCCGCCGGAGCCCCCCACCGTCGCCCGATCCGGCTCCGCCGGTCGGGCGACTGGGATTCGAGCCGCCGCAGGCGGCGCCGCTCCCTCGGCGAGCAACCTCCGGTTGCGAGGCCGACCATCAGAATTGGGTGAGGAAGCGGATGTCGTTGGTGAACAGGTCGCGCAGGTCGTCGACGCCGTGGCGGGCGGCCGCCAGCCGGTCGATGCCGAAGCCGAACGCGAAGCCCTGCCACTCGTCGGGGTCGAGCCCGCAGTTGGTGAGCACGTTGGGGTGCACCATGCCGCACCCGCCCAGCTCGAGCCAGGTGCCGTCGGGCCGCTGGATGTCGAACTCGGCCGAGGGCTCGGTGAACGGGAAGTACGACGCCCGCAGCCGGGACGTGAAGTCGCCGCCGAAGTAGGCCTTGGTGAAGGCGTCGATGGTGCCGGCCAGGTCGGCGAACGTGATGCCGCGGTCGACGACCAGGCCCTCGATCTGGTGGAACACGGGCATGTGGGTGGCATCAGCCGTGTCGGAGCGGAACACCCGGCCGGGCATCACCGCGTAGTACGGCGGCGGGGTGCCCGTCATCACCCGCACCTGCACGGGCGACGTGTGGGTGCGCAGCAGCGTGCTGCCCCGCTCGCCGTAGTTGACGTAGAGCGTGTCGTACTCGTCGCGGGCCGGGTGGTCGGGCGGGAAGTTCAGGGCGCCGAAGTTGTGCCAGTCGGTCTCGACCTCGGGCCCCTCGGCCACCGTGAACCCCATGCCGACGAACACGTCCTCGAGGTCTTGGATGGCCTGGGTGACGAGGTGGAGGTGGCCGGCGGACCGGCCGGGCGGCACCTCGGTGAGGTCGAGGCGTTCGGCCTGCAGCACCACGGCCCGCTCGGCGGCCTCGAGCACCGCCCGGCGCTCGTCGAGCGCGGCGCGCACCGCCTCGTGGGCGGCGTTGAGCACCTTGCCGACGGTGCGGCGACCCTCGCCGTCGAGCTCCCCCAGGCGCTTGCGGACGGCGGTGAGCGGCGAGCGCTTGCCCAGCACCGCGATCTCGACCGCCCGCAGGTCGTCGACCGTGGCCGCGGCCGCCACCCGCGCCCGGGCGTCGTCCTCGAGGCGGCCGATCTCGGCGACCAGATCGTCGCCGGACGCAGGGGTGGGGCTCTGGTCGGTCATGTCGTCGTGCACCCTGCCGCCTGGGGCGGCGTCTCGTCCAGTCGATTGGTCGGCCCGCCGCCGCGCCGGGACCGCCGCTGGCGCAGGGCCTCGAAGCACAGCACCGTGCCGGCCATGCCCACGTTCAGCGACTCGGTGCGGCCGGCCATCGGGATGCTGACCACCTCGTCGACGGCGTCGACCACCGCCCGGGGCAGCCCGTGGGCCTCGCTGCCCAGCACGAGGGCGACCGGGCCGGCGAGATCGGCCGCGTCGTAGGGCGGGGCGCCGCGGGCCCGCGTCGCCACCCGGCGCAGCTTGGCCGCGGCCAGCGCGGCGAGCACCTCGCCGCTGCTCCCCTGGCGGGTGACGGCCAGCCTGAACACCGACCCGGCCGACGACCGCACGCACTTGGGCCCGAAGGGGTCGACCGAGCCGTCGCAGAACAGCACGGCACCCCCGCCGGCCGCCTCGGCCGAGCGCAGCAGCGTGCCGGCGTTGCCGGGGTCGGACACGCCCACGAGCACCAGCGCCAGCGGCCCGGCGGCGCCGGCGGCCTCGCTGGGCGGGCGATCGGCGAGCCGGGCGACGGCAGCCACCCGCTGGGGCGTGACGGCGTCGACCACCCGCGCCAGCACACCGTCGCCGGTGCGGCGCACCACCGCGCCCGCGGCGGCCGCCCGGTCGAGGAGCGCCTGCGGGCAGCCGGGCTCGGCCACGACCTCGTCGATCCGCACGCCGGCGTCGAGCGCCTCGGCGAGCAGGGTCGGCCCGTCGATCACGAACGCCGCCTCGTCGGAACGAGCGCTGCGGCGCCGGGAGAGGCGCCGCAGTCGCTGCATGCTGTGGTGGCGAGCGCCGATCGGGTCGGCCATCGCGGGCGGGCGCCCCGGGCGGTCTAGGCCGAGGGGGTCGTGGCCCGGGCGTCGAGCGCGGCCCGGGCGGCGGTGACGAGGGACGCGAAGGCGTCGGCGTCGGTGACGGCCAGGTCGGCTAGCACCTTGCGGTCGACCTCGATGCCGGCGGCCCGCAGGCCGGCCACGAACACGCTGTAGCTGGTGCCGTTCTGGCGGCAGGCGGCGTTGATGCGCTGGATCCACAGCCGCCGGAAGTCGCCCTTGCGGGCCCGGCGGTCGCGGTAGGCGTACTGCAGGCTGTGCATCAGCTGCTCGTTGGCGGCGCGGTAGGACCGGCTCTTGTTGCCGTAGTAGCCCTTGGCGCGCTCGAGAGTGGCACGGCGCTTCTTCTTGGCGTGGACGGATCGCTTCACCCGGGCCATGGGGAGCTCCTTTCGTCGATCGGGGTGGGGGCGGCGGGCGCCGGCGGTGTCAGCGCCGGCCGAGCATCCGCTTGATGCGGCCCTCGTCGCCGTCGGCCAGGCCGGTCTCGTTGCGCAGGCGGCGCTTCCGGCCGGGTGCCTTCTTCTCGAGGATGTGGTTCATGTTGATCTGGCGGCGGCGCAGCTTGCCGGTGCCGGTGGTCTTGAACCGCTTGGCTGCGCCGCGGTGCGTCTTCATCTTGGGCATGGCGTGTCCCTCGTGTCGTCGGGCGCCGGCTGGCGGTCGGTGCCGCCCTAGCCGTCGCTCGGCTCGTCCTGGTCGGTCGGCTCGCCCGCCGGCGCCCCGCCGGCAGCGGTCACGGACGTCGGTTGGCCGGCCGGCGCGTCGGTCGTGGCCGCGTCGGTGGCGACCGCTTCGGCGGTCGCCGCGTCAGTGGTCGCCGCCCCGGTGCCGTCGGTCGCCGCGGGCGGGCGAGACGCCCGCTGGGCTTCGGCCTCGGCCTGGCGCCTGGCCCGCTCGCTGGCCGCCTGGGCCTTGCGGTCGGGACCGAGCACCATGGTCATGTTGCGGCCGTCCTGGCGGGGGAAGATCTCGACCTTGGCCAGGTGCGACACCGCCTCGACCACGTCGTCGAGGATGCGCCGCCCCAGCTCGGGGTGGTGCATCTCACGGCCCCGGAAGGTGAGGGTCACCTTGACCTTGTGACCGTCCTGCAGGAACCGCTCGACCTTGCGTGTCTTCGTGTCGAAGTCGCCCTTCGAGATCTTCGGCCGGTACTTCATCTCCTTGATGGAGACGTTGCTCGCCTTGCGCCGTGATTCCTTGGCCTTCTGTGCCGCCTCGTATTTGTACTTGCCGTAATCCATGATCCGGCAGACGGGCGGGTTCGCCTGGGCCGCGACCTCGACCAGGTCGAGGTCGGCAGCGCGGGCGATGGCCAGGGCCTCGGGCAGCGGCTTGATGCCGATCTGCTGACCGTCCGGACCGACGAGGCGCACCTCGCGGGCGCGGATGCGGTCGTTGATCCGGGGCTCGTTGTTCGCGGGCGCAGCTATCGCCGCTCACTCCTCATGGATGCGCAGACACCTCCGTACGCATGTGCTTGCAGTCGTGCCAACCCGGCGGCCAGGAGCCAAAATGACGAAACGGACGCCGGGGGAAGCCGACGTCCGCCAAGGGCAGAGCCCAGTGCGACCGATCGACCCGGACGCACGTCGCCGTGGTGGCAGTGGCCGGGTGGGGGCATGTGGGCCCCGCTTCCCTGAAGTTGTCCGCCGTAGGGTACCAGTGCGTGGCGACGAGTCCACAACCGCCTCCGCTACCGTCGGGAGGACCATGAGCAGCCTATGGACGCCGTCAGGCGAGCATCCCGTCGACCGCCCGGGCGACCGTGCCCCCACCGGCCCGTCTGCGGGCGGTCCCGCCACGCCCCCGCCGGCCGCGCCGCCCGAGGGCGAGCCCGAGCTCACCCCCGACGAGCGCGCCGCCGCGGAGGAGTACGCCCGCCGGCTCGACGACGCCCGCCAGCAGCTCGTCGAGGCGCCCGCCGGGTTGGTGGTCGGCCAGCAGGCGCTGCAGTTCTACGAGCTGGCCGCCCTGCACCTCTCCCAGCCCGAGCCCCGCCTCGACGACGCCCGCCTGGCCATCGACGCGCTGGCCGCGGTGGTCGACAAGCTGGGGTCGCGGCTCGGCGACACCGAGACCCCGCTGCGCCAGGCGCTCCACCAGATCCAGCTCGCCTTCGTCGAGGTCAGCCGCTCGGCGGCCGCGCCGGAGCCCGGCGACTGACCGGCGGGCGCGGCGCGGTGGCACCCGGCGACGCGCCGGGCCCCGGGCGGCAGGGTCGCGACGGGGGCGCAGGCCGCTCGGCCCGGCGGCGCACCGCCGGCGTGGCGCTGGCGCTGGTGGTCGTCGCGGCGGCCGTCGCGGTGGCCGTCTCCGCCGCCCGCGGGTCGGACGGGTCGTCGCCGGACGGGTCGTCGCCGGGCGGCGGCGACGCCGGCGCCGAGGGCGGCGCCGGTGGTGGCGACCGGCTGGACGTCGCCGTCGTCGGCGACTCGCTCGTCGAGCAGTCGCGGGACCAGTTCGTGGCCCACGCCGCCGACGCGGGGCTGACCGTCGAGACGTTCGCGTTCGGCGGCAGCGCCCCCTGCGACTGGATGGACACCTTCGACGAACTGGCCGCCGCGCCCCCGCGCCGGCTGGTGATCTCGTTCGCCGGCAACGACAGCACGCCGTGCATCAACCCGGGCGGCGGCCCGCCCCGCGACCCCGAGACCATCGCGGACGCCTACGCCGAGGACATGCCGGGGATCGTCGACCTGTTCGCCGGCACGGGCACCGAGCTCTACGTGGTGGTGCCGCCGCCGGTGGGCGAGCCGGCGTCCGAGCCGGCGGCCGCCGCCATCCGGGCCATGTACCGCGACCTGGTGCGGGCCCGGCCCGAGGTCACGCTCGTCGATCCTGCGCCGCTGCTCGGTCCGGACGGCCGGTTCCACCGCACCCTGCCGTGCGAGCCGTGGGAGGCGGCCGAGTGCGGGGCCGACGGCACGATCGAGGTGCGCCACGAGGACGGCATCCACCTCGCACCGGCCGGCGGCGAGCGCTACGCCCGCGTGCTGCTCGCGGCCATCGGCGAGCCGACCGCGGACTGACCAGAGCGCGCTCTTGCCGCGGATTCCGGGGCCAGGGCCCCCGATCCCGCGGCCAGAACGCGGTCGTCACCGTGGGGTGATGCGGGCGGCCTCCCACCGGCCGAGCGGGCCGGCGGCGACGCGGAACCGCACGGCCTGGCCGACCGGGATGGTCCGGGTGCCGTCGGCGATGGCGGTGCAGTGGAACGGCAGCGTGGTGCCGTCGTCGGCCCGCACCTCGCCCAGCCCCCGCCCCTCGTCGAACGCGTGCACGACGCCGGTGGCGTCGGCGCCGGGGACGACCGACATCAGTGGACGATCTTGGCCAGCGGCAGCTCGATGATGTCGGACGCCCCCGCGTCCTTGAGCGCCGGGATCAGGGTGTTGATCTCGGACTTGGCCACCACGGTCTCGACCGCGTAGCCGCCCTCGCCGAACAGCTCGGACACCGTCGGGGCCTTCATCGACGGCACCAGGGCGATGACCTCGTCGAGGTCGTCGCGCGCCACGTTCAGCTTGACCAGCACCTTGCCCCGGGCCTCGAGCACGCCGTCGAGCAGCACCTTGATCTGCTCCATGGCGTGGCGCTTGCCGGCGTCGGCGTGGGCCAGCGGGTTGGCCACCAGCTCGGTGTAGCTCTGGAGGATCTCGTCGATGATCTTGAGCCCCGCCGCCCGCAGCGCCCGCCCCGTCTCGGTGATCTCGACGATGCAGTCGACGATGTCGGGCACCTTGGCCTCGGTGGCGCCGTAGCTGAGGCGGATGTCGGCCGCGATGCCGCGCTTCTCGAAGTAGCGCCGGGTGGTCTCGGGGTACTCGGTCGACACCCGGACGCCCTGGGGCAGGTCGTCGACCCGCTCGACCGGGCTGTCCTGGGGCACCGCCACGACCATGCGGATCGGGCGGGTGGTCTCCTTCGAGTAGCGCATCTCGCCGAGCGACACGACGTCCGCGGCCGTCTCCTCGACCCAGTCGCGCCCGGTGATGCCCAGGTCGAACAGGCCGTCGGCCACGTAGCGGGGGATCTCCTGCGGGCGCAGGATGCGCACCTCGCCGATGCGCGGGTCGGCGATCGTCGCCCTGTACTCCACCGTGGAGGAGCGGATGACCGCCAGGTCGGCCGCCTCGAACAGGTCGAGCGTGGCCCGCTCCAGCGAGCCCTTGGGGAGGACGAGCTTCAGCACGGGTCGAGGGTACGCCTCACGGCGCCCGCCCGGCCAAGCCCCGGCCCGGAGCGGCTCGCCCGCTACGCGGGTGCGTAGCGCCCGGCGACCAGCGCCATCTCGACCGCCACCGCGGCGGCCTCCTCGCCGACGTTGTGCCCGCCCGGCCCCTCGGAGCGGGCGAGCGCCTGGGCCTCGTCCTCGGTGGTGAGCACGCCGAAGGCCACCGGCACGCCGGTGGTGAGCTGCACCTGCTGCACGCCGCGGGCGCACTCCCCCGCCACGATGTCGTAGTGGGTCGTCTCGCCTCGGATGACCGCGCCGATGCACACCACCGCGTCGACCCGGCCGGAGGCCGCCAGCGCCCGCGCCCCGAACGGGATCTCGAACGAGCCCGGCACAGAGACCTCCTCGACACTCTCGGCGCCGACGCCGAGCGCCGCCAACCCCCGCTCGACCCCCGCGGCCAGCCGGTCGACGATGGGCGCGTTCCACCGGGCCCGGACCACGCCGACGCGCAGCCCCGCCCCGTCCAGTCCCTCGGGCGCGTGCGCCCGGGCAGTCCCCTCAGCCACTCACGACTCCTGTGCCGTCGGTCGGACCGGCATCAGAGCACATCGTCGAGGCCCTCGAGCAAGTGGCCCATGCGCTCGCGCTTGGTGCGCAGGTAGGCGATGTTCTCGGGGTTGGGCTGGGTCAGCAGCGGCACCCGGTCGGTGATCTTGAGCCCGAAGCCCTCGAGCCCGCCCCGCTTGGCCGGGTTGTTGGTGAGCGTGCGCATGGTCGTGATGCCGAGATCGACCAGGATCTGGGCACCGATGCCGTACTCGCGGCTGTCGACCGGCATGCCCAGCTTGAGGTTGGCGTCGACGGTGTCGTGACCCTGCTCCTGCAGCGCGTAGGCCTGCAGCTTGTGGCCGATGCCGATGCCCCGCCCCTCGTGGCCCCGCAGGTAGACGACCACGCCGAGGCCCTCCTCGGCGATGCGCCGCATGGCCTCGGCGAGCTGGGGGCCGCAGTCGCAGCGCAGCGAGCCGAACACGTCGCCGGTCAAGCACTCGCTGTGCACCCGGACGAGCACGTCGTCCTGCCCCTGGACGGCGCCGCGCACGAAGGCCAGGTGCTGCTCGCCGTCGAGCACCGACTCGTAGGCGTAGCACGTGAAGTCGCCCCACTGGGTCGGGATGCGAGCCTCGGCCACCCGCTTGACCAGCCTCTCCGTCTGGCGCCGGTGGCGGACGAGATCGGCGATGGAGATCATCAGCAGCCCGTGCTCGTCGGCGAAGCGCTCGAGCTCGGGGACGCGCGCCATGTCGTCCTTCTTCTCGTTGACGACCTCGCACAGCACGCCGGCCGGGTACAGGCCGGCCATGCGGGCCAGATCGATGGCGGCCTCCGTGTGGCCGGCCCGCTTGAGCACGCCGCCCTCCCGGGCCTCGAGCGGGAAGATGTGACCGGGGCGCAGCAGGTCGGCGGGCCGCGTGGCGGGATCGACCAGCGCCTGGATGGTGGCCGCCCGGTCGTAGGCCGAGATGCCGGTGGTCGTGCCCTGCCGGACGTCGACGCTGACGGTGAAGGCGGTGCGCATGCTCTCGGTGTTGTCGACCACCATGAGCTGCAGGTCGAGCTCGCGGGCCCGCTCGCGGGTCACCGGGGCGCAGATCACGCCCGACGTGTGGTGGAGGAAGAACGCGACCTTCTCGGGCGTGGCGGCCTCGGCCGCCATGATGAGGTCGCCCTCGTTCTCGCGGTCCTCGTCGTCGACGACGATGACGATCTCGCCCCGCCCGATGGCGGCGACGGCGTCCTCGATCTTGGCGAAGGGCATCAGGGATCCTCTCGGGATGCCGCGGGCGACGGGCCCGCGTGCCAGGTGAGCAGCCGCTCGACGTACTTGACCGTCACGTCGACCTCGAGGTTCACGCGCTCGCCGGGGCCCTTGCGGCCCAGCGTCGTGACCGCGGCGGTGTGCGGGATGACGGCGACCGTGACGCCGTCGTCGAGCACGTCGACGACCGTGAGGCTGACACCGTCGACCGCCACCGAGCCCTTCTCGACCACGTAGCGGAGCAGGTCGCGCGGCATGCGCACCCGCAGGTCGGGGGCCGGCTCGACGACCTCGCCCACCCCGTCGACGTGGCCCTGCACGATGTGCCCGCCGAGGCGGTCCTGCGCCCGCACCGGGCGCTCGAGGTTGACCCGGTCGCCCGGCTGCCGGTCGCCCAGCGTCGTGCGCTTGAGCGTCTCGTCCGAGACGTCGGCCTCCCACCAGCCGTCGCCCCGGGCCGCCACCGTGAGGCAGCAGCCGTCGACGGCGATGGAGTCGCCCACCGACGCGTCGGACAGCACGGTGGCCGCCGAGATGCGGACGCGGCCCGGCGCGGTCGAGGCGACCGTGCCCAGCTCCTCGACGATGCCGGTGAACATCTATGTGCTCCTCATGGGGTGCAGGTCGACGCGTACGTCGTCGCCCAGGGGTGTCACGCGGGTGATCCGCCCGCGCCAGACGTCGCTCATCGTGGCTGCTCCCGCGCCGGAGAACAACCCGGCGGCGTCGTCGCCACCGAAGAGCACGGGGGCGAGGTAGATCACGTAGGCGTCGACGAGGCCGGCCCGGTGGAACGCGCCGGCCACCCCGGCACCGCCCTCGACCAGCACCTGCAGCACGTCTCGGGCCCCGAGGTCGTCGAGCACGTCGCCGAGGTCGCCCGACAGCTCGAGGCACGGGTGGACCCGCGCCCCGGCCGGCGCCCGCCCGAGCACGACGCGCAGCGGGTCGCGGCCGGGCACGTGGCGGACCGTCAGCTCGGGGTCGTCGGCGCGCACCGTGCCCGCCCCGACGAGCACCGCGTCGCTCTCGGCCCGCAGCCGGTGGGCGTCGGCCCGGGCCGCCTCGCCGGTGATCCACCGGCTCGAGCCGTCGGGTGCGGCGGTGCGCCCGTCGAGGCTGGCCGCCAGCTTGAGCACGACGTAGGGGCGTCCCGTCGCCCGGTGGGTGAGGTAGGGCGCGAGCTGGTCGGTGACCGCACCGGCCGCCACGCCTGTCACGACCTCGACGCCGGCGTCGCGCAGCCGGGCGACGCCGCGCCCGCTGACGTTGGGATCGGGGTCGAGCACGCCGACCACCACGCGCGCCACGCCGGCCGCCACCAGCGCGTCGGCGCAGGGCGGGGTGCGACCGTGGTGGCTGCACGGCTCGAGGGTGACGTAGGCGGTGGCGCCGGCCGGGTCGAGGCCGGCCTGCTCGGCGGCGGCGATGGCGGCGACCTCGGCGTGCGGGCCGCCGGGCGGCCGGGTGGCCCCCTCGACGACCTGCCCGCCGGCGCCGACGAGCACGCAGCCGACCCACGGGTTGGGCGAGGTCGAGGTGCGCACGCCGGCGGCCAGCTCGACGGCGCGGGCCATGTGGCGCTGGTCGACCTCGACCGCCGTCTGCGGTGTCACGCCGGGCAGCGTAGGGGTCACGGCCACCACCAGAAATTAGAACACGTTCTAATTTCGGTCAATGGGGCCGGCCGCCCGCCAGCAGGTCGAGGGCGTGGGGCACCACGTCGAGCACCGCCTCGAGGCACTCGACCGCCCCCGTCGACGACCCCGGCGTGTTGAGCACCAGTGCGCCGCCGACCGTGCCCGCCACCGCCCGTGACAGCCGCCCGAGCGGGCTGACGAGGCGCATGGCCTCGGCCAGCCCGGGAGCCTCGCGGTCGAGCACCGCCCGGGTGCCCTCGGGCGTGAGGTCGCGCGGGCCGAACCCGGTGCCGCCCGTCGTGACCACCAGGCCGACGAACCCGTCGGCCAGGTCGGACAGCGCGCCCGCCACCGCCTCGGTGCCGTCCGCGCTGACCCGCCGCTCGACCACGTCGAACCCGGCCGCTCGCAGCCGCTCCTCGAGCGCCGCGCCCGAGCGGTCGTCGCGGGTGCCCGCGACCACGCCGTCCGACACCGTCAGCACCTTGGCCGGCCACCGCCGCTCACCCATCCGGTCGTCTCCCACGCGCTCCTCCTCAGCCGCCGGCCCCGGCGGGCCCGCGGACGTAGCGGAACAGGCACATCCCGTCGGTGCCCGCAGCCTGGGGCAGCAGGATCGCGCCCCGCCCCCACGGTTGCCACGGACCGTCGGGCGGCGCCTCGGACACCAGGTCCGGGCGCTCGCCGGCCAGCCAGTCGTCGACGTCGGTCGACTCGGCCGCCGTCAACGTGCACACCGAGTACACGAGCGTGCCGCCGGGCCGCACCAGGTCGGCGGCCGCGGCCACCAGCCGGCGCTGCAGGTCGGCGAGGCGCGGCACCGCCGACGCCTCGACCCGCCAGCGCAGGTCGGGCCGGCGTCGCAGTGTGCCCAGCCCGGTGCACGGGGCGTCGACCAGCACGCGGTCGAAGGTGGCGGTCGGCCAGGGCGGCGCCGTGCCGTCGGCCGCGACCACCGCCACCCGCTCGGCGACGCCCACCCGCTCGGCGTTGCCCCGCACCAGCGCCGCCCGCCGGGGACGGACGTCCGCGGCCACGACCCGGGCCCCGGCCGCCGCCAGCGCCGTGGCCTTGCCGCCCGGGGCGGCGCAGAGGTCGAGCACCCGCTCGCCCGCCCCGGCCCCCACCGCCGTCGCCACCTGCTGCGACGCCGGGTCCTGCACGTAGCCGTCGGCCCGCTCGGACACCGTGGCCGGCTCGTTCATCGCCGCCAGGGCCGCCCGAGCCCGCTCGGCTCCCAGCGAGGCCGTGAGCTCGTCGAGCACCCAGTCGGGGACGCTCAGCCGGGTGGCGTCGTCGGGCCAGGTCACGGGCGCGTCGGCGACCCGACGGAGCACGGCGTTGACCAGTCCCCGAGCCCGCCGGGGCGCCACCGCCACCGTCTCGCCGACCGCCGCGTGGCGGGGCACGCCGGCGAAGGCCAGCTGGTAGGCGCCCAGACGCAGGGCGTCGCGCACGCGGCCCTCGACCGGCCGGGCCAGGAACCGGTCGACCAGGTGGTCGCACGCCCGGCGCATGCGGGTGGTGCCGTAGACCAGGTCGGTCACGAACCGCCGGTCGGCCGGCCCCAGCCCCGATCGCTCGAGGGCGCCCGGCAGCACCAGGTTGGCGTAGGCCCCGCCCTCGCCGATGCGCCCGAGCGCGTCGAGCGCCACCGCCCGCGCCCCGCGCCCCGCCGGTGGCGTCGCAGACCGAACCGCGCGCCCCGCTGGTGTCACCGGCCGAGCCCGGCGGTCACATCGCCGCCGACCCCGTTGACCCATGCCCGGGCGGGCATGCGCCGGCGTCCCTCGGGCTGCACCTCGACCAGCCAGATGGCGCCGTCGCCGGCGGGCACCTCGATCGCGTCGCGCCCGCCGGGCGCCAGGGCGGTGCGCCATACCTTGAGCCGCGCTCCCCGGTGCGTCGTCCACGCCCCGCCGACGCGCACGACGCGGTGGATATGCGCGGCGGGCGCCGACCAGTCGAGCGCCAGGTCGTCCGGTGCGATCTTGTGGGCGTAGGTCGGCTCGCCCACCTGCGGCCTGGGCTCGCCCAGGCCCCGCGCCAGGTTGTCCACCAGCAGGCCCGCGCCGAGGCGGGCCAGGCGCTCGCGCAGCTCGTCCGCGGTCTCGTCGGGGCCGATCGCCACCTCGGCCCGGTCGTAGATGCCCCCGGTGTCGAGCCCCTCCTCCACCACCATCAGGTCGACGCCGGTGCGGTCGTCGCCCGCCAGGACGGCCCGCTCGACCGGCGCCGCGCCCCGCCACCGCGGCAGCAGCGAGAAGTGCAGGTTGACCATGGGCAGCTCGGCCAGCACGTGCGGCTTGATCAGGCGGCCGAACGCCACGACGACGCCCAGGTCGACCCCGGCGTCGAGCACGTCGTCGACACGGTCGGTCACGGGCAGGCCCAGGTCGAGCGCCGCCTGCTTGACCGGCGACGGCGAGGTGCGGCCGCCGCGCCCGCGGCGGCGGTCGGGCTGCGACACCACCAGGGCCACTTCGTGGCCGGCGTCGACCAGCGCCCGCAGCGGCACCACGGACGCGGCCGGGGTGCCCAGGAAGGCGAGGCGCCCCGGATGGGCGGGCGCCGGCGGCAGGCTCACCTGCCGAAGGAGAGGCCGCCGCCCCTGGGCTCGGCCCCGGCCAGGACCGAGGGCCCGATGCCCAGCTCGCGGATGGTCTTCAGCGCCTGCTTGCGGGTGTCGGGGTCGAGCCGCTCGAGCACCAGGATGCCGTCGAGGTGGTCGAGCTCGTGCTGGAAGCACCGGGCCAGCAGCTCGTCGGCCTCGATCGACACCTCGCTGCCGTCGAGGTCGACGCCGCGCAGGTGCACCTGCTTGGGCCGCACGATCTCCCACGAGAGCCCGGGCACCGACAGGCAGCCCTCTTCGAACGCCCACTCGCCGTCGCTCTCGACGATCTCGGGGTTGACCAGGGTCTTGGCCCCCTCGCCGACGTCGTAGACGAAGAGCCGCTTCTCGACCCCCACCTGGGGGGCGGCCAGGCCCACGCCCGGCGCCTCGTACATGGTGACGATCATGTCGTCAGCGAGCTTGACCAGGCGCCCGTCGATGTCGGTGACCTCGGCGGCGCGCTGGCGGAGCACCGGGTCGCCGACCACGCGGATGCTGTAGGGAGCCATGTCCGTCAAGGCTAGCGTCGTCCGGCGTGAGCCCCGCGGGCCAGCCCCACTACTTCTCCCCCACGCCGGGCGCGCCGTCGCGCCCCGCGACCGTGCACCTCGACCTGCCCGACGCGTCGTTCGTGCTGGCCACCGACCGGGGCGTGTTCTCGACCGGCCGGGTCGACCCCGGCACCAAGGTGCTGCTGCTCGCCGCGCCCCCGCCGCCCGCGGCCGGCGACCTGCTCGACCTCGGGTGCGGCTACGGCCCGATCGCCCTGGCGCTGGCCCACCGGGCGCCCGGCGCCACCGTGTGGGCCGTCGACGTGAACGAGCGGGCCCGCGACCTGACCCGGGCCAACGCCGAGGCCGCCGGCCTGGCCAACGTGCGGGTGGCGGCGCCCGACGACGTGCCCGCCGGCACCCGCTTCGCCGCCATCTGGTCGAACCCGCCGGTGCGCATCGGCAAGGTCGCGCTCCACGACCTGCTCGACCGCTGGCTCGCGCGGCTCGCCGGCGACGGGTACGGCCTGCTGGTCGTGCAGAAGCACCTGGGGGCCGACTCGCTGCACCGGTGGCTGGTCGAGCAGGGCCGCTCGGTCGAGCGCCGGGCCAGCCGGCTCGGCTACCGGGTGCTCGAGGTGCGACCCGGGAGAACGCCGTGAGCCGCCAGCTCGACTCGACCGGCCTCAAGCGCCTGCACCGCGCCTGGCGGCGCCGCCCGGTCGGCCGGGTGGGGCTGCTGCTCGACAACGTGCAGTCGCCGTTCAACGTGGGCGCCATCCTGCGCACAGCCGCCGCCCTGCGTGTCGACCACCTGTGGCTGGCGGGCGACACCGCCTCGCCGACGCACGCCAAGACCGCCAAGACCGCGCTCGGCACCCAGCGCTACCTCGAGTGGTCCTGGCACGGGTCCGCCGCGGACGGCGCCGGGGCGGCGCGGGAGGCCGGCTACGCCGTCGTCGGGCTCGAGCTCACCGACGACGCGGTGCCGCTGCCCGAGGCGCGCCTGCCGGCTCCCGTGTGCCTGATGGTCGGTCACGAGGACCGGGGCCTCTCCCCGACGTCACTGGCGCTCTGCGACGAGATCGCCTTCATCCCCCAGCTCGGCCGCGTCGGCTCGCTGAACGTCGCCACCGCGACGGCCATCGCCCTCTACGAGGTGCGCCGGCGGGCGTGGACGGCGGGCGAGTCCGACGGCGCCGGGGCCGGCGGCACGGGCGAGCCCGCCCGAAATCCGTGGGAGGCGGGGCGGGCGAGCGACCTACCCTCGGCGCCGTGACCGCCCCCACGGTACGCCCGATCGCCGACGACGAGCTCGGCGGCTTCTTCGACGTCGTCCGCACGGCGTTCCTGTCGCCACCCGTGGCCGAGGCCACCATCGAGGCCCGCCGGCCCCACACCGACGTCGACCGGTGCATCGCCGCGTTCGACGCCGGCGGGCGCATGTGCGGCGTGGCCCGCGCCTTCGCCACCCCGCTCACCGTGCCCGGCGGCGAGGTACCCGCCGGGGCCGTCAGCTCGGTCGGGGTGCTGCCCACCCACACCCGGCAGGGTCACCTCACCCGCATGATGCGGCACCAGCTGGCGGACATCGCCAGCCGGGGCGAGCCGGTCGCCGTCCTCGTCGCCGCCGAGTACCCCATCTACGGGCGCTACGGCTACGGCCCGGCCACCGAGGCCACGACGCTGCACCTCGACGCCACGGCCGCCACCTGGCTCGACGCCCCCACCGGTGCGGTCGAGATCGTCGACAACGACACGTTCGCCAAGGTGATCGACGACCTCTACGACCGGGCCCGGCGAGCGACGCCCGGGCACATCGGCTGGGAGACCGTGCGCTGGCAGGTCGACGCCGGCACCACGCCCGTGCACGACGGCCGCGACGACGCCCGCCGCGACGCCACCAAGCTGGTGTGGCGCGACGAGGCGGGTGAGCCCCAGGCAGCCACCGCCTACACGGTGGACGAGTCGTGGGTGCACAACCGGCCGTCCAACACCGTCGGCTCCGACGTCCTGGTGGCCACCTCCGCCCGGGCCGAGCACGAGATGCTGCGGTTCCTCGCCTCGGTCGACTGGGTGGCCGAGGTGCGGGTGAGCCTGCGACCGGTCGACGACCCGGCGCCGCTGGCTCTGGTCGACGGCCGGGCGGCGCGACTCGCCGGCCGCTCCGACCACACGTGGCTGCGCGTGCTCGACGTGCCCGCCGCCCTGGGCGCCCGCCGCTACGCCACCGCCGGCTCGCTCGTCGTCGAGATCGCCGACCCGCTCGGGCACGCCGCCGGCCGCTTCCGCCTCGACGCCGGCCCCGACGGCGCCGAGTGCGTCCCCACCACCGACGCCGCCGACCTGACCGTCCCGGTGCAGGCGCTCGGCGCCGCCTACCTGGGCGGCCAGAGCTGGGCCCGGCTGGCGGCCGCCGGTTGGGTCGACGAGCGGCGGCCGGGCGCTGTCGACGCCGCCACCGCCATGTTCGCCGTGCCGCGGGCGCCCTGGGGCGCGCTGACCTTCTGACCGGGGCCCCCGACCTACTGGCCGCGGCGGCGCCCCGCTCAGATCACCCGCTCGTTGCCCCCGTCCACCGGGAT
>DASTFE010000308.1:0-35935 GCA_035708905.1 Acidimicrobiales bacterium | reverse complement strand
CGGTCTGAGGTGGCGGGCGTCGCCGGTGCCGGATCGCTCGTCCCGCCGTGCCTCCTCGGCGTACCGGCGCTGCTCGCGCTGCTCGATGCGGTTCATCACCCCGCACCACACGACGAACAGACCGATCGTCGCGACGAGCACGACACCGACCACCATGACACCGTTCACCTTCGAGCCTCCGCCGAGAGCGTTGCTTCCGCCACCCAGAGGTAATCGACACTCACGCAGCGGAGGGTGCGGGCGCCGCAAAGCAACTTCCCAGAAATGTCAGGGTGTGGACACGAGCGGTCGCCGAGCCATCGATCGACCTCGGCGGGCTCGTGGCCGTCGGGGGCCGCGGGCTGGTGCCTCGGGTGGGGCGGACCGACGGCTGTTGCCTCGGGCGCACCGGCCGCGGCCTCCGGTCGGGCGCGCCCTCGGGCCCGGCGGCGCCGGGATCAGTTCGGCTCGAACTCGAACTCGACGTGCGCCGAGCGCAGGCCGTACACGAACGCGTTGGGCATCTCGACCGGCTCGGTGCCCGGCACCAGCCGCATCGACCGCACCCGCCGCACCAGCTCGGTGAAGAACAGCCGGATCTCCATCCGGGCCAACGCCGCCCCGAGGCAGAAGTGGGTGCCGAACCCGAACGCGATGTGGTTGTTGGGGGTGCGGGTCACGTCGTAGCGCTCGGGGTCGTCGAAGTGGGCGGGGTCGCGGTTGGCCGAGCTGTACATGAGCACGAGCTGCTGGCCGGCCTCGACGGCCTGCCCACCCACCTCGGTGTCGACAGCGGCGACCCGGCACATGTTGTGGATCGGCGTGACCCAGCGGATGAACTCCTCGGTCGCCACCGCGGGGTCGGCGCCGGACTTGAGCGCCTCCCACTGGTCGGGGTGGGCGATCAGGTCGAGGATGGTACGGGCGATCACGGTGCGGGTGGTCTCGGCCCCGCCGTCTAGCAGCAGCAGGCAGTCGGAGATCACCGTGTCGACCGTGATCGGCTCGCCGTCGACCGACGCCGTGGTCCAGATCGTCATGATGTCGTCGGCCGGGCAGCGCAGCTTCTCGGCGTGCAGCTCGCTCGCCGCCTGGGCGAACTCCATGGCGGCGGCCATGCCGTCCTGGTTGAAGTAGCGGGGGCCGCCTCCGAGGGCGATCGTGCGCTCGGACCAGTCCTTGAGCTCGGGCCAGCGCTCCTCGGGGAAGCCGAGCAGCCAGGCGATCGTCATGGCGGGCAGGGGCGCCGCCAGCTCGCCGACGACCTCGGCCTGGCCGCCGTTGGCCTCGACCGCGTCGACGAGAGAGCGCACGGTCGCCCGCACGTGGTCCTCGCGGGCCGTCACGGCGCGCGGGGTGAAGCGACGGGACACGAGGTTGCGTCGCTGATGGTGCAGCGGGTCGTCCAGTCCGATGATCGCCGGGTCGGCGGGGATGTTGGGCCGGTAGCCGCCCTTGTCCTGGTCGGAGTTGATGAACACGTCCTTGCGCCGCTCGACGTCGACGACGTCGTCGTAGCGCGCCACGCCCCACAGCTCGTTGACGGCGTCCCAGTGGACGGGCGAGCGCTCGCGCATCCAGCGGTAGGTCGCGTGCGGGTCGTTCACGTAGAAGTCGCCGTCGAGCAGGTCGATCACCGGGACGTCCATGCCTTCCCCTTCGCGCCGCGGCCCAGCCGCCGAAGACTAGAACCTGTTTCTACCCGGTGCGTCCGGCCGCGCCTACCGTGGGACGGTGCGGCCCGCGGGGCCGGGACGACCACGACGGCGAGGGGGCACGATGACGGACGCGACGGCGCCGGGCGGCACGACGGGTGGCACGGCCGCGACGCCCGGCCGAGCTGCGATGCCCGCAGCGGCCCCGGCGGCCCCGGCGGCCCCGGCGGCCGGCGGACCGGCGTGGCCCGCCGGGCCCACGACGCCCGACCCGTCCGTCGTCGACGAGGTCGACCAGCTGACGCCCGGCTGGTTCGACGCCGTGCTGGGCACGGCCGGCACGCCTGCGGCCGTGCGGTCCGTCGCCACCGAGCCGATCGGCACCGGGCAGATGGCCTCGACCGTGCGGGCCCGGCTCGAGACGGGCGACGGCGGGCAGAACAGCGTGGTGGTCAAGTACGCCCGCGGCGACGTCGATTCGCCGATGGCGGCCATGGCCTACGCGAAGGAGGTCGCCTTCTACAGCGAGCTCGGCGGTCGGGTGGCCGTGCGCACGCCCCGGTGCCTGTACGCGGCCATCGCCGACGACACGCACCACTTCGTGCTCGTCCTCGAGGACATGGCCGACGCCCGGCAGGGCGACCAGATCGCCGGATGCGCCGTCGACGCCGCCGAGGCGGCGCTGGTCAACCTGGCAGGACTGCACGGTCCGACCTGGTGCGACGCCGAGCTGCGGTCCCGGTCGTGGCTCGGGCGCGACCCCGCGATCTCGAGCGAGCTGATGGCGCCCGTGCTGGCCATGGCCGCCGACGCCTTCGCCGAGCGGTTCGCCGCCGAGCTCGATCCACCCGAGGCTGCCGTGCTTGACGCAGCCCGCGAGCTGCTGGCCGTCTGGATGTTCGACGAGGGCGAGCGGTTCGCCGTCGTGCACGGCGACTACCGGCTCGACAACCTGCTCTTCCCGGACGGCGACCCGGGGCGGGTGGCGGCAGTCGACTGGCAGACGGCGTCGGCCGGGCCACCGGCGCGCGACGTCGCCTACTTCCTGTCCACGTGCCTCGAGATCGACGACCGGCGCCGCCACGAGCGCGACCTCGTCGCCGCCTACCACCGGGCGCTCGGCGACCACGGCGTCGACGGCTACACGGTCGACGAATGCCTCGACGACTACCGGATGGGCATGCTGCACGGGCCGCTGATCATCCTGCTCGGCCGGTTCACCGCCGGCGTGACCGACCGCGGTGACGAGATGTTCCGCGTGATGTGGCGCCGCAGCGCCGCCGCCATCCACGACCTGGGCACCATCGACCTGGTCGGGGCCCGGCTCGGCCGGTAGCGGCGTGTGCCGTGTGGCGCCGCCCGTGTGCGGGGCCCGCGGTGCGGGTACACGGTCTGCGCAGCCGGTGGGCGAGTCAGAGGATGGAGCGATGGCAGCGACGGACATCGAGGACGAGGCGCGAGGGATCGTCGAGACGGCGATCGACACGGTCACCCGGGCCGGCGACGTCTCTGCCGCCGGGCTGGCCGCGGCGCTGGACAGCGCCGGCCGCGCGCTGACCCGGCGGGTGGTGGGCGGCGCGGACACGCACCACCGGGGGCTGGGCGACCGCGGTGCTCTTGCTCGGGCGCTGGCCGATCGCCCCCGCGTGCCTCCGCTCGCCGGCGCCACGGGCATAGCCATGATGCTGCGTCTGGCCCGGCGGACGCGGCTGGGCTTCATCGCCCGGCGCACGCCGGCCTTCCTCGTCGCCGCGGCCGTGCCCGCCCTCGTCGCCTCGGTCACCCGGGGCGCGGACGAGCTGGGGATGGTGGCGTCGCACCTCGTCCACCGGGCCCGGGCCGCCGGGGTCGAGCCCGACATCGAGCGGGTGCGCCGGGTCGCGGTGCAGGTCGTCTCCCGTCAGCAGGTCGACCCCGAGGTCGAGCCCGGGCACGGCGCGCTGGTGCTCGGGTGGCTGCGGCGGGCGGTCCGGGCCGCGCTGCCCTTCACCGCCGGCGTGGCCACCGCCGACCCCGAGGGG
Organism: Acidimicrobiales bacterium; assembly: GCA_035708905.1. Lineage (GTDB taxonomy): Bacteria > Actinomycetota > Acidimicrobiia > Acidimicrobiales > VFJN01 > ZC4RG19. Next base: position 32,280 of record DASTFE010000308.1, on the reverse strand, counting down.
CTCGCCGCGGCGGCCGGCGCCGTCGACCCGGACCTGCTCGGCCCGGCCTGAGCGGCCCCGCCAGATCGGCCCCGCCAGATCGGCCCCGCCTGCTCGGCCTGCTCTGCTCGGCCCGGGGCGGTGGCGTCAGCCCGTGCGGCGAACCACGACCACGGCCACGTCGTCGCGTGCGGGCCCCTTGGCCGCCCACGAGTCGAGCAGCGCGTCGGCGAGCGCACCCGCCGAGGTCGCGTCGGCGGCGCGCAGCTCGTCGGCCAGCCCCAGGATCGACACGTCGATCGCCGTGTCCCGCCGCTCGATGAGCCCGTCGGTGTAGAGGACGAGCGTCGAGCCCGTGGGGAACGAGACGTAGCCCGGTGGCTTGGGATCGATGCCGATGCCCAGCACCGAGTGCCGCCCGCCGGTCAGGGTGTCGACCGTGCCGCCCGGGCGCCGGAGCATGGCCGGCGGGTGGCCGGCGGTGACGTACTCGACCGACCCGTCGTCCGGATCGATCACGGCGACGAGCACGGTGGCGTAGCCGAGGCCGTCGCGCTGCATCACCGCGGAGGTGCGCTCGAGCACGTCGGGCAGCGCCATGCCGCCGGCGACCAGGGTGTGCACGACGGTGCGGATCTGGGTCATCTCGGCCACCGCCCCCACGCCGTGGCCGCTCACGTCGCCGACGACCAGGCACACGCGGCCGTTCGGAAGCGTGATGGCGTCGTACCAGTCGCCGCCCATGCCCACCGCCAGCGCGGCGGGCCGGTACCTGGTCGCCACGTCGAGCCCGGGCACCGCCGGGGCCTCGGCCAGCACCGAGCGCTGGATGTCGCGGCGCACCCGGTGCTCGGCGTCGAAGAGGCGCGACCGCTCGACCGACTGGGCGCACAGCTCGGCCACCGTGGCGATGCGGGCCCGCAGGGCATCGTCGAGGGGCGGCGGATCGGCCCACAGCACCATGAAGGCGCCCGTGGCCGCTCGGTCGCCGTCGAGCAGCGGTGCGCAGGCGCCACCGCGCAGCCCCATGCGGGCCAGGTCGTCGGCGATCGCGGGGTCGGGCACGTCGCGGGGCGACGAGAAGGCCACCAGGTCGCGGCGCCGCCAGGCGAGCAGCGCCGGGAAGTCGCTGTCGAGGTCGATCTCGGTGTAGGGGGCCAGCACGTCGAGCTGCGGGCCGCTCGGGGCCAGCAGGCGGAAGCGGTCGCCCTCGACCACACCCACCAGGGCGAAGTCGGCGCCCACCGCGGCGGTGGCGTGCTCGACGATGACGGCGCCCACGTCGTCGAAGCTGGTCGAGGCCGACAGGCGAGCGGCCAGGTCGGTCATGGCCGACGAGCGGGCCTGGGCCTGGTCGGTCTCGCGGGCCCGGCCCAGGCTGGACGCGCACAGGTCGGCGGTCGTGTGCAGGATGTCGACCAGCTCGGGGTCGAAGCGCCGGCGACCCTCCCACGCCAGTCCCAGGGCCCCGAACGGCCGGCCGTCCTCGCCGACCAGCGGCAGGCAGGCGCAGGCGCCGAGCCCGGCCGCCCGCATCTCGCCGGCGCTGTCGGGGAACCTGTCGGCGACCGAGGCGTGGCCGCCCAGCAGGACCGGCCCGTCGGTGTAGGCGTGGACCAGCGGGTGCCGGGCGTCGAGCGGCACGATGTCGGCCCGGTCGGCGTCGCCCCGGTGCACGACGACCAGCGCCCGTCCGCTGTCGTCGAGCAGGCCGATGTGGGTCGTCGCCGCGCCGGCGACCTCGGCGGCCCGGTCGACGAGCGTGCGGGCGACCTGCTCGGTCGTGCCCGCGGTCGCGGCCGCCTCGGCCAGGCCCGCGAACAGCCGGCTGCTGACCGCGTCGCGCCGGGCCCGGTCGCCGAGTCGGGCCCGTACGAGCGTCTGGCCGCACATCTCCGCGACCGTCGACACGCCGGCCGTGATCACGTCGTCGACGTCGCGGTCGCTGGCCCAGGCGACCTCGAGCGACGCCACCGTCGTGCCGTTCTCGTCGGTGATCCATCGCTGGATCACCGTGCCGGGCAGGCTGGCTGCCTCGTCGCGGCCATTCCGCCCGGCCCCGCGCAGCTCCCAGAAGCGGGCCACGTCGGCGTCGAGGACGTGCGGCACCTCGGTGGCGACCACCCGGGACAGGTCGTCGACCGTGGCGGCGGCGGTGAGCGACCGGCCGAGGCCGGCGATGCGCTCGACGAGGGCGACGTGGCGGTCGACCTGGCGCTGGTGGCGCAGCGCCCGCCAGCCGAGCACGGCCAGCGCCACGGCGAGGGCAACCGTGCCTGCCAGGATCGTGAGGGGTGCGCGCGTCGTGGTGGTGGGGCGCTCGTCGACCGTGATCCGCCACGCCCGCCCGCCCGCGGTGCGCTCGACGGTGGTGCCGCCGTCGGCAGACGCGTCCGACGCGGCCAGCACCGGTAGCTCGCCCTCGGCGTCGTCGCCCGCGTCCTCGATGCGGATGGCGGGTGGGTCGTCGACGCGGGCGGTCAGGGCCTCGAGCAGCTGGCGGCCGGGCAGCGCCGTGGTGACGTACCCGACGATCGCGGCACGCCGCTCGGCCCTGCCGGCATCGGGGTCGGTGCCGGCGCGGTAGACGGGGTGGGCCACGAAGACCGACGGCGCGCCGCTCGCCTGCGCCCGCACCGTGCCGCTGATCACGGTGGTGCCCCGGTCGCGCGCCTGCTCGGCGACCGCATGCCGGACGTCGTCCCCGGCGATGTCGAAACCCACCAGGCGGTCGGTGACCGACGTCGACGGCGTGACCCATCGCACCGGCAGGTGCTCGGCGCGGGGCGGCGCGGGCCGTCCTCCGGGGATGTCGGAGACGGGCCGGCCGATGGCTTCCTCGAACTCCTCCCGTTCGGCGGCGGGCACGACGGGCACGTAGGCCAGCGCCTCGAACGGCGACTCCCCGACCACCGCGCTGGCGTACGCGTCGAACTGCATCTCGTCGATGCGCCCCTCGGCGTCGGGCAGCCCCGACACGCCGGTGATGGCGGCCAGGAGCTGCTGCACGGTGGAGGTGAGCACGCTCGCGGTCTGGTCGGCCACCAGCTGCTCGTGCGCCTCGGCGTTGCGCTCCGCGCTGCGGGCCGTGGCCCAGGCGACCCCGGTGCCGAGGAGGAGGACCGCGGCGGCGACGGCGAAGCGGGGCCACATCCGGCGCGCCGCGGGCGCTGGCGAGAGCCGGGGCGGCGCCGCGCCGTCGCCGGTGTGGCGCCGGCCGGCCGAGATCACTCGCGCTGGAGCCAGCCGTCGACGTCGGTCAGGTCGAGCAGGCGGGCCACCGACGGCGGCACGTTGCGCAAGACCATCTCGACACCGGCGTCGCCGGCCGCTCGCCGGATGTCCAGCAGCGCCCCGAGGCCGCTCGAGTCGCAGAAGGTGACGTGCCCGAGATCGACGGCCACCCGGCGGACCTGGTCGGAGCCGAGCAGCTTGGTCACGCGCGCGACGACGGGCTCGCGGGCCGACAGGTCGAACTCGCCGGACACGCGGGCGACCAGCTCGTCGGCCTCGGTGGCCACATCGATGTCGAAGTTCTTGGGCATCTGACCTTCCCGGTACTGTGCCGGCGCGCCGGCGCAGCGAGGCGCGGTGGGCACCCGCACGTGCTGCTGCCTGCCCGCGACGGTACTGCGGCCGCGATTCTGCCCCAGCAACGTGCCGGGGGCCACCGTGACGGTGGGCGAGCGCCTCCACTCTGTCACACCGCACACGTACGCTTGTTCGCATGCCGCCGGGGCATCCGCCGCCCCGCCCGCGACACGAGAGAGGATCGTCCCATGCCACAGCGCTCGCACGCCCGCTCGGCGCACGACGACGCGTCCGCGGCGGCCGCGGTCGAGGCCGCCGTGGCGTCGGCCACCTTCGGCGTCGTGCCCCCCGCGCCGCACCTCGTCGAGTCGCTGGCCCGGTGGCCCGCGGCCAGGCTCGCCCAAGACGCCGACGCCGACGCCGCCACCGACGCCGACGCCGGCGCCGGTGACCGCGCCGGCATGACGGTCGACCCGGTCGACCGGGCCATGGCGCGGGCCCTCGTCTCCGCCGTGACGGGTGCGTGGCGCAACGGGTGGCAACCCGCCGACGTGCACCGCGTCGTCGAGCGCCGGGCCGGCCGGGCGCCCGCCCGGCGGGGGGCGCGGGCCATCGGGCACGAGGCGCAGCGGCACGCCGCCTCCGAGGTGCCGCCGCGCTGGCGGCTGCAGCTCGACGCCATCGGCGCCGCGGGCGCGGCGCGCGGCGGCGACGCCGAGCCCTGGGCGGTCCCCTGGCCGGCGTCGCCGGGGCCGAGCGGCGACCCGGCGCCCGCCCGGGTGCAGGCGATCGAGGTGGCGGTGCTCACCGTGGCGCTGCTGCGCTCGCTGCCCGCGCTGCCGCGCCTCGGCCCGATACCGGGCGAGGCCGGTGTCGCCCCGGGCCGGGTCGACGCCGACCCGCGGGTGCTGCGCAAGGTCACGTCGCTGCTGGCCAAGGCCGAGTCGACGTCGTTCCCCGACGAGGCCGAGGCGCTCACGGCCAAGGCGCAAGAGCTCATGACCCGCCACGCCATCGGCAGGGCCCAGCTCGACGCCCGCCGCGGCGACACCCCCCGGGCGGGGGGCCGGCGGGTCGCCATCGACGACCCCTACGCCGGGGCGCGCTACCTGCTGCTGGCGGCGGTGGCCGACGCCAACCGGTGCCGGGCGGTGTGGACCAAGCAGTGGGGGTTCTCGACGGTCTTCGGCGACGAGGGCGACCTCGACGCGGTCGAGCTGCTGTTCACGTCGCTGCTGGTGCAGGCCACGCGCGCCATGGTGGCCGAGCCCCGCCCCCGGTCGACGACGGCCGGTGGCACGCGGTCGTTCCGCCAGTCGTTCCTCGTGGCCTTCGCCCACCGCATCGGCGAGCGGCTGGCCCGGGCGGCCGAGGCGGTCACCGCCGATGCCGCGGCCCGCAGCACCGCACTGGTGCCGCTGCTCGACGCCCGCCGCGAGGCGGCCGACGAGGCGCTGCGCCGCGCCTACCCCGAGACCAGGGCCACCCGCCTGACGGCGCGCAACGCGGCCGGGTGGCACGCCGGCACCCTGGCCGCCGACCGGGCGCAGCTCGACCTGCACCGACCCGTCGCGCGCGGCGCCCGTGCGCTGGCATGACGGCGGCCGTCAGATCTGGCCGGTGGCCACCTTCTTGGCCCACGGGTAGTCGGCCTTGCCGCTGGGCGAGCGCTGCATCCTGGCCACGAGGTGCAGCTCGCGCGGCACCTTGTAGCCGGCGATCTTGGTGCGGCAGTGGTCCTGCACCGAGGCCAGGTCGGGGGTCGCACCGTCGCGCGCCTCCACCACGGCGGCCACGCGCTGGCCCCAGCGCTCGTCGGGCACGCCGACCACCACGGCGTCGTAGACGGCGGGGTGCGACTTCACGGCCGCCTCGACCTCCTCGGGGAAGATCTTCTCGCCGCCCGAGTTGATCGACTGCGAGCCGCGGCCGAGCAGCGTGATCGAGCCGTCGGCCTCGACCATGGCCAGATCGCCGGGGATCACGTAGCGGGTGCCGTCGACCTCGACGAAGGTCTCGGCGGTCTTGCGCTCGTCGTTGTAGTAGCCGAGGGGGATGTCGCCGCTGCGGGCCACCCGGCCGATGACGCCCGAGCCGGGCTCGACGGGCTGCAGGCGGTCGTCGAGCACGACCGTGCCCGAAACCGGGTTGACGGTCGGGCCGCCCTTCATCGCGGTCTTGCCCTTCTCGACGACCACGATGCCGTTGGCGCCGCCCTCGGACGAGCCGATGGCGTCGGTCATGATCAGGTCGGGGAACCGATCGAGGAACTGGTCCTTCAGGGTCGGCGAGAACACGGCGGCGGTCGACGACAGCGAGATCAGCGACGACAGGTCGCGCGACGCGCTGGGCTCTTCGTCGAGCGCCTCGATCAGCGGCCGGGCCATGGCGTCGCCGGTCATCATCAGCGAGTTGGCCTTCTCCTCCTCGACCAGTCGCCACACCTCGTGGGGGTCGAAGTTCGCCATGAGCACCACCTTGTGGCCCTGGAAGCTCTGGCCCATGACCGCCCACTGGGTGGCGCCGTGCATCAGCGGGGCGATGGGCAGGAACGTCAGGGCGAAGCCCATCTTCCGGCCCCGCTCGGCCAGGTCCTCGGGGGCCTGCGCCCGGTCGCCGGTCAGCACGTCGATGCCGCCGCCCAGCGCGAACAGCACGTCGGCGTGGCGCCACACGACGCCCTTGGGCATGCCGGTGGTGCCGCCCGTGTAGAGGATGTAGCGGTCGTCGCCCGAGCGACGGGCGAAGTCGCGCTCGGGCGCCCCCGCGGCCAGAGCCCGCTCGTAGTCGCCGCCGATGACGAGGCGGTGGCGCAGGTCGGGCATGTGGGCGGCCACGCCGGCCACCCGGTCGGCGAAGGCGGCGTCGTGGATCAGGGCCTTCAGGTCGGCGTTGCCGAACAGGTAGGCCAGCTCGTCCTCGACGTAGCGGTAGTTGATGTTGATCCACACGGCCCGCAGCTTGAAGACGGCCCACAGGCTCTCGATCCACTCGACCGAGTTCACCCCGTAGATGCCCACGTGGTCGCCGGGCCCGATGCCCTGGTCGGCCAGATGGTGGGCCAGCCGGTTGGCCCGCTCGTCCATCTGCGCGTAGGTGCGGCGCTCGCCGTTGGCGACCAGGTACTCGCGCTCGGGCCACGTGTCGACCGCGTGCTCGAACAGGTCGGCCAGGTTGAACTCCATCGTGTCCCCCTCGTGCCCCGTCGGCGCACAAGTTTGTAGCGCACGTTACGGTTCGTGTCTATGCTCGCCGCCATGCCTCGGCCACTCCAGGCCCGCAGCGTCGAGACCCGGGCGCGACTGCTGTCGGCGGCCGCGGCCATCATCGCGGAGAACGGCATCGAGGGCGCGTCCGTCGACGCCATCGCCGAGCGGGCCGACCGCACGTCGGGCTCGCTCTACGGCCAGTTCGGCAGCAAGGACGGGCTGGTAGTGGCCCTGCTCGACCAGTCGAAGGACACGGTGGCCGAGGCCATGCTGGCCGACATCGAGTCGGCCACCTCGCTCGACGAGCGGCTGGCGGCGCTGTGGCGGCACTTCGCCGAACCGCCCGCCGCCGCCCGTGACTGGGTGCACCTCGAGCACGAGCTGTGGGTGTGGGCCAACCGCCCCGGCAACGGCGCCGCCCGCGCCCGGCTGGCCGCCCGCTACCGGGCCGAGTTCGCCGCGCTGGCCGTCGCGCTCGAGGCCTGGCGCGACGAGGGCCTGATCGCACCGCCCGGCGCCACCGAAACGGTGGCGACCATCGTGGTGGGAACGCTGCTGGGCATGGAGATGGCGTACCGGCTCGACCCGGGCGCCGTCGACGAGCCGTCCGTCGTGGCGGCGCTGCGGGGCATCCTGCGCGCCGGCGACGGCGAGGACGACCGGGCGGTCAGCGCCGCTGGCCGCGCCACGACGGAGGAGGGGTGATGGACCTCGCGGACATCGACCTGCTGGAGGACACCTGGGCCCGTGGGGTGCCCCACGACCAGTTCGAGGTGCTGCGGCGCGAGGCGCCGGTGTTCTGGCACGCCGAGCCCGAGGGGCCGGGCTTCTGGGCCGTCACCCGCCATGCCGACGTGGTCGCCGTCAGTCGCGACCCGGCGACGTTCTCGTCCGAGATGGGCAGCACGTTCGTCGACGACCAGACCGACGAGGCCATGGCGCAGCTGCGGCTCACCATCCTCAACATGGACCCGCCCAAGCACCACCGGTACCGCCGCCTGGTCAGCCGCGGGTTCACGCCTCGGATGATCAGCCGCCTGGTCGAGACGATCGAGCAGCGGGCCGCGCGGATCGTCGGCGAGGTCGCCGACCGGGGCGGCTGCGAGTTCGTCGGCGACGTCGCGGCCAAGCTGCCGCTGGAGATGATCTGCGAGATGATCGGCCTGCCCGAGGCCGACTGGCCACGCATGTTCGAGCTGTCCAACCGCCTCGTCGGCTTCGACGACCCCGAGTACCAGGCGACGCCCGACGCCGGGGCCGTGGCGGCGGCCGAGATCTACGCCTACTGCGACGCCGTGGCCGCCGACCGGCGCGCCCACCCCCACGACGACCTGATGACCGCACTCGTGCAGGCCGAGGTCGACGGCGAGCGGCTCGACGACCTCGAGCTGAACCTGTTCTTCGTGACGCTGGTCGTGGCCGGCAACGAGACGACCCGCAACCTGATCAACCACGCGATGCTCGCCCTCGTCGACCACCCCGACGAGGCCCGCCGCCTGCGGGACGACCCCGGCCTGTGGTCGACCGCGGTCGAGGAGATGCTGCGCTGGGGCACTTCGATCCACTGCTTCCGCCGCACCGCCACGTGCGACACCGAGCTGGCAGGCCGGCGCATCGCTGCGGGCGACAAGGTGGTCATGTACTACATGTCCGCCAACCGCGACGAGGCGGTCTTCCCCGAACCCCACCGCTTCGACGTGGGGCGCACGCCCAACGACCACGTCGCGTTCGGCGGCGGGGGCGTCCACCACTGCCTGGGCGCCAACCTGGCCCGCGCCGAGATCCGGGCCGTGATGCGCCAGCTCGTCGACCGCCTCGACGACTTCGCCCTGGCCGGCGACGTGCGCCGCCTGCGCTCGGACTTCGTGAACGGCGTCAAGCACATGCCGATCTCGTTCACCCGGCGCTGAGCCGGCGATCGGCGCTCTCGGCCTACGAGATGAGCTCGTAGTCGGCCGGGTCGGGCGAGAGGGTGCGCCGCCAGTACTCCAGCAGCGTGAACGGCCAGTTCTGGGACACGCGGCCGCTGGCGTTCTTGTACCAGGTGTTCACGTCCGACGCGCCCCACGCCATCCGGCGGTTCTCGGCGTCCACGGCGTGGTTGAACTCGTCGTGGACGTCGGGGCGTACGTCGACCGCCCGGTGCCCGCCGGCCAGCAGCATCCCGATCAGCCCGAGGATGTACCGCACGCCGCACTCGGAGAAGTAGATGATGCTGCCGTTGATGACGATGTTGGTGTTGGGCCCGTAGAGGCAGAACAGGTTGGGGAAGCCGGGGATCGTCACGCCGAGGTAGGCGCGCGCCTCGCCCTGCCAGGTGGCGTGCAGGTCGCGCCCGCCGCGGCCGGTGACGGTCATGGGCACGAGGAACTCGGAGGCGGTGAACCCGGTGCCGTAGATGATCACGTCGACGGCCTCGGTCACCCCGTCCGCGGTGACGACGCCCTCGGGGGTGATCTCGCAGATGCCCTGCGTGACCAGCCGCACGTTCTCGCGCCCGAGGGTGCGGGCCCAGATGCCGTTGTCGCGGATCATCCGCTTGGCGCCGGGCGGGTAGCTGGGCGTCACGGCGTCGAGCAGGTCGGGCCGGTCGGCGAACTCGGCCTTCAGGTACTCGGTGAAGAGCAGCCGCACCATCTCGTTCATGGGCCCCACCGAGCCGGGCTGGTCCCAGTCGGGATCGACGGTGACGTTGGCCAGCGCCCCGTCGCCCATCTTCCAGAAGATGCAGAACCGGTTGAACTCGCTGTAGGCGGGCACGTGCTGGTAGAGCCACGTGAGGCCGGCAGGGACCGCATCGTGGTACTCGGGGGTGGGCACCATCCACGCCGGGGTGCGCTGGAACACGAGCAGCTCGCCGACGTCGGCGGCGATCTCGGGCACGAACTGCATGGCGCTGGCGCCCGTGCCGATGACCGCCACCCGCTTGCCGGCCAGGTCGACGTCGCGGTCCCAGCGGGCCGAGTGGAACGCCGGGCCGGCGAAGCTGCCCAGACCGGGGATGTCGGGGTAGTTGGGCCGGTTGAGCTGGCCGACGGCGCTGACGACGGCGTCGGCCTCGATCGCCTCCTCGGCGCCGTCCGGGGTGCGCACGGTCACGGTCCAGCGGGCGTCGTCGTCGGACCACACGGCGGACGACACCTCGGTGCGGAGGCGGATGCGGTCGCGGATGCCGAACACGTCGGCGCAGTCGCGGAAGTAGCGGTGGAGGACCGGCTGGGTCGAGTAGTGGTAGGGCCAGTCGTGGCGCTGGGCGAACGAGAAGCTGAAGTTGTGGTTGGGGTTGTCGACCCGGCAGCCGGGATAGATGTTCTCGTACCAGGTGCCGCCCACGTCGTCGTTCTTGTCGACGATGACGAAGTCGACGCCGGCCTGGGCCAGCCGGTGCCCGGCCAGCAGTCCCGACATCCCCGCGCCGATCACGACCACCTGGAAGTCGCGTTCTGGGGCGACATCGGCCTTGCGCCACGTGGGTGCGCGCCGGTCCTCGCCCCGGTGGGCCAGCTCCTCCTCGAGCAGCGGCAGGTAGTCGGCCATCTCGCCGCCGCCCACCGCGAACTCCATGATCCGCAGCACGTCCTCGTCCGCCGGCACCGGCGCGGGCCGGCACCCGCTGTCGCGGAAGCGGATCAGCACCTCGAGGGCCAGCTCGCGGATGGCGACGGCCTGCTCGTCGGTGAACCCGCCGGTCAGCGCGATCATCAGCGGATCGGGCCGCAGGTCGTCGCGTAGCAGCCTCATGTCGCCGGTGGCGTAGGCGAGCGCGGGGAGCAGGGGCTGGAGGTCGGCGTCGTCCAGGTGGCGGCGGATCTCGTCGTCGGACTCGGTGATCGGCGCGATGTCGGTGACGAACGGGCTCGCCGTCCACGTGGTTGCCTCAGCCATCGATCGCTGACCCTCCCCTGCAGCCGTGCCAAGAACTTAGCGGTCGTTCAGTCGTGGACGCACCCGGCGTTACAGTCCTGCCGGTGACTGCGGCCGCGATGCCGAGCCGGCGCGAGCGACCGGGCAAGGTGGCGATCCTGCGGGCCGCCGTCGAGGTGATGGGCGAGGCCGGCTACGAGGGCGCGTCGATCCGCGACATGGCGAGCCGGGCCGGGGTGAGCGTGGCCGCGCTGTACTACCACTTCCCGTCCAAGCGCGACCTGCTGCGCGAGTTCCTCGAGGAGTCGCACGACGTCGTGCTGGCCCGCATCGACCGCCACCTGCGCGACCTCGGGCCCGCGGCCGGGCCGGTGGCGCGGCTCGACGAGATCGTCGGCACGCTCGTCGCCTCGCTGGTGCACGACGAGTTCGCCCAGCTCGCCGCCAACGTCGCCTGGCGCGAGCACATCCGGCTCGACCCGGCGGCCCGCGCCGGCATCGACGGCAAGCGCCGGCGCCTGCTCGACCTGGTGGCCGACACGGTGGCCGATGGCGTGGCCGCCGGCGAGATGGCCGCCGCCGAGCCACGGGAGGCCGCCCGGGCGATCGTCACCCTCGCCACCACGATCGTCGAGCCCTACCGCGAGATGCGCCGCCCGATGCCCGAGGTGATCGCCCTCTACCAGCGCTTCGCCCGTGGCATCGCCCGCGCCGGGTGACGCGCCGGTAGAACGCGTTCTCGCGGCAGGTCATACTGAGGGCAACCGGAGCTGGAGGGGCACGTGCATCTGGCGTACACAGAGGCGGAGGAGCGGCTGCGCACCGAGCTGCGCGCCTACTACGACGACCTGCTCGACGACGACACCGTGCGCGAGCTGCGCCACGCCGAGGGCGTCGGCCCGGTCATGCGCCGCGTGGTGCGCCAGATGGGCGCCGACGGCTGGCTCGGCATCGGCTGGCCCACCGAGTACGGGGGCCAGGGCCGGGGCCCCGTCGAGCAGTTCATCTTCTTCGACGAGTCCATGCGGGCCGGCGCTCCCGTGCCGATGCTGACGATCAACTCGGTCGCCCCGACGATCATGGAGTTCGGCAGCGACGAGCAGCGCCGGCGGTTCCTGCCGCCCATCCTGGCCGGCGAGATCCACTTCTGCATCGGCTACAGCGAGCCGGGCGCCGGCACCGACCTCGCCTCGCTGCGCACGCGGGCGGTGCGCGACGGCGACAGCTACGTCATCACCGGCCAGAAGATGTGGACCAGCCTCGCCAGCGACGCCGACTACTGCTGGCTGGCGGCCCGCACCGGCGACGAGGACAGCCGCCACCGGGGCATCTCGTTGTTCATCGCCCCCATGGACAGCCCCGGCATCCAGCGCACGCCGCTGCGGCTGCTGTCGTCGCACGACATCTGCTCGGTCTACTGGGACGACGTGCGCATCCCCGCGGAGAACCTGGTGGCCGGAGAGAACGACGGCTGGAGGCTCATCGTCAACCAGCTCAACCACGAGCGGGTCACGCTGTGCAGCCCCGGCATGGCCGAGCACATGCTGCACGAGACCATCGACTGGGCCCGGCGCACCCGCCTGCCCGACGGCCGGCGGGTCGTCGACCAGGAGTGGGTGCAGGTCAACCTGGCCAAGGCGTACGCCGGGTTCGAGTTCCTGCGCCTGGCCAACTGGAAGGTCGCCTGGGACGCCACCAGCAACCAGCTCGACGTGGCCGACGCCAGCACCATCAAGGTGTTCGGCACCGAGCACTACCTCGAATCGTTCCGCCTGCTGATGGAGGTGCTGGGCGAGCGCTCGTACCTGACCGAGGACGCGCCGGGCGCGCTGCTCGGCTCGCGGCTCGAGCAGATGTACCGCAGCCTGCTGATCCTGACCTTCGGGGGCGGCACCAACGAGCTGCAGCGCGACCTCATCGCCGCCTTCGGCATGGGCATGCCGATGGCCAAGCGGTGATCCGGCGACCGGGGGACCAGACATGGACTTCGACCTGACCGACGAGCAGCAGGCCACCATCGACGTGGCCGCCAAGCTGCTGGGCGACAAGGCCACGCCCGACGCCGTCCGGGCGGTCGAGCAAGCCGACGACCTGCGGTTCGACCGCGAGCTGTGGGCGGCCATGGCCGACGCGGGGCTGCTGGGCATCGCGGTGCCTGCCGAGCACGGGGGCGCCGGCCTCGGGCTGCTCGAGCTGGCGCTCGTGCTCGAGGAGGTGGGGCGGCGGACGGCCCCGGTGCCGGCCCTGGCCGGGCTCGCGCTGGGTGGGCTGCCCGTCGCCCGCTGGGGCAGCGCCGCGCAGCAGGCCGCCATCCTGCCCGGACTGGTCGCCGGGACGACGCTGGTCACCGCCGCGCTCGTCGAGCCGCTGGGCGGGGTGCACCACCCGACGACCACGGCCCGGCGCGACGGCGGCGGCTGGGTGCTCGACGGCACGCGCACCAACGTGCCCGCGGGCCTGGGGGCCGACCGGGTGATCGTGCCGGCCACCACCGACGCCGGCGACGTCGGCCTGTTCCTGGTGCCCGCGGGCGCGGGTGGGGTCACCCGCCGGCGCCAGGACACCACCACCGGCACACCCGACGCGCTGGTCACGCTGGCCGGCGTGCGGGTCGGCGAGGACGGCGTGCTCGGCCCGCTGGACGCCGCCGGCACGTCGCTGCGCTGGCTCGTCGAGCACGCCACGGTCGCCACCTGCGCGGTCATGTCCGGCCTGGCGGCCGAGGCGGTGCGCATCACCGGCGAGTACACGTCCAGCCGCGAGCAGTTCGGCCGGCCGATCGCCACGTTCCAGGCCGTGGGCCAGCGGGCGGCCGACGCCTACGTCGACGCCCAGGCCATCCGCCTCACCATGCTGCAGGCGGCGTGGCGCCTGGCGGCGGGCTTCCCCGCCGACCGCGAGGTGGCGGTGGCCAAGTACTTCGCCGCCCTCGGCGGCCAACGGGTCGTGCACGCCGCCGCCCACCTGCACGGCGGTATGGGCGTCGACCGCGACTACCCGCTGCACCGCTACTTCCTGCTGGCCAAGCAGCTCGAGCTGTCGCTCGGCGGGGCCAGCCGCCAGCTCGTGACCCTCGGCGGCATGCTGGCCGCCGAGGGCGCCACCCGGTGAGCCGGGTCCGTAACCCACGAGGTGTCGGCGGAAACCGACCGCAGGCGCGCTCGATCGCCGACACCTCGGCCGGCGCGGGGGCGACGACCTGATGGCCGGGCCGCTCGCGGGCCTGCACGTCGTCGAGCTGGCCGGCCTCGGGCCCGCTCCGTTCAGTGCGATGGTGCTCGCCGACCTCGGCGCCGAGGTCGTGCGGGTCGACCGCCCGGGCCGGGCCAACGCCGTCGCCCGCATGGACGTGCTCAACCGGGGGCGGCGGTCGATCGCCGTCGACCTCAAGCACCCGGACGGCATCGAGGTGGTGCTGCGCCTCGCCGCCGAGGCCGACGCGCTGATCGAAGGCTTCCGTCCCGGCGTGGCCGAGCGCCTGGGCGTCGGACCCGAGCCGTGCCTCGACCGCAACCCCCGCCTCGTCTACGGCCGGATGACCGGTTGGGGCCAGCAGGGGCCGTACGCGGCCGAGGCGGGCCACGACATCACCTACGCCGCCGTCGCCGGTGCGCTCGCCCACATCGGGCGGGCCGGGCAGCCGCCGACCCCGCCGCTCAACCTGGTCGCCGACTTCGGGGGTGGTGGCATGCTGCTGGCGCTGGGCGTCGTCGCCGGGGTGCTGTCGTCGCAGCGCACCGGCGAGGGCCAGGTGGTCGACGCCGCCATGGTCGACGGCGTCGCGCTGCTGATGGCGCCGTTCTTCATGGCCCTGCGCTCGGGCTACTTCACCGACGAGCGGGGCACCAACCTGCTCGACAGCGGGGCGCCGTTCTACGACTGCTACCGCTGCGCCGACGGCCGGTACGTGGCGGTCGGCGCCCTCGAGCCGCAGTTCTTCGCCGCGCTGCTCGCCGGGCTGGGCATCGAGGAGGGCGAGCTGGGCGACCAGCACGACCGGTCCGGCTGGCCCGCCATGCGCCGCAGGTTCGCCGACGTCTTCGCCGCCCGTCCCCGCGACGCCTGGGTGGCCCACTTCGCCGGCCGCGACGCCTGCGTGGCCCCGGTGAACACCACCGAGGAGACGTTCGCCGACCCCCACATGGCGGCCCGGGCGACGGTCGTCCAGCCGGATGGCGTGGCCCAGCCCTCGCCCGCTCCCCGCTTCAGCGCCACCCCGGCCGCGCTCGACCGGCCGCCGCCGGCGCCGGGCGAGCACACCGACGAGGTGCTGGCCGACCTCGGCTACGGGCCCGGCGACATCGCGACGCTGCACGAGTCGGGCGCCGTCGACTGAGCCGCTGCCGACCTGCGGCCGCTCAGGCTTCGGCGTCGAGGATGACGTCGATGGCGATGGTGCTGCCCGGCAGGTAGGGAACCTCGACGCTGTCGCCCGGCGGCGAGGTGACGTGCCGCGCGTAGCCGGCCTCGTAGGGCTCGGTGAGCACCTCGACGCCGCCGCGGTGGACGACCCAGTACACGGGATACCCGCTGCGACCGTAGACACGGGACTTGGTCTCGAGGTCGGCGACCAGCGACGAGTCGGCCACCTCGACCACGAGCGCGACGTCGCCGGGGCTCCAGCGGGCGGGGCGACCGGTCGAGCCCAGCCGCGCGATCGGCCGGGCGCCCCGCCGGTGGACCCACACGTCCGGATCGGGGATCGAGCCCGAGGCCGGGAGCGATGCGGTGGTCGCGCGCCACCCGTCGTTGGGTAGCTACCGCACGACGTTGCTGGTCACCGCGCCGTGCCAGAGCCCGATCGGCCTCGGCCACACCTCTCCCTCGACCAGCTCGACCCGCTCGTCGCGGAAGACACCGGCCTCCCAGGCGAGGATGAAGGACTCCTCGTCCCAGCGCCACGTGTCCATCAGGGCCACGCGAGCGATGGTAGCGGCCGGCCGCGCGGTGGCGGTGGCCGGTGCAGCGGGGCAGGGCCGTTGGCCGATTTCGGCAGGCGACAGCGCGTACGCTGCCGCGGGTGGACGAGATCCAGCTCCTGTCGGGGATCCTGACCAAGACCGGCGACCTCGTGGCGGGCGTCCCCGCCGGCGGCGGCGACCGTCCCACGCCGTGCCCCGACTACGACGTGGCGGACATGGTCCGCCACCTGGTCGGTTGGGTGCGGTCGTTCGAGGCGGCCGCCAACGGCCGCAGCTTCGAGGGCGACCCGTCGGTCGTCGAGGTGGGCGACGACCCCGCGGCGCAGTTCCGGGCCTCGGCCGACAGCCTGGTCGCTGGGTGGCGCGAGCACGGCTTCGACCGCGAGGTGGCGATGATGGGCGGGCCTCAGCCCGCCGAGCTCGTGTTCAACATGACCGTGATGGAGTACATCACCCACGGCTGGGACCTGGCGGTGGCCACCGGCCAGCCCGTCCCGTACAGCGAGGCCGAGGCCGCCGAGGTGCTGCGCCGGGCGGAGACCACCCTGCCACCCCAGTACCGCGGCGAGGGCATGCCGTTCGGCGACATCGTCCCCGTGCCCGAGGACGCGCCGGCGATCGACCGGCTGGCCGGATTCATGGGCCGCGACCCGGCCGCGGCGCGCTGACGCCACGGAGCGGCGACGACCGCGGCGGGGCCGCCGACCGTCAGGCGGGCACCGGGTCGCGCCGGTGGGACCGGGCGAGCGAGATCACCTCGTCGACCGACCACTGGTCGTCCGCGTGCGTGCCGTAGTGGCTGGCGAGCACCCGGCCGTCGCGGTCGACGAGGAAGTCCGCGGGCAGGCCGTAGCGGCCCCCGGGTGGGAAGAGGGGTGGCACGGCCCCGCGCCGCCGGACGATCGCCGACAGGCTGTGCGCGACCGCGCGCAGGATGGGCCACCAGGCGCGGGGGTGCAGCAGCGCCCGGGGCGACGACTCGACGCCGAAGGCCCGGTAGAGCCGCTTGCCGGGATCGGCGACGACGGCGAAGGGTAGGTCGCCGGCGTAGCGGCGCAGGTCGTCGGCGGTGGAGTGGAACAGCACCACCTCGCGGACGCCGGCGGTGCCCACCTCGTCGTGTCGTCGCACGAACGAGCGCAGGTGCAGGGTGCACACGGGGCAGCCGGCGAACCGGCGGAACTGCAGGTGGACGACGGCACCGGGATCGGGCACCGGCACCGTCACGCCCGTGATCGAGGTGAGCTCGCGGGCCGGGAGCACGGTGCCGGCCTCGATCGTCGTCGCGCGCTGCGCTGCCATCAGGACCTCCTGGGGATAGGCGTACGGTGTACTCGTATCCCGGTCGAGCGTAGCGGGTACGGCGTACGCTTCCTACGTGCCCCGGCCCCGATCCCTCACCACCGCCGGCATCGCAGCCGCGGCGCTGGCCGTCGTCGAGCGCGATGGCCTGGCCGCGCTGTCGATGCGTGCCGTCGCCGCCGAGATGGGCGTGGGCACGATGTCGCTGTACCGCTACGTGCGCGGGCGCGACGAGCTCGAGGACCTGGTCGTCGACCTCGTGCTCGCGGGGGTCGACACGGCGGTGCCGCCCGGCGACCCGTGGCCGGCGCGGGTGGCCACCCTGGCCGAGCGGGCCCGGGCCGCCGTGGGCGCCCACCCGGGCGTGGTGCCGCTGCTGCTGACCCGCCGCCACGCCAGCGCGGGGACGCTGCGCTGGGGCGAGGCCGTGGTGGCCGCGCTGGCCGACGGCGGCTTCACCGGCGAGGCGCGGGTGATCGCCTTCCGCACCCTGATGAGCTACGTCCTCGGCGCCGTCCAGGTCGAGCACCTCGGCCCGCTGTCGGGCCCGGGCACGGCCGCCATCGCCGCGCTGCCCGCCGAGCGGTACCCGGTGCTGGCCGACACGGCCGCCCACGGCCGGGGCATCGCCGCCGACGACGAGTTCCGCCGTGGCCTCGCGGTGGTGCTGCGGGGGTTGGGCGCCGCGGACGGTGCGTGAGCCGACCGGTCAGCCGGCCGAGGTGTCGACGCGGTCGACGGCGCGGTCGGTGTGCTCGCTCTCGCGGGCGCAGTGAGCGCAGCAGTAGAAGCGGCCGTCGACCTCGATGCCGTGCCCGATGACCTTGCAGCCGCAGTGCTCGCACACCGGGGCCATGCGGTGGATGGCGCACTCGAAGCTGTCGAAGATGTGGCGCTCGCCCGCCGCCACCACCTCGAAGGCCTTGTCGTACTCGTTCCCGCAGACCTCGCAGCGCGCCATGGCGGTACCTCCCGCGTGATCGTCGACGTGGGGAGCCGTACCCGCCGGTCGGTGGCCCGACACCCCGCCACCGTGCGTGCCCGGCAGGTACGGTCACGTGGCGCTGGTCGGTGCGACCAGGAGGGCGTGGTGGACAGCGACATCGTGCGGGGCATCGGCCTCGTGGTCGTGCTGGGCATCGGTCTGCAGTGGGCGGCCCGGCGGTTGCGGGTGCCGTCGATCGTCCTGTTGCTGGCGGGCGGGCTGGTGGTGGGGCCCGGGTTCGGCCTCGTCGATCCCGACGAGATCTTCGGCGAGGCCCTCTTCCCGGTGGTGTCGCTGGCGGTCGGCCTGCTGCTGTTCCACGGCGGGCTCGAGCTGCGGCTGGCCGACCTGCGGGGCGGCGTGCGGCGCCCGGTGCTGCGCCTCGTCACGGTGGGAGCGCTCGTCACCTGGGGGCTCGGCGCGCTCACCGTGCACCTGGTGTTCGGTGAGCCGGTGCGGGTGTCGGTGCTGGCCGGCGCCGTCCTCGTCGTGTCGGGCCCCACCGTGGTGGGGCCGCTGCTGCGGCTGGCTCGGCCCCGCGATCCCGACGCCACGATCCTGCGGTGGGAGGGCATCCTCATCGACCCGCTCGGGGCCGCGCTCGGGCTGTTCTGCCTCAACGCGTTCTTCATCGACGAGCTGGCGGTCGACGCCGTGTGGGGAGAGCTGGTCGCCGTCGCCCTGGCGGGCGCGGCGGCGGGGCTGGTCGGCGCCGCCCTCCTCGTCACGGCGCTGCGCCGGTTCGCCGTGCCGGACGAGCTCGAGGTGGCGGTGGCGCTGATGCTCGTGGTGGCGGCCTACGTGACCGGCGAGGTGGTGCGGCCCGAGGCCGGCCTGTTCGCCACCACGACGATGGGCCTGGCGCTGGCCAACCAGCGGTACGTGCCGATCGACGCCCTCGAGGCGTTCGGCCGGCCGGTGGTCGCCCTGCTGATCGGCGGGCTGTTCATCGTGCTGGCGGCTGGTGCCGAGGCCGACCCGCTCGCCGACCACCTGGTGAGTGGCCTGATGGTGGCGGCCGTGCTGGTGCTGGTCGTGCGCCCGCTGGCCGTGCTGGCCTCGACCGCCGGCTCGACGCTGCTGTCGTGGCGCGAGCGGGCGTTCCTGGCCTGCATGGCGCCGCGCGGGGTGGTCGCCGCCGCCACCGCCTCGCTGTACAGCCTGCGGCTCGAGGACATCGGCGAGGCCAGCGACATCCTGCTGCCGCTGACGTTCACCGTGATCATCGCCCTCGCCGTGGTCTACGGCGTCGGGTCGGTCGCCGCCGCCCGGTGGCTCGGCGTCGCCCGCCCCCGGCCGCGGGGCGCGCTCGTGGTGGGCGACCGGCCGTGGGCGCTCGGCCTGGCGGGCGAGCTCAGCCGCAACGGGGTGCCCACCGTGCTCGCGGCCCGGGGCCGGGCCGACCTGGCCGCCCGGGACGACCTGCCGTTCAGCGTGCACGCCTCGCTGCTGATCGACCTGCCCCGCTCGGGTCTGCTGACCGACGTGCGGGGCGCGGTCGTGGCCTCCCGCGACGACGAGACCGACCTGATCGCCCTCGGCGTGCTCGTCGAGGCGCTGGGGCGCAGCAACGTGTGGCTGCTGCCGGCCGAGGCCGGGACGGCCGCACCCGGCCCGGACGACCGCGCCGTGACGGTGGCCTCGTGGACCCGCCGGCCGTTCGCGCCCGGCGTCAGCCACGACGTCCTCGAGCGCTCGCTGGCCGCCGGCGGGCGGGTGACCACGGTCGCCGGCACCGACCTGCCCGAGGGCGCCCTCGTGCTGGCCCGCGTCCGGGCTGACGGGTCGTGGACGGCGTCGGCTGCCGGGCCGTTCGCACCGGACGACCGGCTGGTGGTGCTCGACGGCGCCGCCGTCGGGCCGGCTGGCGCCGGGACGGGTGGGCGGCAGTAGACATGCGCCATGGCAGATGTCGTGTCGCCGCTGACCGGGACCGTGGCGCGCGTCGAGCGGGCGGTCGGGGCGCGGGTCGACACCGCCACGACGATCGTGGTCGTCGAGTCGATGAAGATGGAGCACGCGGTCGACGCCGGCACCGGTGGCACCGTGGCCGAGATCCGGGTGGCGGTCGGCGACGCCGTCCAGCCCGGCGACGTGCTGGCGGTCGTGTCCGAGCAGGAGGCGGCCACGGCGGGAGGTGAGGACCTCGTCCCGGCAGGGGAGGGCGGCACCGGTACGGGCCGGGCTGGTCCGGGCGGGCTGCGCCCCGACCTGGCCGAGGTGGTCGAGCGCCACTCCGCCGGGCTCGACGCGGCGCGGCCCGACGTGGTCGCCCGCCGCCACGAGCGGGGGCACCGCACCGCCCGCGAGAACGTGGCCGACCTGGTCGACCCCGGGTCGTTCGTCGAGTACGGGCCGCTGGTCATCGCCGCCCAGCGGCGCCGGCGCTCGCTCGACGACCTGATCGCCCGCACGCCGGCCGACGGTCTCGTCGCCGGGGTGGGCACGGTCGACGGCAGGCCGACGGCGGTGCTCTCGTACGACTACACGGTGCTCGCCGGCACCCAGGGCTACCGCAACCACCACAAGAAGGACCGGCTCTTCGACGTCGTCGAGCGCCGACGGCTGCCCGTGGTCTTCTTCGCCGAGGGCGGCGGCGGTCGCCCGGGCGACACCGACGCGCCGGGCGTGTCGGGCCTCGACACCCTCGCGTTCCACCTGTGGGGCCGGCTGAGCGGCCTGGTGCCGCGGGTCGGTGTCACCACCGGGCGGTGCTTCGCCGGCAACGCCGCCATCCTCGGCAGCAGCGACGTCGTGATCGCCACGCGGGGGTCGAACATCGGCATGGGCGGCCCGGCGATGATCGAGGGCGGCGGGCTCGGCGTCTACGCCCCCGAGGACATCGGGCCGGTCGCCACCCAGGTGGCCAACGGCGTCGTCGACGTGCTGGTCGACGACGAGGCCGAGGCCGTGGCGGTCGCCCGCCGCTACCTGTCGTACTTCGCCGGTCCGAACGCGCCGGGCAGCGATGCCTGGGCGTGCGACGACCAGGCCCGGCTGCGCGACCTGGTGCCCGAGAACCGGCGCCGCGCCTACGACGTGCGCTCGGTCATCGCCGGGCTGGCCGACACCGGATCGGTGCTCGAGCTGCGGGCCGGCTTCGCGCCGGGGATGATCACGGCGCTCGCCCGGGTCGAGGGGCGGCCGCTGGGCATCGTCGCCAACAACCCCGCCCACCTGGCCGGCGCCATCGACTCGGATGGCGCCGACAAGGCCGCCCGCTTCCTGCAGCTGTGCGACGCGTTCGACCTGCCCCTGCTGTTCCTGTGCGACACGCCCGGCATCATGGTCGGGCCCGAGGCCGAGGAGACGGCGCTCGTGCGCCACGCCAGCCGGCTGTTCGTCACCGGTGCCAGCCTGACCGTGCCGTTCGGCACGATCATCCTGCGCAAGGGCTACGGGCTGGGCGCCCAGGCCATGGCCGGCGGCAGCTTCAAGGCACCCCTGTTCTGCGTGTCGTGGCCCACCGGCGAGGTCGGCGGCATGGGCCTCGAGGGCGCGGTGCGGCTCGGCTACCGCAAGGAGCTGGCGGCCATCGACGACGAGGCCGAGCGCGAGCGCACGTTCCAGGCCATGGTCGACGCCGCCTACGAGCACGGCAAGGCGCTGAACTCGGCCAGCCACTTCGAGATCGACGACGTGATCGACCCGGCCGACAGCCGCCGCTGGATCGCCACCATGCTGGCCTCGGCCCCGGTGCCGCCCCGCGAAAGCAAGAAGCGGCCGGCGGTCGACACGTGGTGACCGGATCGGCGCCGGCGACTCGACCCGGGGTCAAGTCACGGGGCAAGCTGCGGGCATGACGGATCTGTTCTCCATCGCCGGCAAGACCGCGGTCGTGACCGGGGGATCGCGGGGCATCGGCCTGATGATCGCCCGGGGCTTCGTCGAAGCCGGGGCGAAGGTCTACATCTCCTCGCGCAAGGCCGACGTGTGCGAGCGGGTCGCCGCCGAGCTGTCCCAGATCGGCGAGTGCGTCGCGCTCCCCGCGAACCTGTCGACCGAGGACGGGTGCCGCGGCCTGGCCGAGGAGGTGGCGGCCCGCGAGCCCAGCCTCGACATCCTCGTCAACACCGCCGGGGCCACGTGGGGCACACCGCTCGAGCAGTTCGACGAGGCGGCGTGGGAGCGGGTGCTGGCCCTCAACGTCAAGGGCGTGTTCCACCTCACGAAGTTCCTGCTGCCGCTGCTCGAGAAGGCCGGCACGGCCGACGAGCCGGCCCGGGTGGTCAACATCGGCTCGATCGACGGCATCCACGTGCCCGTGCTCGAGACCTACTCGTACTCGGCGTCGAAGGCGGCGGTGCACCAGCTCACCCGGCACCTGGCCCGGCGGTTGGCCCCGGCGATCACCGTCAACGCCATCGCCCCCGGGCCGTTCGAGTCGAAGATGATGGCGGCCACGCTCGAGGCCGCGGGCGATGCCATCGCGGCGTCGGCGCCGCTCAAGCGCATCGGCCGTCCCGACGACATGGCCGGCACGGCCATCTTCCTCACGTCCCGGGCCGGCGCCTACCTCACCGGCGCCATCATCCCGGTCGACGGCGGGATCGCCACGGTCGGCGGATGACCACCGGCTTCGTCGTCCTCGCCAACGCCGCGGCCGGATCGGCCGACGACGACGCGGTCGCCGCCGTCGCCGAGCGGCTGCGGGCGGACGGGCCGGTCGAGGTGGCGCGCACCGGCGGCGATGACGAGGTCGATACCGTCCTGGCCGGCCTCGACGGCCGCGTCCTGGTGGTGGCCGGAGGCGACGGCAGCGTCCACACCGCCGTGGCCCGGCTCTGGTCGCTGGGACTGGCCGGCTCGGCCGCGGTGGGCCTCGTCCCCCTGGGGACGGGCAACGACCTCGCCCGGGGGGTGGGCGTGCCGCTCGAGCCGGTCGAGGCCGCCGAGCTGATCGCGTCGGGCCGCGCCCCGCGGCCCGCGGACCTGCTCCTCGACGACGCCGGCGGCGTCGTGGTGAACGCCGCCCACGCCGGCCTGGGGGCCGAGGCGGCGGACCGCTCCGAGAGCCTGAAGGGATCGCTGGGCCCGCTCGCCTACCCGGTGGGGGCGCTGGTCGCCGGCGTGCGGGAATCGGGTTGGGACCTCGAGGTGGTGGCCGACGGCGCGATCGTGCACCAGGGGCCCGCGCTGATGGTCGGCGTCGGCAACGGCCCGTCGATCGGCGGTGGCACCGAGCTGTTCCCCGGCGCCCGGGTCGACGACGGGCAGGCCGACGTCGTCGTCGTGACCGCCGTCGGCCCCGCGGCCCGGGCGGCGTTCGCCGCCGCGCTGCGCACCGGCGACCACCTCGACCGCGACGACGTCATCGCCCTGCGGGCGGCCGACGTCGCGGTGTCGGGCGACCCGGTGCGCCACAACACCGACGGCGAGGTCGGCGACGAGGTGGTGCGCCGGCGCTACACGGTCGAGGCGGGCGCCTGGCGGCTCGTCCGGCCCTGACCGCGCCGGGGGCGCCGGCCCTCGCTCACATGTGGTCCTCGCCGACGCTCGCGATCTTCTCCGCGGCCTTCTGCACGATCGAGCGCTTCTCCCACCGCGCGCCGTCGAGCTCGCGGCTGCGCTCGAGATCCTCGGCGAAGTGCGCGTCGAGCAGCTCGGTCGTCTCACGGTGGAACACCACCACGTTGGCCTCGTCGTCGAGGCTCAGCGACCGGTGGTTGAAGTTGGCCGAGCCGATCGTCGACACGACGCCGTCGGCGGTCAGGATCTTGGCGTGCAGCATGGAGGGCTGGAAGCACGAGATGCGCACGCCCATGCTCAGCAGGCCCTCGTAGTCGTCCTCGCCGGCGATCTGCACCACGCGCTTGTCCGCGTGGGGCCCGGGCACGAGGACGTGCACGTCGACGCCCCGCCCGACCGCGTCCCGCAGCGAGTCGGTGTAGCGCTCGTCGGGCACGAAGTAGGCGGTGGTGAGGCGGATCCGCTGGCGCGCGGTGCGGATGATGGCGTCGAACAACGTGCCGATGTCGCTCCACCCGGCGCCGGCCGACCCGGTCACGGTCTGGACGACGGCGTCGCCGGCCGGGGGCTGCTCGGGGAAGCGGTCGCGCTCGTCGAACAGGGGGTTGCCGGCCTCGGCCCAGTCGGACGTGAAGGCGGCCCGCAGCCCGTCGACGGCCGGGCCGCGCACCCTGACGTGCGTGTCGCGCCACTCGGTCTCGTCGCGGGCGTCACCGCACCACTCCTCGGCGATGCCGACGCCCCCGGTGAAGCCGACGCTCTCGTCGCAGACCAGGATCTTGCGATGGGTGCGGTGGTTGGCCTCCCAGATCTTCCACGTGGCCGGCGGCCGGAACCAGTCGACGTGCGCCCCCGCCCCCTCGAGCGCGTCGATGAGGCCCTTGTCCATCAGCCGGGCGCCGACCGCGTCGAGCAGGATGCGGACCCGCACGCCGGCCCGGGCCCGCTCGGTCAGGGCGTCGGCGAACTCGAGGGCGATGTCGCCCGTCCAGTACACGAAGGTCATGAAGTCGACCGTCTGCTCGGCGGCCCGGATGGCCTCGAGCATGGCCGGGAAGATCTCGTCGCCGTTGCGCAGCACGTCGACCCGGTTGCCCTCGGTGGCGGGCACGCCGAGCAGGCCCTCGAGCGTGCGGCGGAACCGTTGGACGTCGTCGTCGTCGGCCATGGTGGGAGAAGCTTAGGGTGAGGGGTCGACGGCGGGCGCGTTTCCCGACAGGCGAGCCCCGGCGTGCCGCGTGAGGTACGTTCGGTGGTCGCCGGTCCTGGTCGAGGGGGCGAGATGATCCGCACCGCTGTACGGACGTTCGTGGCTGCGCTGGCCGTCGTGGCGATGGCCACCGGGGCGGCGACCGTCGCGTCGGCCGAACGACCCCGGGGGCACGCCCCGCTGCTGCCGATCGTCTTCGTCCACGGGCAGTCGGGGTCGGCGCAGCAGTTCGAGACCCAGGCGATGCGCTTCACGAGCAACGGGTACCCCCAGGACCTGCTGTTCGCGTTCGAGTACGACACCAACCAGAGCACCAACCCGCTCGGCGACCTGGACGCCTTCGTCGACGAGGTGCTCGACGAGACCGGCGCCGAGCAGGTCTACGCCATCGGGCACTCCCGGGGCACGACCGTCTGGACCTCGTACCTGTCCGGCGAGGGAGGCATCGACGGCAGCAGCAAGGTGGCCAAGTACGTGAACATCGACGGCCGCACCCTGGCCGAGCTGCCGGGCGGCGTGCCGACCATCGGCATCTGGGGCGAGTGGAACACCGCGGGCAGCGGCTTCAACCGCCGCGGCGACACCGACGCCCAGATCGGCCCCGACCCCGACGACAACTTCCACTTCGGCGACAAGTCGCACACCGAGGTGGCCACGTCGGCCGAGGCGTTCGCCGTGATGTACGAGTTCCTCACCGGCCGGCCCCCGCGTACCACCGACGTCGTCCCCGAGCCCCCCGGCAAGGTGACCGTGGCCGGCCGGGCCGTGCTGTTCCCCGAGAACACGGGGTACGCCGGGTCGACCGTGCAGGTGTGGCGGGTCGACCCCGGCACCGGCCACCGGATCGGGTCGCGTCCGCGGGCGACGTTCACGATCGACGAGAGCGGCGACTTCGGGCCGGTGCGCGTGAACGGGCGCTGGCACTACGAGTTCGCCGTCGTGCGCCCCGACGAGGGAACCCATCACTTCTACGCCGAGCCGTTCCTGCGCAGCGACCACTTCCTCCGACTCAACACGAGCCTGCCCGGCGGGCCGCTGGACGCCATCACCCCCGACAGCGACGCCACCACCAACCTCGTGGTGGTCCGCATGCGCGAGTTCTGGGGCGACCAGGGCAGCGGCAGCGACCGGCTCGTGGTCGACGGCACCAACGTGATCCTTCCCACCACGAGCCCGCGGGCCGGCGTCAACCTGGCCGTGTTCGTCCACGACGACGGGCTCGACGGCGTCACCGACCTCGGCAAGGGCGAGCTGTTCCCGTTCAACCTGCTCACCTTCCTGACTGCCGTGGACGTCGCGATCCCGGCATCGCCCGACGGATCGGGCACGGTGTCGGTGGTGGAGGAGCCGCGGGGCAGCGGTGAGGTGACCGTGCTCAACGTGCCGAACTGGCCGTCGAGCACCGACGCGGTCACCCTCCAGTTCCGGGACACCGACCAGGACGTCCAGCGCTTCCCGCGGTAGCGCCCCGGTCGCAGCTCACCCCGCCCGGACGTCGGTGACCGTACCGTCGACCGGGCGCGCCACCGGCGGCACGATCCGCGACGCGGCCGCGGCGATCGCCAGCGCGACTCCGCCCACGACGACGAACGCCCACCGCAGCCCGAGCAGCTCGGCCAGCGCCCCCATCAGCACCGGCTCGGCCAGGAAACCGAGGCGGGCGGCGAGCGACACGGTGGCGGCGCCCGTGCCCGGGGCGACGCCGGGCGTGGTGCCGGCCGCGGAGAACGCCAGCGGGAAGAGCGCGCTGGCGCCGGCGCCCGCGAGCACCAGGCCGACGGCGAACGCCGCCGGGTGGTCGACCAGCGCGCCGGCGAGCAGGCCGGCGGCCACGAGCGTCATGCCGCCCCGCAGGACGGCGGCGCCGCCGAAGCGGTCGGTGAGGTGGTCGCCGACGAGGCGGCCGACCAGCATGCCGGCCATGAAGGCGGCGAGCCCCAGGGCGGCGGTGCCGGGCCCGGTGCCCAGCCGCTCGAGGCGGATCGCCGACCAGTCGGCCGGCGCGCCCTCGATCACCGCGCCGCCGATGGTGGCGGCGGCCAGCACGACCAGCGGCCCGACGCGCCGCCGGGGGGCGGTGCCGCCGGCGATCGGGGTGTCGGGTCGCGATCGCCGGCCACCCGGGTCGCCGGGGTGGCCCGCGGCCGGGTCGGGGCCCGTGCCGGCGACCGCCCCGGGGCCCGGCGGTGCCGGCGTGGCCACCGGAACCGGCTCGCGCCCGCCGACCAGGCCGCCGCGGACGGCGACGACCCCCACCCCGATGGCGGCGCCGACGGCCACGAGGTGCAGCGTGAGCGGGACGTCCAGCGCCGCCGCCGTGGCCGCCAACCCGGCGGCGCCGAGGGCGCCGAGGCTCCAGGCGCCGTGCAGGCGGTGCAGCACCGACCGGCCGGACCTGCGCTCGTAGGCGCTGCCGTTGGCGTTCATGGCGATGTCCATGGCGGCGTCGGCCGCGCCGACCACCGCCAGCGCCGCGAACAGCACCACCGGCCCCGGTGCGGCGCCGGCGGTCCACAGGCTGGCGGCGAGGGCCAGCGCGGCGGCCACGACCACCGGCCGGCTGCCCGCCCGCTCGACCGCCCGCCCGGCCAGCGGGCTCGCCGCCAGCGCGCCCGCGGCCATGCCGGCCAGCACCACGCCCAGCCCGGCGTGTGACAGCCCGAGGTCGGCCTGGCGCTCGGGCAGGCGGGGCAGGAAGCTCGGCCCGCCCAGCCCGTTGGCCACGAACACGACCGCGATGGCCGAGGCCCGGGCCGTCACGGGCGCGCGCCCGGCCGGGCGCGGTCACGGCGGGCGGGCGGCGGGGCCATCCGGCCAGTGTGCCCGGCCCCCAGGGGTGGGCGGCGGTGTGTCGCTACCGGGGCACCTGCGACCAGGGCACGTCCTTGTCGACGCGAGGCTCGCCGGGCAGGCCGAGGACGCGCTCGCCCAGGATGTTGCGCTGGATCTCGGACGTGCCGCCCTCGATCGAGTTGGCCCGGGCCCGCAGGAACATCTTGCGCGAGGTCCCCGGCGGGCCCGTGAGCCCGAGGTTCTCGGCCCGGCGCATCTCGTAGTCGAAGCCGACCTGCCCGTCGGGGCCGAGCAGGTCGACGCACAGCTCGTAGATCGCCATGTTGACCTCGGCGAAGCGCAGCTTGGCGATCGAGCCCTCGGGCCCGGGGTTGCCGGCCTTGCGGTTCTGCCCCGCCCGGATGTTGGTGAGCCGCAGCGTCTCGGCCTCGATCCACAGGCGCACGAGTCGGTCGCGCATGGCCGGGCTCTTGTGGGCGACCTCGTCGTTCCAGATGCGGACCGCCTCGGCGATGGCGCCCGACCCTCGCGGCGGCGCGCCGCCCCCGCCGCCGATCGTGGTGCGCTCGTTCATCAGCGTGGTCATGGCCACCCGCCAACCCTCGCCGACCTCGCCGATGCGGTCGCTGTCGGGCACCCGCACCTCGGTCATGTAGACCTCGTTGAACTCGGCCTCGCCGGTGATCTGCCGCAGCGGGCGCACCTCGATGCCCGGGGCGTGCATGTCGAGGGCGAAGTAGGTGAGGCCCTTGTGCTTGGGGGCCTCGGGGTCGGTGCGGGCCACCAGCATGCCCCGGTCGGCGATGTGGGCGAGCGTGTTCCACACCTTCTGGCCGGAGACGACCCACTCGTCGCCGTCGCGCACCGCCCTGGTGGCCAGACCGGCCAGGTCGGACCCGGCGCCGGGCTCGCTGAACAGCTGGCACCACGCGTCCTCGCCGGTGAAGGCCCGGCGGAGCAGCCGCTGGCGCAGCGCGTCGTCGCCGTTGGTCACGATCGTCGGTCCGGCCATGGTCAGCCCGAAGAAGTGGCGGACCCCGGGCAGCTCGGCGCCCGCGCCGTAGAGGCGCCGGTCGATGTCGCGCTGGAGGACCGGCCTGAGGCCGAGGCCTCCGAACCCCTCGGGGAAGTGCACCCAGGCCAGCCCGAGGTCGTACTGGCGGCCGCGGAACTCGACCTGGTCGGTGGTGGCCGGGTCGAGCTCGGCCAGCAGCTTGTCGACTCGCTCGGCGACGAGGGCGGAGGGATCGCTCATGGCCCAGACGATAGGACGCGGGGCAAGAACTTGACCAGCGGTCAGGATCTGTCGTCGGGTGCGCCGGCGTCCCGGGGCGCGCCCTCGACGACCGTTCCTGCCGCGTTTCTGGGGGCTATGGCCCCCGAAACCGCGGCAAGAAGCCCTGTAGGGCGCAGATCGGCGCGCCGGCGCTCACTCGTCCGCGACCACGAACACGTTCGGGCTCAGGTCCTCGAGCGGCACGTCGCTGTTGGCGGCGATCACCTCGGCCAGGGTGACGCGGAAGTCGATCCCGTAGGCGCGCCGGATGGCCGACAGCCCGGGGTCGTTGCCGTAGAAGAACCGGTCGCCGTCGCGCAGCGCCCGGAACTGCTCGGTCCAGATGGCCCGCTGCAGCTCGCCGAACTCGGTGCCCGGCACGTGGGCCTCGGCCACCATGCCGGTGAACGCGTCCAGCTCGTCGACGCTGCCGTAGACGGCGGCGAGGCGGGCGGCGAGCGTGGTGCGGCGCTCGGCCCGGACTGCCGAGCTCTCGGCCTCGTCGCTGTCGAGCGGGATCGCCGCGCCGTCGCGGCCCCACAGCCGCACGATCTCCAGGCTGTCCGGGTCGTCGACCTCGGCACCCGGCGTGAGCAGCGGGTCGTCGGGGAACGACTCGGTCGACTCGCCGGTGATCTCGCGGACCGAGGCGTTCGGGGGTAGCCCGTACGCCTCGCGCAGCTCGTTGTAGCTCGGCATGCCGTGGTCGCGGCCCCGCTCGACGTCGAGGGCGCCGAGATCGACCACGCCCTGGTAGCAGGCGGGCAGCTCGGGCCCGTCGAGGCAGCGGGGGTTGTCCGGCGACGGGATCTGGAACAGCACGCTGCGCAGCTGGTTGTCGATCATCTCGTCGTTGCTGTACTGGGCCTCGAGCCCGATGCCCTGCAGCACCGGCCCGAGTCCCAGCGACTCGACCAGGTCGGGGTTGAAGAAGGCCACGTTGAGCGGCACGGCCATCTCGAGCTCGGCACCGTCGGGCGACGCCTCGATCTCGATGCCCATGGCCTCGTACTCCGCCATCTCCTCGGGGGCGTAGCGGTCGGCCGCCGCCTCGAGCTCGAGCTCGCCGTGGATCATGCTGTGGGCCCGGTAGCCGACGGTGGCGAACTCGTTGGTGAGCGATGCGTCCACGCCCGGCCGGTAGCCGCGGTAGCGGCCGAGGCGCACCCCGACGGCCGGGAGGAACTCGTTGTAGGTGATGTACTGCTGCTCGGCGATCACCACCCGCCGGGCGATCTGGAACTTCTCCTCCTCGCCGAGCCTGGCGGGCAGCAGCGACACGATGCGGTTGTGCTCGCGGGCGAACAGCGTCTGGGTGGCCTGCAGCGCGATGTTCTCGTTGGCGCGCACGTCGCCCGCCACCGCGGCGCGGTGGGGCTGGGCGCGGAGCATGCCGTCGACGGCCATCTCGGGCGCGCCGGCGGGGTCGCCCCGCTCGTCGCGGCGGGGGAGGTTCCCGTCCGGCAGTAGCAGGTACGCGCTGTTGTTGGACATGTCGCCGTCGACGGGCCCCTGGCGCAGCCACTCGAGCCGCTCGTCGCTGCCGCCGTAGACGGCCCAGGCGTCGATGTACGAGCTGATCGTGTTGACCTGCTCGCGCGGGCTGTCCACGCCGGTGCCGGGAGCCGCGGCCGATCTCGTGAAGGGGATGTGCCCCACGGTGTTGGTGAACTCCTCGAGCGGGTCGCCGGTGTCGAAGGGGACGTCCGCCTCGTCGCCGGCCTCGTCGCGCAGGCCGATCGTGTGGTCGATGAACTGGCCCCAGGCGAACACCCACTGGGTGACGCCGCGCTCGGAGAAGAGGTTCTGGTGCGAATCGTTGAAGATGCGGTTGCTGAGGTAGCGACCGTCGGGCCCTGCGACGGGCTCGCCGAGGCCGTCGGCGTAGCGGGCGGGAGCCACGCGTGCGTAGTTCGTGCCCGCCGCGCCCCGGTCCGGGTGGCGGCGGTTGTTGCCCGTGCCGTCCAGGCTCTGCGACGGGAGCGCGTCCTGCCGCCAGCGGGGCCGCCGTGCGCTCACGTCACGGGCCATGTGGGCGGGCCCGCCGAGCAGGCCGATGTCGCCGAGGGCCAGGCCCGCCACGACCAGCACGCACGTCACTCCGACCGCCAGCGAGACCCTGCCGGGCCGCCGGCGCCTCGTGCGGCGACGCGTGGCGTCGCCGCCACCCCCACCCCGGACTCGATGCATCGCACTTCCCCCTGTGCGTCAAATGGCATCTGGCCAGGCGGGCGCGCGCGCTCGAATCGCATCGAGCGATGTGCCTGTGTATGTCCCGGCGGTGATGCCCGATCAGGACGCGACACGCGCGCTACCGCGTGGCTCCGAGGCGGCACTGACCCGGAGCAATCGTCCCGACTTCCCCCTGCTTCCCCAAGCGTTGGGCCCAAGGATGAACGATTGACGTCGATCTGTCAACGTTTCGCAACGAAGTGGTCGCACAAGACATATACCGATTGTGGCCGGCAGTGATTGACGCCAAGACGGGCCCCTCTTTGCCACAGAATGTGCCGGCGCCGGCGGCCACGATGGTCGAGTTCGCACGCCAGGTGACCATCTTTCGGCGCAGGGTGGGTGTGGCGATCACCCGCCGGGAGCGGCGGGGCCGTGGATCAGCGCGCCGCCAGCATCGGCAGCAGCGTCGCCTCGAGCACGCCGGCCGCGTCGGCGCGCCGCAGCCGCCCGACGTTGACGTCCTCGGCCGCCGCGTGGAACAGGCTGTAGATCACGGTGACGAGCCAGCCGGTCGGCAGGTCGGTGCGGAAGACGCCCTCGGCCTGGCCCCGGGCGAGCAGCCCGTCGAAGTCGCCCAGCGCAGGGGCGTGGCGGTCGCGCAGGCGCCCCGGGGGCAGCGAGCGCTGGGCGACCTCGAAGAGCTGGCGGTGGCGGTCGAGGACCCACCACGACGACCGGATGTGGCGGCGGAGGATCTCGTCGGCCGGGACGTCGCCGGCCTCGGCGTCGACGGCGGCGCTGGCGTCGGCCACCTCGGCCAACGCCCGGTCGAGGGCGGCCTCGAGCAGCTCTTCGCGCGACGAGAAGTGGGCGTACAGCGTCACCCGGCCGACCCCGGCGGTGTGGGCGATGTCGGCCATCGTGGCCTGGGGGTCCTCGCTGAAGCAGGCGAGGGCGGCGTCGAGGATGGCGGCGATGTTCCGCTCGGCGTCGGCACGCCGCCGGGCCCGCGCCGGCGGCGCGCTCGGGACGGTGGCCGGGCTGGACGGGTCGGGCGTGGTCACGACCAGGCAAGGCTACGGGGTCAGTGGGCGAAGACCGGGCCGTCGCCGGCCGCGGGCCGCCCTGCCGGCACGAGCCGCAGCACCAGGGCGGCGGCGGCGACGGCGACGACGGCCGCCGCCGTGAAGGCGTCGCCGAACCCGCCCACCGACAGCGCGCCCTGGGCCCCGGCGTCGAGGCTGGCGCCGGCGACCGCCGACACCAGCGCCACGCCGAGCGAGGCGCCCAGCTCGTGCCCGGTGCTGATCATCCCGGAGGCCACGCCGGCGCGGTGGGGCTCGACGTGGCCCAGGGCGGTGGTGGTGGCCGCGACGAACGCCGCCCCCAGCCCCGAGCCGGCGACCACGAAGCCCGGCAGGACGTCGAGCGCCGCCTGCCCGTCGACCGGGACCTGGGCGAGCAGCAGCAGGCCCGCGGCCGCCAGGGCGAAGCCGGCGGCCGCCGCCGGGCGGGCGCCCTGGCGTCCCACCACCCGGGCTCCCACGTGGGTGCCCAGCGCGATG
>DASTFE010000307.1:0-7171 GCA_035708905.1 Acidimicrobiales bacterium | reverse complement strand
GACCCCCAGCCGGCCCAGCACCGCGGCGCCGGCGCCGGCGCGGAAGAGGGCGTGGGCGCCCCGGTTGAAGCGGAACCGCCCCACCACGTCGGTGGTGGCCCGGTCGGCGGCCGGGTGCCCGTCGAGCAGCAGCACCGAGCGAGCCGGCGAGGCGGCGGTGGCCGCCGCGGTCAGACCGGCCAGGCCGCCACCGACCACCACCACGTCACGTCGTTCGTCCATGGGCCACGAACCTCCTCGTCACCCACTCGACGCCGCGGGGGCCGCGGCTGTGACAGCCGCGGGTCAGCCGTTCTTGGGCAGGTCCTTGAAGGGGGTGGCCTTGTCGAAACCCGGCTCCTTGGGCAGGCCGAGGACCCGCTCGCCGATGATGTTGCGCTGCACCTGGTCGGTGCCGCCGTAGATCGGCGGGCCCTGGGCGAACAGGGCCATCTCGGTGATGCCCGACAGGAACGGCATGCCGGTGGCGGCGTCGAGGGCCTTGCGGTCGTCGGGGTCGTAGGCGTGCAGGGTGCCGTAGCCACCGCAGATCTCGAGGCCGAGGTCGCGCGACAGGCGCACCGTCTGGCTCATCAGCAGCTTGGCGATGTTGGGCAGGCCGGGAATGTCCTTGCCCGCCGCCATCGCCGCCTTGAGCCGCAGGTTGTTGTAGCGCGCCACCTCGCCGATGGCGTGGAGCTGCATCAGCTTCTGGCGGATCGACGGGTCCTGCGCCCGGCCATTGCCCTTGGCCATGCCGATCAGGCCCTTGGCCGAGGCGCCGAACAGCGTGCCGCCCCCGCCGCCGCGCCGCCCGCCGGTGGCGACGAAGTCGCCGGCCCGCCTGTCGAGGTCGCCCGCGATGGTGCCGGGGCTGGCGAGCGACGCCGCCGACGAGCCGCCGCCGGCGCCGAGGCTGGAGCGCTCGAACATCAGCGTGGTGTTGGCCACCCGCCAGCCGTTGTTGAGGCCGCCGATCACCGCGTCGTCGCTCACCCGGGCATCGGTGAGGAAGACCTCGTTGAACAGCGCCCGTCCCGTCATCTCGCGCAGGGGCACCACCTCGACGCCGGGCTGGCGCATCTCGATGGCGAAGTAGGTGATGCCCGCGTGCTTGGGCTGGTCGGGATCGGTGCGGGCGATGAGCATGCCGAGGTCGGCCACATGGCCGCCCGAGGTCCACACCTTCTGGCCGTTGACGATCCACTCGTCGCCGTCCTTGACCGCCCGGGCGTTCAGCCCGGCCAGGTCGGAGCCGGCGCCCGGCTCGCTGAACAGCTGGCACCACGCCTTCTGACCGGTGACGATGTCGCGCAGGTAGCGGGCCTTCTGCTCGTCGGTGCCGTGCACCGCGATGGTGGGGCCGGCCAGCATCAGCCCGAGGCCGCCCGGCGCCGGCAGCGCGCCGAAGTCGGCGATGGCCTGCTGGACGCGCACGCCCTCGGCGCGGCTGAGGTCCTTGCCGAACCAGGCCGACGGCCAGGTCGGGACCGCCCACCCGGAGGTGCCCAGGCGCTCCCACCACTCGGCGACGGTGAGGTCGGGGTCCCAGTTCTCGGCGAGCCAGTCCTTGACCTCGGCGACGGGATCGCCGGCGGTCGTGCGATCGGCGGTGTCGGTCATCGCTACCTCTCGTGCATGGTCGATCGGCGGGAGAGCACCCGGGCCCACCAGCGCAGCATGTCTTGACCCGCGGGTCAAGTCGAGGCGATCCCGCGTGTGCCCGCGCTGTAGGTCAGTCCGGCGGGCCGAAGATGGCGGCCAGCTCGGCGGGGGCCACCGCCTCGAGCTGGTCGTAGGTGCACTCCGCCGGGGTCTTGTCGTCGCGCCAGCGGACCATCCGCGAGGCGTGGCGGAAGCGGCCGCCGAGCAGGTGCTCGTAGCGCACCTCGGCGACCCGCTCGGGTCGCAGCGGCTCCCACGACAGGTCCTTGGCTGCGTTCCACCGGCTGGGCGCACCCGGCATCAGCCTGGTGCCGTCGTGGGCCTGGGCCTGGGCCCACGCCTGCCACGGGTGCCCCTCGAGCGCGCCCTCGCGCAGCGGCTCGACCTCGGCGACCAGCTCGCGCCGGCGGGCGGCGGTGAACGACGTGGCGACGCCGACGTGGTTGAGCGAACCTGCGTCGTCGTACAGGCCGAGCAGCAGCGAGCCGATGCCCTCGCCGTCCTTGTGCCAGCGGAACCCCGCGACCACGGCATCGGCGGTGCGCTGATGCTTGACCTTGACCATCGTGCGGGCGTCCTGCACGTAGGGCTGGTCGCCGGCCTTGGCCATCACCCCGTCGAACCCCGCGCCCTCGAAGCGGTGGAACCAGTCCTCGGCGACGTCCGGGTCGCCGGTGATCGGCGTGATGCGCACCTGCGGGTGCCCGTCGGGCGGCATCGACTGCTCGAGCAGCGCGCGGCGCTCGCTGAAGGGGCGGTCGCACACGTCGCGGTCGCCCAGCGCCAGCAGGTCGAAGGCCACGAACGACGCCGGGGTCTCCTCGGCGAGGCGGTTGATGCGCGAGGTGGCGGGGTGGATCCGCTGCTGCAGCGCCTCGAAGTCGAGCCCGTCGCTGCCCACGACCACGATCTCGCCGTCGACCACGCACCGGTCGGGCAGCGCAGCGCGCAGCGCCCCGACCAGCTCGGGGAAGTAGCGGGTGAGGGGCCGGTCGTTGCGGCTGCCCAGGACGACCTCGTCGCCGTCGCGGAACACGACGCACCGGAAGCCGTCCCACTTGGGCTCGAACAGCAGGCCCGCCCCGCGGGGCACGTCGTACACCGCCTTGGCGAGCATCGGTCTCACGGGCGGCGCGATCGGCAGGTCCACGGGGGCGCAGCGTATGGGTCGGCGCCGAGGCCCGCACGCCCTGACGGCGGGCCGGGGGGCGCGCGCACCGCGGCGACGGAGGCAGCTACGGTCCGTGCGTCAGTTCGGCGGAGCTGCTGGGGTCCCCGGATGTACGAGCACCCGCTGGCCGCGGGCCCGGCGCCGTTCGTGCCCGCGCCCACCCGGGGGGTTCGCCTGCTGATCATCACACCATCCCCCGCCCGCAGGGGCGACAGTCCGAGGAGACTCCATGAAGCACAGGCTGGCTGCACTGGCAGCCGCGACCGGTCTCGGCGCCGCCGCCCTCCTGGCCGGCGTCCCCGCCGGCGCCCAGGAGGGCGCCCTGCCCCTCACCATCGACCCCACGTCCGGGCCGGTCGGCACCGAGGTCGTCCTCACCGGCGGCGGCTGCCTCGGCGAGCAGGGCCCGGGCGCCATCCAGGCCTTCGTCGACGGCATCCCCGTCGAGGACCAGGACCCCGACAACCCGGTCATCGCCGACGAGGCCGGCGACTGGCTGTACGTCATCGTGCCCCAGGAGGGCACCTCCCCCGGCACCTACCAGATCACGGCCACCTGCTTCGTCAACGACGGCAGCGGCACCGCGATCGCCGAGTACGGGCCCGCGGCCTTCGAGGTGACGGGCGACCCGGCATCGACGACGACCGTCCCGGCGCCGCCGGCCGAGGAGCCCGAGGAGCCGGCGCCCGCCGCGCCCGTCGTGGCCACGCCGACCTTCACCGGCTGACACCGACCCTCCGGCTCGTCCGAGCCGGTGCGACCCGGCCCCGCCTCCCACCTGGGGGGCGGGGCCGTTCCGCGTCCCGGGGCCGCCCGTCAGGCGGCGATGTGCACGGGCGTTCCGAGCGGCAGCACGGCCGCCAGGTCGGTGATGGCCTCGTTCGACATGCGGATGCACCCGTGGCTGACGTCGGTGCCGATGAGCTCGGGCTCGTTGGTGCCGTGGATGCCGATGACCCCGTCGCCACCGTTGAACTCCTCGAGCACGTTGGAGAAGCCCGACAGGCCGTAGGCGTAGGGCCCGTAGGCGCCGCCGGGGTCGGGCGGCTGGAGCAGCTCCTTGATGTAGTACCTGCCGCCGGGCGTGGGGGTCGACTCGGTGCCCACGCCGATGGGCTCGTCGGCGACGACCTCGCCGCCCTTGGTGACGACCAGCCGGTGGTCGGCCAGGGCGATGTCGATGCGGTACGGGTTCTCGACCACGTTCACGTCGGCGGCCCTGACGTAGCCGGTCGACCCGTTGGGCCGGACGGGCAGCAGCACCTTCAACCAGTCGCCCAGGTCCTCTTCGACGAGGAACACGAGCGGGGCGCCGTTCTCGTTGGGGTTGTCGAGGGTCGTGGTGGGGTCGTCCTCGGAGGCCGACGCGTACACCTGCACCTGCGCGGGCTTTGCTTCGGCGACGAGGGCCACCTCACCGCTGGTGGCGCCACCACCGCCGGCGAAGCCACCGCCCTCTCCGGTCGCCGGCTCGGTGGTCGTGGGGTCGGCGGCGGATGCGTCGCCGCCGCCGCCGTCGCCGCCGCACGAGGCGAGCGCCACCACGGAGGCGAGCAGGACGGCTGTGATCCGGTGTCTTCTCGCTGTCACGGCCCGACGGTAGTGCGCGGCCGCGGCCCGCCTGGGCGCGCCCCCGGAGGGCGCCGGCATCCCGGAGCGGCGACAGATCATCAGTACGCCGGCCCTCTATCGACGTAGTCGTCGGTAAATGTGCCAGAATCAGTGGATGGTGTCAGTTGAACCCGGGACTGCCCCCACGCGTCACCACCCTGACGAGGGCACGCACCACCCCCGGTTCCCGCCGGCACCGCCCATCGGGGCCTGGCCGTCCCCCGCCTCGGGAAATTTCGGGGCGCCGAAGACGCGCCACTACCGTGGCAGCATGGTCGACCACCCCATGAGCGAGAGGCTCGCCGACCTGGCGAAGCGCAAGGAGGAAGCCTTCGCTCCCGGCACCGACCGCGCCCGCCAGCGCCAGCACGACCGGGGCAAGCTGCTGGCGCGCGAGCGCATCGACCTGCTGCTCGACCCGGGCTCGTTCCACGAGCTCGACCTGCTGGCCCGGCGCCCGGCCGAGACCGTGTTCGACGACCGCCCCTACACCGACGGCGTCATCTGCGGCTGGGGCACGGTGGACGGCCGCAAGGTCTTCGTGTTCTCGCAGGACTTCACCGTGTTCGGCGGGGCGCTCGGCGAGGTGTTCGCCACCAAGATCCACAAGCTGATGGACCTGGCGCTCAAGGTCGGCGCGCCGGTCGTCGGCATCAACGACGGCGCGGGCGCCCGCATCCAGGAGGGCGTGGTCAGCCTCGACAGCTACGGCGGCATCTTCTACCGCAACGTGCAGTCCTCCGGCGTGGTCCCCCAGATCAGCGTGATCATGGGCCCCTGCGCCGGCGGCGCCGTCTACTCGCCGGCCATGACCGACTTCGTGTTCATGGTCGAGGACACGTCGTACATGTTCATCACCGGCCCCGACGTGGTGAAGACGGTCACCGGTGAGAGCGTCACCCAGCAGGAGCTGGGCGGCGCCATCGCGCACGCCGCCAAGTCGGGCGTCTGCCACTTCACCTCGGCCGACGACGCCTCGTGCCTCGACGACGTCCGCTACCTGCTCGGCTACCTGCCCTCCAACAACCTCGAGGAGGCCCCCGTCGTCGCCTCGGGCGACGACCCGCAGCGGCTGTGCCCCGAGCTGCGCGACATCATCCCCACCTCGTCGCACCAGCCCTACGACATGCACAAGGTCGTCGAGGCCGTGGTCGACGACGGCGAGTACTTCGAGTACGCCCGCCGGTGGGCGCCCAACATCCTGTGCGCCTACGGGCGCCTCGACGGCCACGTCGTCGGCGTCGTCGGCAACCAGCCGATGCACCTGGCCGGCGTGCTCGACATCGAGTCGTCCGAGAAGGCCGCCCGCTTCGTGCGCACCTGCGACGCCTTCAACATCCCGCTCGTGTCGTTCGTCGACGTGCCCGGGTTCCTGCCCGGCGTCGACCAGGAGCACGGCGGCATCATCCGGCACGGCGCCAAGCTGCTCTACGCGTTCTGCGAGTCGACCGTGCCCCGCATCCAGGTGGTCACCCGCAAGGCCTACGGCGGCGCCTACGTGGTGATGAACTCCAAGTCCATCGGCGCCGACCTGGCCTACGCCTGGCCCTCCGGCGAGCTGGCGGTCATGGGCCCGCAGGGCGCCGTCGAGATCGCCTACCGGCGCGAGATCGAGGCTGCCGCCGACCCGGTGGTCCGCAAGGCCGAGCTGGTCGAGGAGTACACCGACCGCTTCGCCAACCCGTACCAGGCCGCCGAGCGAGGGTACGTCGACGACGTCATCGACCCGGCCGAGACCCGCGCCAAGCTCATCGCCGGCTTCGACCTGCTGCGGTCCAAGCGCGAGGAGCTCCCCAAGCGCAAGCACGGCAACGTGCCGCTGTGAGACCGGCGACGGTGCACGCACCCACCGGCGTCGCGGTCGCCCGCGGGGGCGAGCCGACCGACGAGGAGGTAGCGGCCATCGTCGCGGCCGTCGAGGTCACCTGGCCGCGGCCCGCCGCGGCCGAGGACACCGGGTCGCTCCCCCGCTGGCGGTTCTCGGGCCGGTGGTGGACCAAGCCGGTCCCGCTCCGCCGCGGTCGCCCCTGGTGACCACGGGGCCCGCGGCGAGCCCCGGCCGCAGGCCCGCCGGCGGCGGGCGATCCGCCGTTAGCCTCGCGCCGTGGACCTGACGACCGTCGCCGACGACGAGGCGGTGCTGCACGACGGCACCACCGAGCACCGGTACCGTGACCTGGCGCCCGACACCGAGCACCACCTGGACGGCCACCGCTTCCGCACCCTGCCCCGTCCCCCGGGCGAGCGGCTGGCCACCGTGTGCACCGTCAACGACGTGCACTTCGGCGAGGTCGAGTGCGGCGTCCTCAACGGCATCGACGACCACCCCATCTACACGACCGCCCCCGGCGACGAGCCCTACCCCGAGATGATGAACCGGTGTGCCATCGCCGACATCCGGGCCGCCGAGCCCGACGCCGTGGTGGTCAAGGGCGACCTCACCTCGATGGGCACCCGGGCCGAGTACCAGGCGTTCCTCGACGCCTACGGCCCCGCCTTCGGCGAGCGCATGCTGCACGTGCGCGGTAACCACGACGCCTACCACGGCGAGGACTTCGCCTCCACCGCGCCGCTGTCGCGCACGCTGCCGGGCGTCACGCTCGCCGTGCTCGACACGTCGATCCCCGGCAAGGCCTCGGGCGGCGTGTCGGCCGAGTCGCTCGAGTGGCTCGACACGCTGGCCGCCGAGGCCGACCGGCCGGTGCTGGTCTTCGGGCACCACCACGCCTGGAACCCCGACTCGGG
>DASTFE010000306.1:0-8126 GCA_035708905.1 Acidimicrobiales bacterium | reverse complement strand
CGGCGAGCGTGCGGAAGCCGTGCTCGATCGCCGCATACCACAGGCGCTCCTTGGACCCGTGGCGCTCGTGCACCAGGTTGTGGCTGACCCCCAGGCGGCGGCACAGCTCGCGCACCGAGGTACCGTCGTAGCCGCGGTCGGCGAAGGCGTCGAGGGCGACGTCGAGCAGCTCGTGATCGGACAGGACGGTGACCACGGCCGCAGGGTACCGGGCCGGCGGGCGGGCTTGACGAATGTCAAGGTACGCTGGCGGCCACGACGGGACGACGCGGGAGGGCTGATGGTCTCGTTGCCGACCCTGGGTGACGTGCCGCTGATCGGCGGCCCGCTGCGCGACCAGCTCATGGCGCCGGTGGCCCGCTCGCTGGCAGCCGACCGCCTGCCGTTCGTGCAGTACAGCGACCCGCCGGGCGACCCGGGGTTGTTCGGGCCCGGCAGCGTCACGTGGCGGGTGCACGGCGACCCCGCGATGGTGGTGGGCGGTCTGTCGGCCCTCATGCTGCAGACCCTCCACCCGCTGGCCATGGCCGGCGTGGCGGCCCACTCGAGCTACCGCGACGACCCGCTCGGGCGGCTGGGTCGCACCGGGTCGTTCGTGACGGGCACGACCTTCGGCTCGACCGAGGTGGCCGAGCGGCTGTTCGCGCTGGTGCGGAGCATCCACCGCAAGGTGCGGGGCACGGCGCCGGACGGCCGGCCGTACGCAGCCGACGACCCGGCGCTGCTGCGGTGGGTCCACACCACCGAGGTGGCCGGCTTCCTCGCAGCCCACCAGCGGTTCACCCCGTTCCCGGTGCGCGGCGACCGGGCCGACCGCTACCTGCACGAGGTGGCCGTGATCGCCGAGCGCCTGGGGGCCGACGACGTCCCCCGCAGCCGCGCCGCGGTGCGGGCCTACTTCCGCGACGTCCGGCCCGAGCTCGAGGCCGGCGGGCAGGCGCTCGACGCCATGCGGTTCCTGACGGCCCCGGTGCCGGGCAACCCCGTCATGGCCGGCGCGCACCAGGTCGTGGTGCGGGCGGCGGTCGGCCTGCTGCCGGGCTGGGCCCGCGAGATGCTCGGTGTCGCCCACCCGGGCCTCGTCGGCCAGGCGGTCGTGCTGCCGGCCGCCCACCTGCTGCTGGGAGCGCTGCGCTTCGCCGGCGGCGAGCCGCATCCGGTGGCCGAGGCGCGCCGGCGGTGCCGAGCCGAGCCTCCCCGAGTCGCCTGACGAGCGCGGGTCAGGTCCCGGTGAAGTTCGGCTCGCGCTTGTCGAGGAACGCCCGCGGGCCTTCGCGGGCGTCCTGCGACGCCATGACCTCCATGCCCAGCTCCATCTCGCGCTGGTAGGCGTCGGCTTCGGGGACGGTGTCGGCGGCCAGTACCGACGCCTTGATGTTGCGCACCGCGAGCGGGCCGTTGCGGGCGATGCGGGCCGCGATCTCGCGGGCCCGGTCGAGCGCGGTGCCGTCCGGCACGA
Organism: Acidimicrobiales bacterium; assembly: GCA_035708905.1. Classification (GTDB taxonomy): domain Bacteria; phylum Actinomycetota; class Acidimicrobiia; order Acidimicrobiales; family VFJN01; genus ZC4RG19. The sequence continues at coordinate 6,667 of DASTFE010000306.1, read as the reverse complement.
CGTGGCCGACGAGGCCCACCTCGTAGGCCCGGCGCCCCGAGATGGGCTCGCCCGTGATCAGCATCTCCATCGCCACGGTCCACGGGATCTGGCGGGGCAGCCGCACGGTCGATCCCGACATCGGGAACAGGCCCCGCTGCACCTCGCTGACCGCGATCCTGGCGCCCTCGCCGGCCACCCGGACGTCGAACGCCTGCAGGATCTCGATCCCGCCGGCGTAGCAGTAGCCCTCGACGGCGGCCACGATCGGCGTGCGGGGCCGGTGCTCCTTGAGGAAGCCCTTGTAGATCAGGCCGACGTCCTGGCGGATGCGCTCCTCGAACTCGTTCTCGGCCGGCGCGCCCGACAGCAGCGCCCCGACGAGGCGGTCGAGGTCGGCGCCCGCCGAGAAGTTGCCGCCGGCCCCGGTCATGACGGCCACCCGGACGCCGTCGTCGGCGTCGATCATGTCCCAGGCGTCGCACAGCCGGCACAGCACCTCGGCGTCGAAGGCGTTCTTCTTGTCCGGACGGTTGAGCGTGATGGTGACGACGTGCCCGTCGCGCTCGACGAGCACCGCAGGTTCTGACATACCGTCAGGTTCTAGCCGACGGCTCGCGCGACGGCGAGCGTCACACCGAGTACCGGGCGATGTGCTGCTGGGCGCTCAGCGGCAGCACGCGGTGCGCCCACCAGCCGAGCTTCGACTCCCAGCCGACGGGCACGACCGCCTTGTCCTTGCGGATCGCCACCACGACGTCGCGCGCCACCAGGGCGGGCGGGTGCCCGCGCCGGAACAACCGCCGGGTGCGCTCGGCGACGCCGGCCTGCTCGCCGAGGAACCGCGTGCCGTCGAGGATCGGCGTGTCGATGAGGCCGGGGCAGATGGCCGAGACCCCCACGCCCGCGCCCGCCCAGTCGGCCCGCAGGCAGCGGGACAGCGCCAGCACGGCCGCCTTGGTGGTGACGTAGGCGGACTCGGTGGCCCGCGGGGTGTACCCGAGGCCCGACGACACGTTCACGACGTGGCCCCGCCCCTGCTCGAGCATGGTCGGGCCGAACACGTGGCAGCCGTGGACGACGCCGTCGAGGTTGATGCTGCGGATCCAGCGCCAGTCGTCGACGCTCATGTCGGCGAAGCGGGCGCTCATGCCGACCCCGGCGTTGTTCACCAGCACGTCGAGCGGGCCGTGCTCGCCGTGCACGCGCTCGGCCAGCGCCCGCATGGCGTCGAGGTCGGCGACGTCGCAGGCCAGGCCGTGCGCATCCCGGCCCAGCTCGCTGCAGCTGGCGGCCGTCTTCTCGGCGGTGTCGGCCTGCAGGTCGACGGCGAGGACGCGCGAGCCCTTGCGGGCCAGCTCGAGGGCGATCTCCCGGCCGATGCCGCTGCCCGCGCCGGTGACGAGCGCGAGTGCGCCGTCGAGATCGAAGTCGTCGCGTCGTGCCATGCCGATGCTCCGTGTGACTGGCCCCCCAGGACGTCGTGCCGACGTGCCGACGTCTGATCGACGATGATCGCAACGTTGTTGAGCCGAAGTCAATAGGATCGCACCGTGGCGCACGCCCCCCGCACCCGCCTCGATCCCGACGCGCGCCGCGCCCAGCTCGTCGAGCTGGGCCGTCGCATGCTCAGCACGCGCCCGCTCGACCAGGTGGCGATCGACGACATCGCCGCCGCGGCCGGCATCAGCCGCGGGCTGCTGTTCCACTACTTCCCGACCAAGCGCGACTTCCACGTGGCGGTCGCCCGCTCCGCAGCCGACGACCTGCTGGCCCGCACCGACTCCGACCCCGCCCTGCCGCCGACCGCCCGGCTGCGGGCCGGCGTCGAGGCGTTCGTCGACCACGTGGCCGACAACCGGGCGGCGTACGTCGCGTTCATCCGGGGCTCGGGCGGCGGCGATGCCCAGCTCGCCGAGGTGTACGACCGCACCCGCGCCGCGTTCACCGACCGGGTGCTCGACGGCCTGGGCGTGCCGCCCCCCGTGCCGCCCCGGCTGCGGGCCACGGTACGGGGCTGGGTGGCCCTGACCGAGGAGGTCACGGTGCACTGGCTGACCCCGGGCCCGTCCGGCGGCGGCGACCTCGACCGGGCGGACGTGGTCGACCTCGTCGAGGAGGCGCTGGTCGCGCTCGTCACCATGGCGGCCGGCAGCTTCCCGCCGCCCGGCCACCGGGGTTGACACTGTCTACAGATCGGTAGACAGTGTCTACATGCAACTGTCGGACGCCTCGCACGTCATGGCCGGCGTGCTGCTCCTCAGCCTCGTCACGGTCGAGACCGGCGGCGCCCTCATGTTCCGGATCGTCACCGGCCGGCAGGAGGCCACGCCGCTGCAGACCTCGTTCTTCCGGGCGGGGCACGCCCACGCCGGGGTCTACCTCGTCCTCGGCCTCGTCGTGCAGCCCTTCGTCGACGCCACCGACCTGAGCGGCCTGGCCGAGTGGGTGGCCCGCACCGCCGTGCCCATCGCCGCCCTGCTGCTGCCCGGCGGCTTCTTCCTGTCGGTCACCGCCCGGGGGGCCACCGCGCCGAACCGCCTGGTGGCGCTCGTCCCCGCCGGCGCCGTGGTGCTGGCGATCGGCCTCGTGACCCTCGGCATCGGGCTGCTGGCGTCGGCGTGAGCACCGCCGAGCGGACGTCCTCTCCCCGCGAGCGCCTGCTGCAGGCCGCCCGCGACGTGGCGGCGAGCGAGGGACTCGAGGGGCTGACCCTGCGGGCCATCGCCCGCCGGGCCGGCGTGTCCCACGGCGCGCCGCTGCGCCACTTCCCCACGCTGGCCGCCCTGCTGGCCGCCGTGGCCGCCGACGGCTTCGCCCGGCTGATCGCCGCCGTCGACGCCGCCCTGGCCGAGGCGGACGAGGTCGCGGCCGCCCGCGGCGACCGGCTCGGCGCCCGCCAGCGGCTCGCGGCCGCCGGGCACGCCTACGTGCGCTTCGCGCTGGCCGACCCCGGCGTGTTCACCGTGACGTTCCGCCCCGAGCGCGTCGACGTCACCGACGCGGGCTACCAGCACCACGGCATGGCCTCGTTCCGCCAGCTCGTCGACCTGGTCGAGGCCGCCCAGGCCGAGGGCTGGCAGGCCGGCGAGCGGCCCGAGGTGCTGGCCGCCGCCGTCTGGGCGCACGTGCACGGGGTGGCCGAGCTGACCCTGCACGGCGCGCTGCCCGGTGTCGTCGGCGACGGCGCCGCCGGCCGCGTCCTCGCCCTGTCCACGGCGCTCACGCTCGGCATCGACCCCGCCGGCGTGCCCGTCCTCGACCCGTCCGATCCCCTGACCCCCTCCCTCGAAGGAGACTCCGCATGACCACGACCACGTTCCTCGACGGCAACTTCGCCCCGGTGACCGAGGAGGTGACCGTCGCCGAGCTGGCGGTCTCCGGCACCGTGCCGCCCGAGCTGGCCGGCCGGCTCGTACGCATCGGCCCCAACCCGGCGACCCCACCCGACCCCGCCACCTACCACTGGTTCCTGGGCGACGGCATGGTGCACGGCGTGCGGCTGCGCGACGGCCGGGCCGAGTGGTACCGCAACCGGTGGGTGCGCGGCGACGACGTCGTCAACACCCACGTGATCGGCGTCGACGGCCGCACGTTCGCGCTCGTCGAGGCCGGCAGCCGGCCCGTCGAGCTGACCGACGAGCTCGACACCGTGGGGAGCTGCACCTTCGACGGCACCCTCGACGGGTCCTTCTCCGCCCACACCCACCGCGACCCGGCCACCGGCGACCTGCACGCCGTCACCTACCACTGGTCGTGGGACCACGTGCGCCACGTGGTGCTGGGCCCCGACGCTCGGGTGCGGCGAGAGCTGCGGGTGCCGGTGCCGGACGGGCCCATGGTCCACGACTGCGCCATCACCGAACGCCACGTCGTGCTGCTCGACCTGCCCGTGACCTTCAGCATGGACGCCGCGGCCGGTGGAGCCCGCTTCCCCTACCGGTGGAACCCCGACCACCCGCCCCGGGTCGGGCTGCTGCCCCTCGACGGCGAGGCCGACGCGGTCCGCTGGTTCGATGCGCCGTCGTGCTACGTGTTCCACACGCTCAACGCCTACGAGGCGGGCGACGCGGTCGTGGTCGACCTGGTCCGCCACCCCCGCATGTTCGCCACCCGGCTCAACGGCCCCGACGAGGGCACCCCGGTGCTCGAGCGGTGGACGCTCGACCTCGGCTCCGGCACGGTGAAGACCGAGACGCTCGACGACCGGGGCCAGGAGTTCCCCCGCATCGACGAGCGCCTCACCGGGCGGCCCCACCGCTACGGCTACACCGCCGGCTTCGGCGACGGGGTCGAGCACGGCCCCGCCATCAAGCACGACCTGGCCACCGGCACCGTCGCCCTGCACGACTACGGCCCCGGGCGGGTGACGCTCGAGCCGCTGTTCGTGCCGCGGCCCGGCAGCCCGGCCGGGGGTGCCGCCGAGGACGACGGGTGGGTGATGTCCTACGTCTACGACGCCGCCAGCGACCGCAGCGACGTCGTCATCCTCGACGCCCGCGACTTCGCCGGCGACCCGGTCGCCACTGTCCACCTGCCCGTGCGGGTGCCGTTCGGCTTCCACGGGAGCTGGCTGCCCGACGCCTGAGCCCCCACCCGCCCGGCAGGTACCGCCCGCCGGCGGGGTCAGCCGATGCGCTTCGCGGCCTCGAGCGCGCGCGAGCCCTCGGCCAGCAGGCGCACCGCCCGGCCCAGATCCGGGGGCGGGCCCCCGTCGGCTGGCAGCACCCGGGCCTCCCGCACGCCGGCGGGCACGGGCGCGGGCGCGGCAGGATCCTCACGCTGCGGTGCGACGACCACCTGCGCGTCGAGCTCGAGCAGGGGCAGGCCGAGCAGGCGCGCCCGCACACGGGCGTCGACGACCGTGTCGCCCTTGCGCACGGCGACCGGCGCCCGGCGGACGCGCCGGCGCATCACGACTGCTTCTGCCGCACCGCCGACAGGCTCGAGCTGGCGGCGGTGAGGGCGGCGGCGCCGCCCACGATCCAGGCCGTCGCCGCGGCCACGGTGCGCCGCGACGGCAGCAAGCGCGAGGCGGCGGCGACCATCCGGTCCTTCCTGCTGGTTCTGCGACGGAAGAGCATCGTGTCGACCTCCGTGGGGAAGCGTGTCAGCGGGACGTGGACTGCGCGCCCCTGGCAGGGGCCTTCTCGATGGCGCGGACGAGCTGGGCCTTGGTCATCGAGGCGCGCCCCTCGATGTCGAGCGCCTCGGCCCGGCGCAGCAGCTCGGACCGGGTCTGGCCGTCGAGCGCCTCGGCGGCTGCCCGCTTGCTCGCGGTGCTCGACGCCGGCCGGCGCGCCGCCCGGCCGCGACCCCGACCCTGGCTGCGGACCCGGCTCTGGGACTGGCCGCGGCTGCGGGCCCGGCTCTGGCGGCTGCCGGCTCGGCGGGCCGCCTGGCGCTGCCCGTCGGCGGCGGCCTGCGTGGCCACCTCTCCGGCCTCGACGGCGAGGCGCTCGGCCTCCCGTCCCGCCCGGGCCGCCGCATCGAGCGCGGCCTGCGACGCCTTGTCGGCCAGCTCCCGCGCCTCGGCCAGGGCCTGGGTCGCCACCGCGACGGCCTCCTCGGCCCGCTCGCTGGCGCCCTGGGCGGCCTGCTGGGCCTTGTGGGCCTCGGACTCGGCCTCGGCCTTGGCCCGGGCGATGACGTCGGCGGCCTCCTTGTCGGCCTTCTCGCGCTCGCCGGCCACCTGCTCGTCCGCCTTGGCCCGCGCCTGCCGCACGCGCTCCTCGGCCTCGCGGGCCACGGCGCTCACCTGGGCGTCGGCGTTCTTCTGCACCTCTCTGACCCGCTGCGACGCCTCGCCCTTGGCGGCGCGCTCGGTGTCGCTGGCGCGCTGGCGCGCGGCGCGGGTGGTGCGCTTCGCCTCGTCGGCGGCCTGCTTGGCCTGCTCGGCCAGGGCCACGGCCCGCGCCTCGGCGGCGTGGGCCCGCTCGGCCGCCTCGCGGGCTTCCTGGAGCTGCTCCTCGACGGGCTTCGAGTCGTCGCCCCCGACGAAGGGGACGGCCTCGACGACCGACCGGCCGGCGCTCTTGAGTGCGCCACCCACGCTGCTGCCCGCCGAGCCGACTGCGTCGCTGGCGGTGCCGACCGCCTCGGACGGCGCCCGGCGGGCCCGACCGGCGAGCCAGGCGGCGTTGCCCGGCATGTCCCGGATACCGGTGGCGGCGTGATCCTTCAACCAGGCGACAGGTCGGAGCCTCGGCATGGTGCCCTCCCGGGGTCGCGGACGGCGCCCGACTACCCTGTCCCTGACCTGGTTAAACGTGCACCACGCAGCGTGCGGCAAGCGGCACGGGCGACCAGGGTGCCGCGTCAGCGATCGCCGGCGGCGGGCCGGTCGGGCACCGCCCGGATGCCGGCGCGAGCCCCGTCGGCGCCCGCCGGCCCCTCGCCACCGTCGCGCTCGAGCGCCCCCAGGCCGGCACCGGCCAGGCCCGACCACAGCAGCTGGCTGAGGTAGCTGACGAGATCGTGCCGCGACATCGAGCGGCGCTCGACCCACCAGCTCGCGCCCCCGAACGCCATGCCGACGATCGCCGCCGCCCAGGGCTCGGCGGCGCCCGAGTCGGCGCCGACCCGGCGCAGCGCGCCGCCCAGCACGACCGCGATCTGGCTGGCGATGTCGGACATCAGCCGGGGGCCCGACACGTCGGAGCCGTGCTTGGCGCTCTGCACCAGGAAG